>JBHJOH010000121.1:0-10873 GCA_050329955.1 Acidimicrobiia bacterium | reverse complement strand
TGACTCCTTGCCAGCAGATCCGCTTGAGGCGCTGCGAGAGCTCTCTCGGGCGGATGTGGAGCTCGAAGCGCTGCGGCGTGAGCGGGTAGAGGTAGCGCGCAGCCAGGGCGCCACCTGGGACCAGATCGGCGAAAGCCTGGGGATGTCACGCCAGTCTGCGTGGGAGTACTACACCCGCGAAACGCGACGTGTGCTCGACGAGATCGTGGCTGGCTCCGAACTCGACGATGACGAAGCGATACGGATCGCCACCGAAGAGGTCAGCCGGGCCCGACGCCGGCACCGGACCTCGGCGTCCTGAGCAACTCGGATGCGAGTGGTGCTCGATGCCAACGTGTTGATCTCGGCGGCGATCAGCAGAGGTCCTTCACACCGGATCGTGCAGGCTTGGCTGCAGAACCAGCGGTTCGAGTTGGTGATCTGCGATCGGCTGCTCGGGGAGTGCGCAGCGTGTTGACCGAGCGGTCGCGCATTCGGAAGTGGACCTCGATTGACGCTGCTGAACTGTATGTGACGACCTTGGCCACCGCCGCAGACCCTCGACCCGATCCGGCGCCAGGTCCGGCGCTGACCCGGGACCCTGACGACGACTACGTCATCCACCTGGCACGCGCTCACGACGTCGCATCGTCAGCGGTGATGCCGACCTTCTCGAGTGGGACGAGCAGGATCCCCCGGTGATCCCACCGGCGGAGTTCGAGGCGAGACTGAGTCGATCCTGAGGGTCCACCGTCAGCTCTGGGCCGCGCCTGGGCCGCGGGAGCACGACAACAGACGCAAGAGGACACAAACGAACCAGTGGGAAAACCCCAGGTCAACGCACGTTTCTCACGTGAACCCCGAGGTCACAGAACCTGTCCGCACTGACTACGGATCAGGAGGTTAGGGGTTCAAGTCCCTTCGGGCGTGCGGTTCAATGAGGTCCCTTGCCACGTGCCGTGCCGACCTCACTGCATTTCGGGGTTCGGGGTGCAAGGGGCTTGAAGCCGTCGGCGGTGGCGTCGATTGGTGGATGTGGGTCCGGTCAGGTGCTGGCCCAACACAGCGGCGAGTGATACGTCCGAGCCGACGTCGGCCCACCGTCCTCAATCCGAGCGGATGAGAGATCGGATCAGGTGGTTGACCTCATGATGGGTGTGGCCGTACCAGGAGCCGTGTCCCATCCCATCCAACAGGTGGAAGGTGGCGGTGGGGACCAGTTCGGCCAGCTCGCGTCCGTCCTGGGGCGGTGCCTGCACGTCTTCGGCGAAGGCGATCACGTGCATCGGAACCCGCACCAGTGGGAGCCGGGCACGTTGGTCGAAACGCAGGGACGCCTCCCACTGCGGGATCAGCGACGCCTCGTTCTCCCCCGAGTCCATCCACTCCAGGAGCTCGTCGCGGAGCTTCGGCCACAGCTCACGGTCGCCGAGGACGCGGGCCGGGTACAGCATGGCGGCGTAGTGGGTGACGCCCATCATCCCGTCGAGTCGTCCGCCCGCCCGCCGGAACTCGATCTCGGCCTGCTGGAAGTCCCACCCCCAACCGGTGCTCCACGCCCCGGTACCCATCACCACCGCCATCCGCACCAGCTCCGGATGGTCGATGCACACCTGTTGGACGATGGCCGACCCGAACGACGACCCCACCAGGGTGACCGGAGGTTGACACGCCGCCCTGATCAGGTCGGCGGTGTCGGTGGCGAAGTCCTCGATCGGCCATGGCATCGGCAACTCGCAGGTGGTCTCCCCGATCCCGCGACTGTCGAAGGTGGTGCTGCGGAAGGCTTCATCGAAGGCGGGCGTCTGATAGCGGCGCCAGTCGTCGCCGCGGCTCCCGCCTCCTGACACCCATACGAGGTCCGGGCCCGCGCCGGACTGCCGGTATTCGATCGAAACACCCGAGCCGTCGTGACGGGGCATCAGGTCAGATGAACGGGAGGGGCCGGATCTGGGCGCCGAACCGACCGGTGGGTGCCACCACCTCTACCGGCGTCTGGGCATCCACCGTGCTCGTCCGGATCTGAGCGAGCCCGATGGTGCGGCGCAACCGGGGCGAGCGCACCACCGCCGACATGGTTCCCACCTGGTCGTCGCCCACCATCACCGGAACGCGCCCGGGAAGGGGCCAGGCGTCGGAAGCGTCACCGTCGAGCATCAACCCCACCATCAGCCGTGCCGGGCCCGTGCGGACCACCTCGGCGAGGGCGGCCTTTCCGATGTAGTCGACGGCGGTGTCGGTGTCGACGTAGGCCGCCATGTTCGCCTCGAACGGATTCGACCCGGGGGTGGTGTCGCCACCGAAGGAGAGCAACCCGCTCTCGACCCGTTCGATGTGATTGGGAGCCCCGGGGCCGATCCCGTAGCGCTCGCCGGCCGCCACCACCCGGTCCCACAGCTCGTCGCCCCGGGTCCCGTCCCGGAGGAACAACTCGAATCCCCCCTGCTTGCTCCACCCCGATCGGCACAGCACGAGGGGGATGTCGTCGAGGTGGGTGTCGACGAACCAGAAGTAGCGGAGGTCCCGAACCTGCTCACCGAACAGGTCGACGGCCAGGTCGATCGCCATCGGCCCCTGAATGGCGAGCGGCGAGACGTCGGGTTCGGTCACCGCCACGTCGAATCCGCCCTCACCCGCCACCGCCGCCACCCACAGCAACGTGTCCGAGTCGGCCAGCGAAAACCAGTAGCGATCCTCGAGTTTGAGGAGAACCGGGTCGTTGATCAGGCCGCCGTTTTGGTTGCACATGGCCACGTACTTGCCCTGTCCCACCTTCATGGAGCGCAGGTCGCGGGCGACCAGGTACTGGACGAGGCGGTCGGCGTCGGGCCCCGACACCTCCACCTGGCGTTCGCAGGCGACGTCCCAGATCGCCACCGCCTCCATCAGGCGTCGGTACTCGGCGCCGAGGTCGCCGAACGACAGCGGCATCAGCATCTTGTTGTAGACGGTGAAGTCGGTGACTCCGGCGGCCAGCGTCGCCTGGTAGAAGGGCGAGGTGCGGATGCGCGGGCTGATGGCGAGATTTGGCACCGCCGTAACGATACCGATCAGTCGCCGAGGACGAGGGCCTCGTACATACGGGCGCGGAACCGTTGCTCGTGCTCGTCGTAGACGGTGCCACACCCCTGGCAGCGGTTCACGTGCCACGATGACTCGGCGCCACAGTCATGGCACGGGACCAAACCCGGGTCGTGTGACGACTTCCGAGTCCGCATGACCGCGATCTCGGATTCCCAGGCGGCGACCAGCACCGTCTCAGCCGTACGAGCCCGGGCTCGGCGAATGATGGCCCACCGCACCAACCACCTCCGTTGTGGGCAAACGGTACACCCCGGCGGTCGCCGGCCGACGAGCGTTCCGCTGGGATTCGGTAGCGTTGAGCCATGGAGCGAAGGTTCGTCGTGGCCCGCAACCCGGATCTGGACTCGACGCTGCCGTATCTGCTGTGGCTTCCGGTGTCGGTCGAAGGGCTGGTGCTGAGGGCGAAGGACAGCTGGCCGAGAACCGCCAAGGTGTTCTGTTACCGGGCGGGCGACGCCGAGTGGCAGCCGGGGCTCGAGGTCGTCGACGACGTGAGGGTGCAGACGTGTGAGCGTCGGGGTGTCGCCATCGACCTGGTGCTCGACCGGCGCCAGGAGAACCGGAGCCAGTTCGTGTTCACCCGTTTGAAGGACGGCCGCGAGGCGATCTTCTGGCAGAGCGCTCGAACCGCCAAGGCCTCCCGACCGGGAGTTCGCATCCCCGGACGGCGCGCCTCCTCGCTACGGGAGCTCACCATCACCATCGATACCCGGGAGCGGTACCCGTATCGATTCGCCGCCCAGCAGACAGAGACGGTCCGGGCCGCACTGCCGGTGGGCGACTACGGCGTGGTGGTCGACGGTGTCCCGGTCGCTCTGGTGGAACGCAAGAGCCTGGCCGACCTGGCCAAGGGTCTCAACGATGGAGGACTGGCCTTCCAGATGTCCGAGCTGACCGGCCACCCGCGGGCGGCGGTGGTGGTCGAGGACAGGTATTCGTCGGTGTTCAAACACGATCACATGCCTGCCGGGATCATGGCCGACCTGCTGGCACGCCTCCAGATCCGCTACCCGAGTGTGCCGATCGTGTTCTGCGACGCCCGTCCGTTGGCGGAGGAATGGACCTTCCGGTTCCTCGGAGCGGCCTTGGTGGCCCACCTCGACCAGCCCACCGACCCGGCCGCTCCCAAGCAGTGGGTTGACTGACCGGTTACGACTCCGCCTTGGCCATGAGGTAGCCGCGGGCGCGTTCGGCCAACTCGTAACGGTCGACCAGGCGATGGAACGCCGGGCCGTGTCCGGGCTCGGCCAGATGGGCGAGCTCGTGGACGATCACGTAGTCGAGCACCCAGGGAGGCATGTCCGCCACCCGGTTCGAGATCCGGATCGCCCGGGTGGCCGGAGTGCACGACCCCCACCGCTGCAGCTGTCGATCCGACCACTCGATCGAGTCGGGGGTGGGAAGGCGGTGGCGTCGGGAGAGGCGGATGGCCCGTTCGATCAGATCGATGGCGGACGAGGTGCGCTTGCGTGCGATCCGCTCCTTCATCTGCTCGGCCCAGCGATGCGCTTCGGCATCGGACATGCGCTCGGGGACCATCAACCGCAAGCGACCGTCGACCATCGCCGCCTGCACCGTCTTGGTGCGGCGGGCGCTGCGGACGATGTCGACCGGGGTCTCCGGATGCGGGTCGATCATGTCCGCCATCCTACGAAACTCCTGAGACACAACCGGCCGAGGCGGAGCTGTGGTGGCGTACCATGCCTCGCCGGAATCGATTGCTGAGAGGCGCCCGGTGGAAGTCTGGCAGATGGTCGTGTTGGGGTTGGGGGGTCTGCTGGCCGGTGCCATCAATGCCATCGCCGGCGGGGCATCGCTGCTCACCGTCCCCCTTCTGGTGTTCACCGGAGTGGAGGGCAACGCCGCCAACGGCAGCAATCGCCTCGGCGTCATCACGTCGTCGGCCACTGCCGCCTACGAATTCTGGCGGCGGGGGGTGCACGACTTCCGCAAGGTGGGGTCGGTCCTGGCGCCGGTCATCCTCGGCTCCCTGGTCGGCTCGCTGCTCATCAGCCAACTCAGTACCGAGCAGTTCGAGCGGGCCTTTGGCTTCATCATGGTTCCGATCCTCATACTGTCGATCCGCAAGCCCAAGCCCAAGGCCGACGGAAAGGTGTGGCCCCGCTGGCTGAACCTGCTGGTGTTCCTGCTGATCGGCGTGTACGGCGGGGCGTTCCAGGCCGGGATCGGGCTGCTGCTGATCGTGGCACTTGCCCGAAGCGGCCTCGACCTCGTCACCGCCAACTCGGTGAAGGTGCTCGTCAACCTCGCCGTCTCACTCGTGGCTCTCCCGGTGTTCATGGCCCAGGGATACTTCGAGCTGATTCCGGCGGTCATCCTCGGTGTCGGGTTTGCGCTGGGCGGGACCCTGGGCGCGGCGGTGTCGGTCAAGGGCGGCGAGAAGGTGATCCGCCCGATCATGATCATCGCGGTGCTCGCATTTTCCGGACGATTGTTGGGCCTGTACTGAGATCACGGTGGTAGCTTGACGTGCGGCCGTAGGGAGCGGCCGAGGTCCTGGAGGGAGCCGGACCTCCCGACGATCATGGGGGAGACCATGGCAGGTAGGTCCATCAAGCTGCGGCATGCCGCGGTCATCGCGATGGTGGCGACGGTCGTGTCGGCACCGTTGGCCGGCAGCGCCGACGACGAGCCGGTCTTTGCCCGGGCGGAGTACGCCTCCGACGTGATCATCGACTGGGGTGCGCCCACGGCCGACCTGGCCGTGCAGGCAACCGACCCCCTCGGCCTGGTTCAGGGCGTCAACCTCACCCAGGCCTACACCCTCTCCGACGATGCCATCGACCTGTGGACCTGTGGCGTCTCCCAGACGGCATCGGAGTACAAGGCGATTCTCGACGACGAGGTCGGCGACTACTTCGAGTACCACTCCGGCGGGGCGTACCGACCGGTGTTCACGGTGCGGGGCAACGCCGGCTCCGACATCGCCACCTGCGAGGACACGGCGGCGGAAAGTGCCTCCGGCAACGCCGAGGCCGCCATGGTGATCGCTCCGATCGGCGGCGGATACGCCCGCAACTTCTTCTGCGGTCTCGACCCCTGCTCCGGATACGAACGCTTTCCGGGTAACAGTCGCATCGCCGTCGTCGGGGACGTCTACCTCTCGGTGACCGCCGCCCACGAGATCGGCCACCTCATCCAGTGGCCGCACTCGTACACCGGCAACGGTCCCGACGAGTACGACAACGCCATGGACCTGATGTCGGGAAACTACGGCACCGATGGCAACCAGTACGGCTCCTTCGACCTGCCTTACGAGACCGCCGCCATCAACAAGTACGCCGCCGGGTGGATCGATCCCACCGCCGTGGTGGTGGTGGACCCGGACGGCGAGAGTGCCACGCTGTCGGCCACCACCTCGGGCAACCAGATGGCGGTGATCTGGGACGGCGACTCGTACTACACGCTCGCAGCCCGCGCTCCCACCAGCTGGGATCCGATCGCCTCGAACTGGGCCGGCATCGAGGTGTACAAGGTCGAACTGTGCACCGCCAATGAGTGCATCCCGGGCTTCCGGCGGATCATTCCCGAGCCAGCCACACCATTCGACTGGTTTGACATCGACGAATACACCAGGACCCCGGCCCACATCATCCCGAGTGGGCAGAGCCGCACCGTCGGTGGCGTCGAGGTGACCGTGTCCGGGTCGGGAACCAGCTTCGACGTCGAGTTCGGACCCGGCGCCGACCAGGGCGACGATCTGGGTGGCTCCGAGGGGTCGTTCAGCGACGACGACGACTCGGTCTTCCAGGACGACATCGAATGGTTGGCCGCCACCGGGATCACCCGGGGCTGCAACCCACCGGCGAACACCCGCTTCTGTCCCGACGAGGAGGTCACCCGCGGCCAGATGGCGGCGTTCCTGCGCAGAGCGCTACCCGGTCTGGACGATTCCGGCCCGGTTCCCAACTTCACCGATATCGCCGGTTCCACCTTCGCCGCCGACATCGAATGGCTGGCCGCCACCGGTGTCACCCGCGGGTGCGGGACGACCCGTTTCTGTCCGAACGATTCGGTGACCCGCGGCCAGATGGCGGCGTTCCTGCGGAGGGCATTGCCCGATCTGAATGCGTCGGGTTCGGTGCCGGACTTCTCCGACACCGGTGGCTCCACCTTCGCCGCCGACATCGAATGGCTGGCCGCCACCGGGATCACCCGCGGCTGCACAACCACGGCGTTCTGCCCCGACGATTCGGTGACTCGCGGTCAGATGGCGGCGTTCCTCCGGAGAGCCATCGACGACTGACGCCGTCAGGGAAACTCGACTACGACCTTCCCCACCGCCTTGGCCTCGACGGCGGCATGGGCGTCGGCCATCCGCTCGAGCGGAAACCGGTGCAGCGGCAGCTCGGTCAGCGCGCCGTCAGCCACGGCTGCGGTCACATCGTGGACAGCGAGCATGAGCGCCTCGGTGGGGACGCCGTAGAGCAGCATGAAGCGCAGCGTCAGATTGGCCGCCATCAGCCGGAATACCGGCAGCGTGGGCAGCTCCGATTCGGTGGTGTAGGTGACGATGGTCGCCCCCGGCGCCGCCACCGCCAGGTCCAACTCCAGGTTGGTGGTCAGCGCAAGTTCGATGATGCGATCCACCCCGCCCGGTGCCGCCACCCGGATGCCGGTCACGGGGTCTCCGGCGGTGTAGTCGATCACGGTGTCCGCACCGGCCGCTCGCGCCATCGCCGCCTTCTCGTCCGAGCTGACCGTGGTCACCACCCTCGCCCCAGCCCGCTTCGCCAGCTCGATGGTGTAATGACCGACCGCCCCGGCGCCTCCGGTCACCAGAATGGTGCGGCCCTCGATCGGCCCGTCCCAGAACAGGCAGCGGTGGGCGGTCATGGCCGGTACGCCCAGACAGGCCCCGAGCTCGAGCGTGGCACCCTCGGGCAGTCGCACTGCCTGATGCTCGGGAAGGCAGACGTACTCGGCGGCGGTGCCGTGCTGTCTGCCCGCCGCCGCAAACCACACCCAGACGTTCTCGCCCAGCCGGCGTCCGTCCACGCCGGGACCCACCATGTCGATCACGCCCGAGCCGTCCTGGTTGGGCACCACGTACGGGAACGGCATATCCGGGCTCCTCTTTCCGCGGCGGGCTTTCCAGTCGGTGGGGTTTACCGCCGAGTAGACGACCTTGACCCGCACCTCACCAGGCCCAGGGGTGGGAGTTTCGATCTCGGCGATCTCGAACACGTCGTGGGCATCGCCCAGGGATCGGTACAAAGCAGCGCGCATCCCATCATTGTGGTCTCCCGAACGCCCCGTCGCCGCACACCACCTTGCGCCCGTAGTCTGAACCAATGGATCCCTACTTCCTTCGCTCTCACCAGTCGGTCCGGTCGGTGGGGCCGTTCCGGATGCTGGTGGAGGCGGCATCGAGTGACGGCCGTCTCAGCGTGTACGAAGGGCTCCTCCCGGTGGGGGGTCCGCCGCTGCACATCCACGACTTCGATGAGGTCCTCTATGTGCTCGAGGGGCGGTTGCTGGTTCAACTGCGGGATGAGATCTTCGAAGCAGGTCCCGGGGATTGCGCCTGGATGCCCGGCGGCGAGCGCCACGCCTTCGCCAACCCGGGTCCCGGGCCGATCCGGGCCCTCGGGATCGGTGTCCCGAGCGGGATCGAAGACCTGTTCCAGGAGCGGGGCGAGTATGTGGCCGGACTTGCCGACGGTGACGCCCCCAGCCCGGAGAGGATGGCGGAGATCTACGCCCGGCACGCCAGCCGGGTGGTTGGTCCGCCGATCGACCTCACCAACCGGTGATGCGGTCCCAACGTCCGATCACCCGGCCGTCGTCGATCACCCGGTAGTGGTCGTGGGCGGCGGCGGTGATGCAGGCATGGTTGGGGAGGATGCGGACCTTGGAGCCCAATGGCAGCTGTCCGCCACCCACGATCACCCCGTGCTCCTGAGTGACCCGATCGACGACGAGTTCGCCGAAGGGTGCGCAGTCCAGGTCGCACACGAGACCGAATCCGCGATCGACCTCCTGGAAGGATGTGGTTCGATCGAGTGACAGGGCCAGTGCGCCGGCGTCGACGATGGCGCCGTCGGAGCGGTGTCCGATCACGGTGGCGAGCACCGAGATGGCGATGTCGTCGAGGGCGCACACCCCGAGACCGGCCTGGAAGAGGTCCATGAACATGTAGACGCCGGGGCGAGCTTCGGTGACACCGGAGAGGTCGTTTGCCGATGCCATGGTGGGCGTCGACCCGACGCTGACGCCGGGGCAGTCGAGTCCTTCGTGACGGAGCCGCTCGGCGGCCGTCACCACCGCCATCCGCTCCCGGGCGACGAACGCCATCAGCTCGTCATGTGAGCCGGCGGTGTACGACCCTCCGGCATGAGTCATCACGCCGGCCAGCATCGGGCCGAGAACCGGACCGATCTCGATGAGGTCCGGTCCGTGGGGATCGACACCCGATCGGCGCCCGTCGCAGTCGACTTCAATCCACACCCGGTGCTCGCCGTGGGCGACGACCCGTTGTGCCATCGCCACCGAGTCCACCACCACCTGGGCGCCGCAGGCGCCGGCGCGGTCGAGCTTGTCGGGTGCGATCCCCACGGCGTAGAGGATGTCGGTGATGCCGGCGCCGACGAACGCCTCGGCCTCGGCCAGCGTCGACACGGTGACGCCCTGGTCGGGTCGGTCCAACACGAGCCGGGCGACGTCGAGCGACTTGGCGGTCTTCATGTGCGGCCGCAACGCCACCCCCAACCTGCTCATACGGGAACGCATCCGCCCGATGTTCCGCTCGAGCCGGGGGCGGTCGAGCACCAGCGAGGGCGTGGCGAGCGAGTCGAGTTGGGTCACGCCCCGACGCTACCGCCTGGCCGGCTCGGCGGGAGGCAGCGGGGGTTCTGTGTGCATGTGCGGGCGCTTGGCGCCCGCACATGCACACAACACCGAGCGCCTACTCGTCGACGGCGCTCTCGTAGTGTTTGGCTCCGGGGCCGCGAGGGGCTCGGATCCCGCGCATCTCCCAGTCGCCGCCCATCGCCGTCGAAATCACCTCTTCGCTCTCGGTCGGTTGGGCTCCGACATCGTCCCTGATCGGAGTGGCACCAGACACGATGGTGTTCTCCAATGCACCCAAACCCTCAACCTCGACCTTCACCACGTCACCCGGCTGAACGGGCCGTGATCCCGCCGGGGTACCCGACAGCAGCACATCGCCGGGAACAAGCGTGATGGTGCGGGCGATGTCGGCCACCAGGTAGTGCATGTCCCACTCCATCTCCGCCGTGGTCCCGTCCTGCACCACCGTGCCGTTCACCAGGGTGCGGATCGCCTTGTCGCGGAAGTCCCAGCCGGTCACCAGCCCGGGTCCGAGCGGGCACAGCGTGTCGGAGCCCTTCACCCGCAGCATCGAGCCGGCGTCGGTGTCGCGAAAGTCGTGGAGGCCGTAATCGTTGCCGATGGTGTACCCGGCGATGTGCTCACCCGCCTCCTCAGGCGACACGTTGCGACAGGTGCGGCCGATCACGATGGCGATCTCGCCCTCGTAGTTGAGCCACCGGCACCGCTCGGGCCGCACCACGTGGCCGCGGTGTGAGTTCAAGGCGGTGACCGGCTTCTGGAAGTAGGTCGGCGCCAGCGGCAGCTTCGTCATGAACTCGTCGACCCGGCTGTGGTAGTTCAGGTGGACGGCGATGATCTTGGTGGGCTCGACCGGGGGCAGATGCACGGCGTCGTCGGCTCCCACGCTGCGGCCGTCGGCGGCCACCAACTCGTCGCCGTGTCGCTCGACCAGGGTGGCGTACCCGCCGAGCAGGATTCTTCGGAACTCCGACAT
>JBHJOH010000120.1:0-11785 GCA_050329955.1 Acidimicrobiia bacterium | reverse complement strand
CGAGGCGGGACTGGAGCCGCTGGCGGCGGACATCGGACTGATTGCGTCGGCTCGGGGCCACACGGCGGGCATGGTCGAGCTGGGTGAGCTCTACCACAGCACCTCCGGCCAGCTCACCTCGTACGCCTCCGACTGGGAACTGCTGGGCGAGAATGTCGGGCGTGGGCCCAGCGTGGAAACCATCCACCAGGCGTTCATGCAGTCGGAAAGCCACCGGGCCAACGCGCTCGGCGACTTCGATCGGATGGGCGTCGGCATCACCCGGGCAGAGGACGGGACACTCTTCGCCACCGTCGTGTTCATGCGACGCTCCCCCGACGCTCCCGCCGACGACGGAGCCACCGGAACGATGGTGCTGATCTCCGGACTCCCGGAATTCGCTGTCTCCCGACTGCTCCAGGCCGTAGCCGTCTTCGAACGCTCCAACCGTGACCTGTGCTCCCCGCTGGGGTCGCAGGGCTCGGCGTGTATCGATTGAGCTACGAGCTACGAGCAGATGCAAGCGCCCGAGGAACCTCCTCGTGAGCCCTCTCCGCACTTCCCCGAACGGTTCATGGCTCCCGATTCAGCACCTCGGGCGTCGCACTCACGAAGCTACCGATGACCGTTCTGGGGGTCAAGATGGTCGTTCCTGACCTCGAAGTGAGTAGTCACGACGCAGCGTGACAGACCCTCCCTCCCCCAGCCACCGTCAGTGGGCGGTAGTGAAGTTGTCCACCGTTTCCACATGTATCCACAGGGTCTTGTGCACAACCCCCTGTGAACAACTCCTCAGCAGGACATTTCGCGACCCTCGAGGATCGGCCCCTCGCCCCTCGCCTATTGAAACGCCATTCGCACCAACGGCCGGAAGCTGAGCTCGACCTGTTGATGGATCTCGGCCAGAACCTGGTCGAGGACTTCAGCTGTGGCCTGCTCGACCGGTACGCGGGCACGGAGCACGATCGCCTCTTCGGAGTCGAGGGCGAAGTGGACACGGAGCGCCGAAGCGTTGCGGATCAGACACAGCCGGTACACCTCGGCGTGGTTGGTGGTGGGCGTGGGGAGAACGTAGGCCTCGGCGGTGATGGTGCGCTGTCGCACATCCCACCAGATGGTGGTTGCCTCGCGACACTCCTGTCGGAGCCGTGTCGCCCAGCGGCCCTCTACTTCCTCGGCGTACACGACGTCGCCGTCGGGATCGGCGACCCAGGCGTCGATCAGACCGACCAGAGTGTCACGAGCCGGTGACACGCTGAATCGCACCCTGATAGAGCTCGAGGAACCTGTGAGCGGTGCTGTCCCACGAGAACCGTTCTGACCACTCGGTTGCTCCCCGGGAGAACTCGGCTCGGACAGCGGGGTCGACGATGATCGACAGCACCGCCGCGGCGTGATCGGCCGGGTCCCACCCGTCGACCAGCAGGCCGGATCGCTCGTGGGACACCACGTGCACCAGGCCACCGACCCGGGTCGCCACAACCGGTAGCCCGCAGGCCTGCGCTTCGGCGGCCACCAGACCGAAGGACTCGCTACGCGACGGCAACACCAGGGTGTCGGCCGCCCGGTAGTGAACGGCCAGGTCGACGTGTGGGACCGGTGCCAGCATGGTGACGGCATCGGTCAGGCCGAGGCGTTCGATCCGCTCCACGATGGCGGCGTACTCGTCTGAGCCGGCCGGACCACTCGGCCCGCCGATGATCACCAGGCGAGCGTCCGGCAGAGTCGACCGCACCGCGGCCAGCGTGTCGACGGCGACGTCGACTCCCTTGAGCGGTTGGATACGCCCCACGAAGAGCAGCACCGGGCCTTCGCCGAGTCCGAGTCGCCGGCGGGCCCGGTTTCGATCGCCGGGGCTGAACACGCTGTGGTCCACGCCGGGTGGGGAGGTGCACAGCCGGGTCGGGTCGGCTCCGTAGTGGTCCATGAGATCTTCGGCTTCGAGCGGGGTGGACGCCACCACGCAGTCCGAACCCTCGATCACCTCATGCTCGGCGGCGATGCGAAGCAGGCTCTCTGGCGGCTCGTCGTGGCGGCGGGTCAGATCCTTGACGCGACCGAGCGTGTGGAACGAGTTGGCCAGGGGGACTTCGAGGCACCGTTTCACGATCAACCCCGCCCACCCCGACAGCCAGTAATGACTGTGGATGATGTCGGGCTTGGTCGACTCATCGCGCACCGATGACAACACCCCATCGGCGTACTGCCGGACATACCGGGCGAGCCTGGCTACCGGGAGGGGCTTGGCGGGACCGGCGTCGACGTGGTGCACCCGGTAGCCGGGGCCCGCCTCCACCACCTTGGGGAGTGACGGATCGTCGCGACGCGTGAACACGTCGACCTCGACGCCCCGCTGCGCCATGGTGCGGGACAGTTCATCGATGTAGACGTTCATCCCACCAGCATCACCGAAGCCAGGCTGCAGCAACGGCGATGTGTGCATCGAGAGGTAGGCAACCCGGCGAATCACGATGAGGCCGTCACCCGAAAGAGGGGTCGTTCGGTGGCGCCGAGCCGGAACTTGTAGATCTCGTCGCCTTTGAGGAAGTCGAAGCGGGGAAGTCCCTCGGTGATCGCCTGCTCGATGGCTGCCCCCAGGATGGCCACCCCCGGGGAGGCCTCGGCCAGATCGGGATCGTAGGCGGAGTTGTAGAGATACATCCCGGTTTCGTCGACGAACACGAACAGGCAGGCAGCGGCTCGTTCTGTTTCGGGGATCCTGAGGATGTCCAGCCGCCACCCCGGGGTTGTGATCAAACATCGGAAGAACTTCTCGTGTTCCGGCGTCATGAACCGGCCTTTGGACCCGGTCGACCGCCGGTGCAACCGAACGAACTCCTCGAAGGCGTACCCGTCGGCGTGGTGCGATTCGTACTGGAGCTCGCCAACCGTCTCCTCGTAGCGACGGCGCTTGCGGCGGACCTCATGACGCTGTTTCTTGCCGATGGCATCGAGATAGCCGTCGTAGCTTTCGGGCAGCGCCAGCACTGCCGCCACCGAGTGCTGCTCGATTCCGGCGCTGAGCCCGGCCATCTCCAGCCCCTTGGCCACCGGCTCGGCCGCTTCCAGCGGCAACGAGTCGAGATCGAACACGAAGCCTGATCCGACCTGGCCGGCGATCTCGGCGAAGAGCCGGTCGACTCCGTCACCGAGCGGGGCGTGATAGTCGGTGAGATCGGCCTCGCCGCCGAACACGACCTGACTGTCCCCGATCGAGAGCACGGCCAGGCCCGAGTCGTGCTCGAAGATGTCGGTGGTGGGAGTGGCGGTCAGCTCGAGGAACCGGGCACGCGGAAACGGCCCGGTGGCCTCTGCCACCGGAGCAAGGCCGAAGCCGGCCGAACCCCAGTCCTGGTGTCGTCTCACGGTCGCTCCATGGAAAAGCTCGCTGCAACCGTTCCCACGGCCCGCCCACCACCAAACACCGCCCGTTCCAGTTCTGATTCCAGGTTCTTGCGCGAACCGTGCGGAATCCACCCGACCTGGTCGAGCGCAGCCAGCGCCGCGGCGGCCACCGCCCGCTCCGCCCCATCCCACGCCTTCACCGCCAGCGCTCCCCGATCGGGCAGCGCCACACCGAGGCAGCCTTCCGCCCCCCGCTTGGCCACACCCCCCAGCCAGACCGCAATGGGAAGGTCGACGTGGCGCTCTCCCGAGGTGAGCGCCGGGAAACGGCTCATGGCACGGGCCACTACCTCGTAGCGCGGTTCGGACACCAGCCGGGCAAAGCCCGAGGCCAGCGCGGCCGTGGAGCCCCGGAACACCGGTGCCCCGCAGCCATCTACGCCCACCGGCACCGTGCCGGACCCGAAGACCTCGATCATCCTCGCCGAAATGGCCTGCTGGATCGGATGTTCGACCTGTGTGTACCCGGCGGTGGGCCATCCCTGCACCACACACGCCCTCAGCATTCCGGCGTGTTTGCCCGAGCAGTTCTGCCATATTCGGCGAGGGTGCAGGTGACCGGCTGCGGCGACGCGCCGGATCGCCGCCGGGGAGCCCGGCCAGTCGGGTGGACACTCGAGATCGGACTCCGAGAGCCCGACCGAGGCGAGGATCGCCTCGATGATGGCCACATGGACGGGGTCGCCGTCGTGACTCGAGCAGGTGACGGCGAGTTCCTCGTCGCTGAGTGGCCCACCCAGCTCGTGGGTCACGGAAGCCTGGAAGGGCTTGGCCGACGATCGGAGGAAGAAGGAGCGCTCGACGTCGCCGAAGCGGTGGGTGATACCCCCACTCGGGTCGACCACCGCCACGGCACCGTCGTGAACAGCTTCGACGAGACCGGATCGAAGGACCTGGGCGAGCAAGAATTCAGCCGACGCGGTATCGGGAGGCGAGCGCCTCCACGAAAACGTCTTCGACCTTCTGCACGCTCCGCCGATGCTCACTGATCTCGCCCTCCATCTCAGAGATGGACTCGAGCGCGGTGGTCAGCTCGTCGTCGCCGAGCTCGCCGAGCCTCAGCAACACGTCGCCACCCAGGATGTGGTCGATGTCGCGTTTCCCGACATCCGGGAGCATGGGGAGCTCGGGAACCTCATAGCGGCCGCTCCGATGGTTCCCGGCCGGTTCGGGGTCGGCGAGGATCTCGGGCAGGGCCTCGATGAGCGACCTGGTCTCCTCGCCGGTGCGACGCCGGAGCTCGAATCGGATGAGATCCATCCGGCCGTGCAGCAGCCGCCGGTAATACGACAGCTCGTTCTCGACGTCTCCGGCCAGGGAGCGTCTGGAACGGATCTCGTCGAGGTCGAAACCTTCGATGCCCTCCACGAACTCGGGATCGAGCACCTGATCGATTCGGCGGCGTGACTGCATGTGGTTCACATTACCTGTATCGCCGCTCCGGGACGACTGGCAGCCGGGTTCCCAGCGGATGCCCGACGCGGATCAGCGGCACGCCGGAGCGACGGTGGGGTACGGATTGACTGCGCCGGCGCCACGGCCACCCGGATGGATCTCGAAGTGGAGATGGGGGGCACCGCCCCGGGCATTGCCGGAGTCGCCGTTGTACCCGATCACCTGACCGGCCGACACCGATTCTCCGTTCGAGACAGTCCAATCGCTCAGGTGGGCGTAGTAATAGCCGTAGCCGCCACCGACCAGCCAGATGGTGCGTCCTCCGAGGTTGCCGTTCCCCACCGAGACTGTGCCGCTGGTTACGGCGATGATCGGGTTGCCGTGACCACCCATCATGTCGACACCCTTGTGGCGCCGGCCACCGGAGCGGGGAAATCCCCACGAGTCGATGAACGAGGAACCGGGGAACGGGCACTGGAACCCGGAGATGGCCCCGACGCCGCCGCCACCGCCACCGCCTCCGCCACCACCGCCACCACCGCCACCACCGGCTGCGGCGGCAGCTGCGGCTTCAGCTTCCGCGGCGGCCCTGGCACGGGCGGCGGCCTGCTCGGCCTCGTACTGGGCCTGGAGATCCTGGCACTCGCCCGACAGCCGACCGAAGGCGGCCTGCTCGTCGGCGGCCGCCTGCTGCTGGGTGTCGACGATGTCGGCCCGTTCGGCTTCCACCACCCGCAACTCGGCATCGAGGTCGACCAGTTCGGACTGGAAGCCCTCCATGTCGGCCTTGAGGGCGAGGAGGTCGTCGAGAGAGCCGAGATCGGACTCCGATGTGGCGGCGAGGAACTCGGTGCCGGTGATCAACTCGTCGACGGAGTCGGCGAAGAACACGAACGAGTCGGCGTTGCCGCCCTGCATGTACAGCTGGACGGCCTGCTCCTCGATCCGGTCCTGAACCTCCACCATGTTGGCCTCACGCTGGGACAGCGTGTTGGCAACCCGTTCGCGCTTGCGGGTGGTGACGTCGATGTCGTTGAGCACTTCTTCGTAGGCAAGAGCGGCCTCCTCGAAGCGGGCCCGGGCCTCGAGGTATTCGGTGTACTGCGCCTGGGAGGCGGCGCACACCCGCTCCACCTCAGCCTTTGTGACCGAGAACGCGGGCGTTGGACCGGTCGTTGCAAGGACGGCCAGTGTGAGGAGGAAGACAGTGGCGCGGCGGGGGGATCGTCTGCGCATGAGCACAAGCATGCTAGTCATGCGAGCCGTATTGGAGGCCATTCAGCCCCGACTCGGCTGCCCCACCGATCATCCCAGCAGCGCGATGATCGGGTAGTAGAGGGCGGCGGCCATCACAGCGCCGTCGATGGCCCAGGTGAGTCCGGGGGGACGATCGACCAGCGAGACCGCCTGAGTGCGGATGATCGAACCCAGAGCCCGACCGGCCACCAGACCCACCGCCAGCACCACTCCGACGAACAGGTAGCCCGCCAGCTCGAGTTCCCACATGGCGGCCGCGACGAGGGCGGCCCCGATGGCGGTGAAGGCCACCACGGTGAACGGATCTCCGAACGGCATGGTGCGCATCCGCTCGGCGAGGGCGCCGGCGGGAACGGCCACCAGCACCACCACGATGTAGACCCCGAGCACGGTCGTGGGCTGCGTGAAGGACACATGCAACAGCGAGGCGGTGGCAGAACCTGCGATGAGCGACACCAACACGGTGGGGGCGATGATCTGGATGAGCCGGGCGGTCTCGGATATCACTCCCCACACCATCGGTGCCATCACCGCAACGGCAGCGGCGACGGCGAGGCCGACGCCGCCCAGCATGCGGGTGGCGACCACGGCGGCCAGCACCGTCACGAACACGGGGATGACGGGGAGGTCGCGGTCGCGCGATATGAGCACGCTGGCCACGTCGGCGGCCCACACCGAAACTCCGGCAACGATGGCGGCGGCCACCCAGGCCTCGGTACCGAAGACGTTGGCCGCCACCAGGGCGGCTCCCAGCGCTCCCAGGATCAACGCCCCCGGGCTGACGCCGGCGGTGGCGACCATGGTGCCGGATCCGCCCGACACCGGGGGGATGAGGGCGACCTCGTCGCCGTCGCCGACGGCGTCGCCGCCATCGGCTTCCTCACCGTTGACCCACACCCGAGCGCGCTCCAGGGAAGCGCCGAAGGTGGGCCCAAATCTGGCGACCGCCTCGGCGAGGACCTCATCGACGGTCGAACCGGGCACCTCGGCCCGGGGCGTTCCGGCAGCGTCTCGCAAGCCGGCGAACAGTCGAAGGGTGGCCATCGCCGCTCAGGTTACCGGGCCGGACCGCCCCAGAGCGTTCAAGCTCGATCCAGTCTTGCCAGCCGTTCCGACCAGCACTCCCGAACCCGGCCCACCCAGGCGTCGATTTCGTCGAGCCCTTCGCCGGTGACCAAAAACTCGACTCGGTTGCCCTGCCGGCGACGGGTCACCAGCCCGGCTTCTTCGAGCACCGTGAGATGTTTGGCGATCGCCTGGCGACTGACGGCGGCGTCACGGGCGATGTGGGATGCCGAACATGCCCCCTCCGAGCCGATCCGTTCGTAGATCGCCCGCCTGGTGGGGTCGGACAACGCCGAGAACACGTCGGGCTTCATCGGACACCAGCCGGGACCGGGGCCCCACCCGGACCGCCGGCGTCCTGGGCGGGGAACGACTCGAACTCCCACGCCATGAGAAGTTCGATCACGTCGACCATGGTGGATCCGTGCTCGACGGTGATCGAGACCTCCACCACCGACCATCCCGGGTCACCGTCGGCACTCCACTCCCATGAGAGGTGGCGACCCGGATCGACCCTACGAACGATGCCCCGGTGACCATCGAAGCTCACCCGCCCGCCGGGGACAGCATCCAACAGTGCCCCTGCGCCGAGCCATGACTCGGGCTCGCCGACGAGACGGCTCCACACCACATCGACCGCATCTTGCATCACGCGATGAGAGACGACCGTGCTGCGGGGGATGAGCGAGGGGTCGGAAGCAACCATGTGGTTGCACATATTAGCCAGCGACGAGCGACGAGCGACGAGCGACGAGCGACGAGCGACGAGCGACGAGCGACGAGCGACTATCCACCTTTTGCACAATGTGCAGAACGTGAGCCAAACGCGTGTGTTCTGCACATTGTGCAAAAGGTGGGAGCGACGCGTGCGTTCTGCACATCGAGGGTCAGCGGCTCGGCGCCTTGGGACGTCCCCTGCGACGAGCCACAAAGCCGCTGACTGGCAGCTGCCAGTGGTTTCGTGTATCAGGGGCGACCGAGACCGATCGTTCATCAGGTGAGAAGGGGAAGCATCCCTCCCTTCCTCCTCCCGGGGCCGGGTCCGCAAGGGCCCGGCCCCTCCAGTGCTACCGGCTCCTGATCCGGCTCCTCGCTTCTGGCTGGAAGCTGGGAGCTGGTAGCTGCCAGCTCTTCCCGGTACGCTCGCCGAATGAGCGAGACGGCCCCGATCGTCGCTGTCGAGATCCCGATGGTCGGCGACGAGCGACACAAGTACTGGGCGAAGGTGGTGTATTCGATCGACCACACCAAGAGCTCGGGGTGGGCGTATGTCGGGGACTTCATCGCAGCGGGGGGAATTCAGGATGTGCCGTCGGGGGCGGTGATCCTCGTCTACGGGGAGAAGGGGTCGCGCACCAATCCCCAGATCGAGGCGAGGGTGTTCACCGTCAACCCCGACGCCACCCTCAGCCATCATGCCGACGCCAAGGGCAAGGCGTGGGCACGCACGCTGCGAGACACGGTGGAACGCCTGCTCGATGCCGACCGACCGATCCATCTGGATTGGCAGCCGGACCTGGAGACGTTCAGCGCGGCGGCACTCGCCGAAGAGCTCACCCGGCGAGGGTGGACCGTCACCCCGCCGTCCACCCCGAACTGATCCCTGGAGGACGAGATGCATCACATTCGAGTGTCGACAGCAGGCGGACCCGAGACTCTCGAGTGGGCCGCCGGCGACGAACCGGAGCCGGGCGACGATTCGCTCATCGTGGAGGTGGCCGCCGCCGGCCTCAACTTCATCGACACCTACCAGCGCTCAGGCCTCTATCCCGTCGACCTGCCCTTCACGCCCGGCATGGAAGGGGCCGGGACGGTGCTGTGGGCGCCCGGCGAGTCGGACTTCTCCCCGGGCGAACGGGTGGCCTGGGCCAGCGCCCCCAAGTCATATGCCGAACGGGTGGCAGTACCGGTCGGCCAAGCGGTGCGGGTTCCCGACGCAGTCGCCCTCGAAGCGGCGGCAGCGGTGATGCTGCAGGGCATCACCGCCCACTACCTGGCAACCGACACGTTCCCGCTTTCCTCAGGACACCGCTGCCTCATCCACGCCGGAGCCGGCGGAGTCGGCCTGCTGCTCACCCAGATCGCCAAACATCTCGGTGCCGAAGTGTTCACCACGGTGGGTAGCGACGCCAAGGCCGAACTCGCCCGCCACGCCGGCGCCGACCACGTCATCAACTACTCCTCGGTCGATTTCGGCGAAGCGGTGGAGTCGGTCATCGGCCCCCGGGCCCTCGACGTCGTCTACGACGGTGTCGGCAAGACGGTGTTCGAGCGCAGCCTCACCCTGCTCCGACCACGGGGAATGATGGTGACGTTCGGCAACGCCTCCGGCCCCGCCGACCCTGTCTCACCCCTCACCCTGATGCGGGAGGGCTCGCTCTACCTGACCAGGCCGACCATGGGTCACTACCTGGCGGATCGGGCCGCACTCGAAGCACGCACCTTCGACCTGTTCACCTGGATGGCCGAAGGCTGGCTCCACGTTCGCATCGGAGCCCGCGTCCCCATGGCCGAAGCAGCGGAAGCGCACAGAATGCTCGAAGCGAGAGAGACCACGGGCAAGGTGATCCTGATCCCGTGAAGAGAGCTTCTGGCTGCTGGCTCCTGGCTCCTGGCTCCTGGCTCCTGGCTCCTGGCTGTCGCTCGTCGCTCGTCGCTCGTCGCTCGTCGCTCGTCAGAGAACCATCCACTCCGTGATCACTTTGCCGCCGTCTTCGGTGGTGACGGCGAGCTGGATGGATCCGGTGGGCACGTCGGCGAACTGGAACCGTCCCAGGCTGTCGGTGCCGGTCTCGCGGACCTGGCCATCGAAGTGCATTTCGACGGTGGCGGACTGGGGCGGGACGAGCTGACCGATGAGACGGCGTGCTCCTTCGGCCATCACCATGATCTCGATTTCGACGCCGGGGGCGCGGAAGGTGACCTGGCGGGCGGTCTCGGCGCTGCGGACGCCGGTGAGGCGTTCGGTGGCGGAGTCGAAGACGAGTTCGGCCATCTCGGCCTCGAAGCTGGAGGGACTCAGGATCTCGCAGGCAGCAGCCAGGGCATGCTCGGGAACGGCATCGGCCGTATCGAGCGCTCGGGCAAGGACCCCGAGGAGTTGTTCATCGTTCAGGTTCCTGGTCATCTGCCGGACCCTCCTTCCAGCTCGTCTTCCATCAGCTTGCGGAGCTTGTCGAGAATCCGCTGGCGGGTCGGGCCCAGACTGCCGACGGGGCGGCCCACCATCTCGGAGATGGTGGAGTAGTCCAGGGGCGGATCCGCACAGAGCAGTCGGAGGAGCTGTTGGGCGTCTTCCGGCAGCTTGGCGAACGCTCGCAGGGCGGCACGCTGGGTCTCATCGTCGACCAGCATCTCGTCGAAGCTCACATTGGTGGGGTCCGCCACGTCATATTCGAACTCCGACGGGATTTGCCGCTTCTGCTGTCTGATCACCCGCAGCGCCTCGTTGCGCGCGGTCGTCGCCAACCATCCGGGCAGCCGCTCAGGCTCCCGGATCCGGTCACAGTGCTCCATCAGTCGCTGCCAGGTGGTCTGAAAGACGTCTTCGGCGGCGGCCGAGTCCAGCCGGAAGCCGCGTATCACCGACCATACGAGTCGGTGGTACCGATCGACCAGCGTGTGCCACGCTGCTCGATCGTTCTGGGCGGCCTTGGTCAGCAAGTCGGCGATGGAGTCTTCTGTCACGACACCCCAGGATACGGGGCGACCTGGTTGTGGGGTGATTGCCAGGCTCATGTTGTCAGAGAGCAACGCGATGGGCCGTAGATACATCTGGGCGCGCAGATACGCGAGGCGAAGCTGTTCAGACTCCCAGCGCCACGAACGCCGACCTGACGGCCTGCTGTTCGGGATCGGAATCGGGGGCTGAGTTCACCGCCGCCGCCAGTGCAGCCGAGGGGGTGAGACCGGTGGCCAGATGGCGGTGCAGGTCGAGCATGAGCGGCCTGGTGGCCCGATCGGGGACCGGGATCACCGGCGCCACCAGGGCGGCCACGCCCATCCCGAGCAGAGCCGCCGACAGCCCCAGGATCTCGTCGCCCTCGATGACCTCACTCACGGCGGTGTCACAGCTCGGCATGACCACCACCGTCGGGGCCCTCCGGACCCGTTCGAGGTCGTAGACGGTGATGCGGCCATCGTGGAACTGCAATGACGAGAACAGCGGGTTGTCGGATCGGAAGGTGCCGTGGGCGGCGAGATGGGCGAGCGAGGCACCCTCCAGCGCCTCCAGCACCGCCGCCGCCGTTGCGGAGCGGCCGGTGAGCCGCACCCGGTTCGGGTAGCGGGGCGCCAGTGCCTCGACCTCCGAACGGGCCCCGGGCAGCTCGGGTCCGGCGGCCAGCACCACTCTCGCCTCGTTGCTGAGCGGTTTCCAGCGGGCGGTGGAACGGAGCCAGGAACCCACCGACGGTGCCACCGTGACTACTTCGCCCCGGGCCACGGCATGCCATGGCAATCGGTGCAGGACACCGGTGGGAACCACCACCAGCCCGGAACCATGCGACTCGATCGGCGCCAGGACCTGGCTGTGCAGAGTCCCGACGGCATGGGCGAATGCCGCCGCCGTGGCCTGGCGGGCGCCCGGAGAGCCGGATCCGGACGCCATGCGATGCAGCGAGAACACCAGGGACCGGACCTCGTCGGCCACCGGGTCGGCGTCGCCGAGATCGTGGGAGCGGAC
>JBHJOH010000119.1:0-36118 GCA_050329955.1 Acidimicrobiia bacterium | reverse complement strand
TGACCCGGTTGAACGACTTCGCGGTCGACGTCGCCGCCGCCATCAACGGTGTCCACAATGGTGGGTTCACGGCTACCGGCGCTGCCGGAGGCGATCTGCTCGGCTATGACCCGCTGGCTCCTGCGCTGACGTTGACAAGACTGGTCACCAACCCCGCCGATCTTGCGACCGCCGCCACCGCCGGGCCCCCGTACCCGGCGTTCGACGGCGCGGTGGCTCAGCAGTTGGCCGACCTCCGCACGTCGATGTCGGCTTCTGGTGGAACCCAGTCCTTGTCCGACTCCTACCGGGCCTTCGTCACCGCCCTCGGGCAGGAGTCCGCCGCAGCCCGCACCTCGGCGGAGACACAGGCCGGACTCTCGTCGTCGGCGGAACTGGCTCGTACCTCGAGTCACGGGGTGTCGGTCGATGAGGAGATGGTGAGCTTGATGGAGTTTCATCGGATGTACGAGGCGGCTGCCCGCGTGATCACCACCGTGGATCAGGCGCTCGACACCGTGATCAACCGTATGGGCGTCGTCGGGAGGTGATGACCGGTGAACATGAGAATCACGAACAGGATGATGGTGGACCTTGCGGTCCAACGAATGAACACCAGGCTCGGGCAGTTCGAACGCTCGCAGCGTGATCTGGCGACCGGTCGGCGGATCCATGTCGCCAGTGACGACGTGGCCGGGATGAACGCAGCCATCGGGTTGCGGGGATCATTGGCGGCCAACGCCCAGGCCCAGCGCAACGCCGAGGACGGCCTCATGTGGAGCGACCTGGCCGACTCCCGCCTCGGCACGATGGTCGATCAGCTGCAACGGGTCCGGGAGCTGGCCGTGCTCGGCGGCAACGGCACCGCCAACCCCATCGAGCTCGCCGCCATGGGAGTGGAGGTCGCAGAGACCACCGAGTCCTTCCAATCACTCGCCAACGCCAAGCTGAGCGGACGACCACTCTTCGCCGGTTTCCATGGTGGTGACGCCGTGGAGAAGGTGGCGGGGACCTGGACCTACCAGGGCGACGCCGGCGAGGTCACCCGCCGGGTCTCGGAGACCGACGTCGTGAAGGTGAACGTCACCGGCGACGAGGTCTTCGGGTTCAACGCCGGAGAGGACGTCTTCACGCTGTTGGAGTCGATCCAGACCCAGCTCAACACCGGTGACAAGGCAGGGTTGCAGAACTCGCTGGACGCCATCGATCGCACGCTCGACCGGATCCTGACCGCACGAGCCACCGTGGGCGCCTCGGCCAACCGTATCGAGAAGGCGATGTTCCGGGCACAAGCCGACGATGTGGCCCTCCGCACGTCGCTGTCAGCGACAGAAGACACCGACATGGCTCAGGCGATCATGGAACTCCAGATCCAGGAAACCGCCTACCAGGCCGCCCAGTCGGCCCTGGCCAAGTCACTTCAACCCTCACTTGCCTCGTTCCTGAGGTGAGTGGGCGTTAGCCTGTGTCCTCTACGTCTCGGAAGAGGACCAGAACACCGATGGAAGAACAACATCTCGAGTTCGACGATGGCATTCCGGGGTTCCCCGATGCCCATCGATTCCAGCTGGTCGAGATCGTCGATGACGGGGCATTCCAGTTGCTCCAGAGCGTCGACGACCCTGATCTGGCGATGGTCGTGGCAGTTCCCTGGCTCTTTTTCCCCGACTACTCACCCGTGCTGACCGACATGGATCAGTCGGGCCTGGGTATCGAGGCCGAACAGGACGCCGTGGTGTTCTGCGCCGTGACCCTCGACTCCGAGCAGAGGTCGGCTCACATGAACCTGCTCGGTCCGTTCGTGGTGAACGTGAAAACTCGGAAAGGCCGCCAGATCGTGCTCACAGACCAGGACTACCCATTGCGTGCCGAGCTTCCACTGGGTGCCAACTGATGCTGGTGCTGAGCCGGAAGTCGGGTGAGTCGATCGTCATCGGTAACGACGTGGTGATCACCATCCTGGAAGTGAGGGGCGGACAGATCCGCATCGGCGTCGACGCACCCCGCAACCTGGCCGTGCATCGAGCCGAGATCTACGAGCAGGTGCAGGCCGAGAACCGGGCCGCCGCCGCCTCGACAGATCTCAAGGCCTCGATCCTCATGACCAAGGCGAGCGGGCTGAAGCCTCAGAACCCCCGACCGGCCGAGTAGGTCTGGGCGCCGAAACCGGTGACGGCCCGCGCCACCATCTCGGCGCGTTCACCTGCCCAGGTGGCGGCCTGTGTGCGGTAGCGGGCCACCTCCTCGAGGAGCCGCCCCATGTCATCGGCCAACCGGCGCAGAATGGCGGCGGCATCGGTGGGGGCGCCGGCGATGATCTTGCTGATCGGGACGTCGCCGTCGATTCCGATCGTCGTCATGGCTCGCAGGAGCTCGACGGCTCCCAGCTCCGCCTCCACCTCGAGGGCCTCGTCGATGGCGCGCCCGACGAAGCGGTGCTCGCCGGCTGCGATCAGCATCGAGATCTCGGCATGTCGAAAGAGGAGCTGTTCGAGGAGCCGCCTCTGATTCGACATGATGGCGATCAGGTCCTGGTGGGTTGGGGTGGCGAGTGCCGAAGTCATCACCAGGGCCCCGTCGGCGGATCTTCTCGAGGTTGCGCGTTTTGAGGGGTGACTACTCCAATATGGCCCTCAAGAGTCAGCCCCCGTTATCCCGATGCCTACCTCGTACAGGACACATAAGGCATTGGGGGTCCGACATCATGGCATCACTGACAGCGGAGCAACAGAACACTCTCGTAACCGAGACGCTCGACCTGGTGGGACACATCGTGTCCGAGGTGGCAGCACGCTACCCACGCCACGTGGACCGGGCGGAGCTTTGGAACGCGGGAGCGCTCGGGCTGGTCGAGTCGAGCCGTCGGTACGATCCCGAGTCGGGCATTCCCTTCGCCCGCTACGCCGCCATTCGCATCCGCGGCGCCATCATCGACTCCACCCGCACCCGGGACTGGGCGTCACGCTCGGTCCGTCGTCGCCTGCGCGAGATCCAGGACGTCCACACCGGTCTCGAAGAGCAGAACGGTCGACCCCCGAGCAGCAACGAGATCGCAGGATTTCTCGGAATCAGCACCGACGAACTCCACGCCCGTCAGGCACATGCCGCCACCAGCACCCTGCTTCACCTCGATCAACCCACCGAAGGTGAGGAGAGCACGCTGGTGGACCGGGTCGAGGAGGACCGCACCGAGATCCTCCCCGACGCCGCCCTCGAGCAACGCGAACTGCGAGGCTCCCTGGTCGAGGCGGTTCGTCATCTGCCCGGTGTCCAGGCAGAGGTCATCTCCCGCTATTACCTGGAGGGCGAGCTCCTCCAGGATATCGCCGACGATCTCGGATTGACCGAGGCCCGGGTCTCGCAGATCCGCTCGGAGGCCCTGATGGCGATGCGCTCCTTCTTCGCCACCCAGTACGAGGGCATCGAGGCCTCGCCCGAGGCCGCTCCCGGCAAGCGAGCCCGCGCCGCCTACGTGGCCCGCATGTCCGAGCAGTCGAACTGGCGCACCCGCCTCGACGCCGAACCCCTGCTCGAAGCAGCCGCCGCCGGCAGAGTGGCGCTGTACGAGGCGGGATGAACGGCGACCCGCCGTCGCCGGTTGCGATCTGAACCGTCGAGTGT
Organism: Acidimicrobiia bacterium; assembly: GCA_050329955.1. GTDB lineage: Bacteria > Actinomycetota > Acidimicrobiia > Spongiisociales > ZC4RG35 > JAOUGY01. The sequence goes on along the minus strand of JBHJOH010000119.1, from coordinate 32,518 downwards.
CGAGCAGAACGCCGAACGCCCGGACACAGGTACGCTCGCCTCCGTTCTATCGGGCTGGATCAACCCGGGACGGTGCCCGGTCCCGACCCTTCTTCCCAGATGGGATCTTGGCGTTCTGCGTTCTGCGTTCTGCGTTCTGCGATCTACCGCCTCTGCTTTCCCGCGAGTAGTGCTTGCCGACAGGTAATCCATGATGGACGTCACCCAGCGGAAGCTCGAGGTGTGGCAGATTGCCACCCGCCCGGAGCCTGACCTGTACGGGGTGGCCGCCATCGTTGCAACCATTCCCGACACGGCCAGCGCGGTGGTCCGGTTCGCCAACTCGTCGTATGTGGGGGCTGTCTACCCGGTGGGCAGCGTGCTCGATGCGGTGGTGAGGATCGGATGCCGTCAGGTTGCCGCCATCGCCATGGCTTCGCTCGACCGCGACCTGGTCGATGGGTGGGGCGCCCCCGAACTGTGGGAGGAGTCTTTGGCCGTCGGTCGCGCGGCCAAGGTGATCGGTCGCATCATGGGGTTCTCGCACCGGGAAGGGGAGCAGCTGTTCGTGGCCGGGCTCTTCTCGTGCTCGGGCGCCGCATCGTTGCTCCAGGTGGATCCCGGGTATCTGGCCTGGCGGTCCCGGCAGTGGAGCCGTGGCATCACCGACGAGCAGTTGCTGCACCGCGAGCGGATGGCGTTCGAGATCGACCACGTGACCGCAGCGGCACGGCTGCTCGACGAGTGGAACCTTCCTACCGCCATCATCGAGGCGGTGGCGTTGCACCATGCACCCCGCACCAGGTTCGACCTGGCGCTGTGGGCGGGCATGACGGTCCTGGATGCCGGGTCGGTGGCCCGGTGTCACGATGCCCCCTTCGCCGCCGCCCTCGAAGAGTTGGGACTCGCCGGCCACGTCGTCTCGGTGCAATCAGAGGCCCACCGCTATGTGGATGCCTTCCGGCTCGACGAGCCGCTGGCGCAGTCCTCGTCGCGACCAGCACTCGTGACGAGGTGAGTCGGTCAACCCGCCCCCGGATGACTATCCCGGCTGCCGCGCCGGCCGACCGGTGACCCAGGAGCCGATCGAACATGGACCTTGGTGCGAGAAAAGTTGAACTGTGGAGCGCCTCGATGGCGGCCGATCCCGATCTCTACGAGGTTGCCGCCCGTGTCGCCACCATCCCCGACACAGCGGCCGCCGTGGTCCGGTTCGCCAACTCCGCCTACGTCGGTGCCGTGTATCCGGTCGGCACGGTGCTCGAAGCCGTCATCCGGGTCGGGTGCCGGTCGGTGGGTGCGCTCGCCATGGCCTCCCTCAACCGGGAGCTGGTCGACACCTGGGGCGCCCCGGAACTGTGGGAGGAATCCCTGGTCATCGGCCGGGCCGCCAAACTGATCGGCCGACTCCTCGGGTTCTCGAGAGCCGACAACGAGCAGTTGTTCGTTGCGGGCCTGTTCTCGTGCGCGGGCACCGCCGGCCTCGTCGCCTCCGATGAAGGATTCCTCAACTGGCGGCGCGGTCAGTGGATGAAAGGCGTCGACGACGTTCAAATGCTCAAGCGCGAGGAGATGGCCTACGGCGAAGACCATGTTCAGGTCGGAGCCAAGATGCTCGGTGAGTGGAACCTCCCCACCGAGATCGTCGCCATCTTCGCCAACCATCACCGGCCCAAGACCGTCATGGAGAGAGCCCTGGCGGCGGCGATGTCTGCGCCCTTCGACGACTCCGCCGCCCGTTGCCTCGACATGCCCTTCAAGGCGGCCATGAAGCGGCTCGACCTGACCGACCATGTCGAGTTCGTGGAGAGCGAAGCCCGGCTGTTCGCAGACGCCACCGCCCAGGTGTTCGCCGCGATGGCGGACGAAGTCGATATTGCCGGTTGAGAAGAGAGCTGCCAGCTTCCGGCGACGATCGACCCCTGACCCGAAATTGCGTACGTCACCGTCACCTGCGGGGGTGAGACACGCAGTTTCGTGCGGAGCGATGTGCCGGGTTCCTGAACCGGACCTCGGCGAAGGGGACCCTCCAACGCGGACTCTCTCTCGCCGGCTCTGTCCCGTCGGCAGCAGGGCGGGTATCGTCGGATCGGTCGCAAGCGACACCGGGTCGGTTGACCTGGCTGGAGGTGCAACGAAGGGCCAGCCACCCTGCCGTCTCGCCGACCGGACTATCCCGTGCCGCGATCGGATCGGCGTCGATGAACAACGCCAGCCACGATGACTGTGACGGTGACCGCTGCGACCATTGCGCTCACTGGAATCACAGGTCCGTCGCTGATCCCCGTCGTCGGGGCGGACGCGGTTGGCGATCCCCCCGCGACTGCGCTCGCCGATCCATCGTTCCGAAGTCGGAGATCGGGCCGGGGTGTCGGGGGCTCGAACTCGTTTGGCGGTCCGAGCAGCTCGGTCAGGGCGGCCTCGTCGTCGGCGGTGAGCTGGAAACCTGGGAGATCAATGGCGCCGCTGGTGGAGAATCGGATCTCGTAGAAGCGGCTGCCGGCTTCCCGGGAGTCGAAACCGGGTCCGCACTCATCTGGCTCGTCGAGGGTGGAGGGTTCCCCGCCCAGCACCAGCCCGTAGGGCTTCACCGTGAACTCGCCCCAGATGCGCGAGACGGGTGCAAACGTCTGGCGCCGATATCCACTCACGTCGGGGTACAGATGCGTGGTTGTCCATTCGACCACTCGCACCACGGTCCCCAGCGCTCGGGAGTCCACCGAGACGACATCCTGGCCTGCGATCGCAGCCCGAACGTCATCGGTGTCGAGTGGGGCGGCGCAGGTCGACGCGACGGCGACCGGCGACAACGGCAGGATCAGCCCACTCATCAATGCGATCGTCGCTCGCCGACATCTCATCAGCCTTGCCCGCACATCATCCTCCCGGGAACGTGGCGATCACCGCACCGACCATCTACTGGTGACGCTATCAGGGGCTAGAGAGGATCTGGACGGTCTTCTGCAAGCCGAGCGGTGGTCGATCACGGAAGGGGCCTCGACCTTGTCAACGGCCAAGTTGATGTCCTCGCTGGTGGCCACTGCGGGGCTGCGCTGGTGACCATGAAGACTCCTCGCTGTTCAGCTTGGTCAGCTGGTTGCTTGCTGCTCAGCTCGATTCGTTGACGGCCACCGGCTCTGCCGGCAGGAGAACGGTGGGTCCTCCCGGGGCCAGGGCGGCGAGGGAGCGGCCGATCCACACGGCTACGAAGACGGCGGCGGCACGGATGGCGGCGTCGTTGGGGGTGAGGGTTCCCTGCACGAGTTGGAGCCCGATCGGGAACATGAGCAGCAGGCCCACGGTGGCGATCATGCGCTTGAGCAGGGTTTGTCCGTTCACGTCCGCTCCATGAGATCACGGATGGCGAGGGCGGCGTCGAGGGCCGAGATTCGGCGGGCGGGTGAGCCGAATGCGGTTCCCATGCCGAATCCGAGCTTGGCGCCGGTACCGAGTGCCAGGCTGATGGCCCGGGGGGCGCCGCGATCGGTGACCCATGACACGACCGCCGGGACACCGGGGAGTGACTCGGGGAGCTCGTCGCCCACGACCAGATGGAGATATCCGGTCAGCGCTTCATCCACCGGCACGGCGGTTCTGAGACGGACGGCCCGGTCACCGATCAGTCTGACCGGTCCGGTGGGAAGGGGTCCGCACACCGGGGCGAGCGCGGCCACCAGGGCGGTGAGATGGCCGAGGTCGTCGGTGGGGTCGAGGGAGGCGACGGCCTGAACCAGCACTCCGGGGAGCCCCAGCTCCAGCATCCTGGCGCTGTCCCAGTCGACGGTGACCATCACCGGCGGAGCGGTGGATGGCGCCGGCGTCGGCAACGTGGGCCGGGCGATCACCGGGGAAGGTGCCGACTCGTGGGGGTCGGCGGCGGGCACGGCCGATTCGGCGGCGGCGAGCAAGCGGTCGAAGGCGCCGGCCACTCCGGCGCCCTTCTCCGGTGCCTCCGCTTCGATCTCGATGACCTCACGGGCGAAGAACCCGGCGATCCCGCCTTTGCGGACGCGGTCGGCGCGAACGATCCGGGCACCCGGGCCCAGCTCGGTGGACAGCCGCCCGAGGGCTTCCTCGACGGTGTCGGCCTCGATGGTGATGGTGGTGGTGTCGTCAGCCGGCATGGGTTGGCTCGCCATGTTCGATCACTCCAATCGGAATCAGGTCAAGATGTCCGGGTAGTTCGGGATAGGCGACGACCGGGAGGTCGACACCCAGTGAGTTGAGGGTGCGTTGCAGAGGGCGGCGAAGGGCGAGGCTGCAGACCAGCGCCAGCGCCTCCCCGGTGACCGCCGAGAGGGCGGCGAAGGTGTCGGCCCGGAGCCGTTCGAGGCGCATCGGGTCGAGTACCAGATGTGAGGTGCCGTCCACGTCGCGGATCGCCTCGTGGTAGGAGGCTTCCAGTGCCGGGTCGAGGGTGATGACCTTGAGCCGACCCTCGGGGGCGATCTTGGCGACGATGGCCGAGCCCAGCGACACCCGCGCCGCCGTCACCAGCGCTTCGATGGACCGGGTTTCGGCGGCTTTGGAGGCGACGGCCTCGACGATGCGGCTGATGTCGCGGATGGAAACCCGGTCGTCGAGCAGTCCCCTCAGTACGGCATGGAGCGTCTGCAGCGGCAGGTGATCGCTGCCGACCTCGTTGGCCAGGAGAGGCTCGTCGTAGCGGAGCCCGTCGACCAGCATCGAGACGTCCTGGCGGCTCAGCAGGCGTGAGGCGTTCGACCTCACCACCTCGGCCAGGTGGGTCACCACCGCCGACGAACGGTCCACCACGGTGGCGCCGGTGGCGGCGGCCGCAGTTCGGGCCGAGTCGGGAACCCAGTACGCCTCCAGACCGAAGACAGGTTCAGTGGTCGAGGTGCCGCCCATGGCTCTCAGGTCGGAGCCGTCGCCCATCGGGAGCGCCAGCACCTGGTCGCGTGGCGCCAGCCCGCGTCCCACCTCCGTGCCCCGCATGAGGATCGTGTAGGTGGACGCGGGGAGTGAGGCGTCATCGCGCACCCGCAGGAGCGGGATGACCACTCCCAGCTCGTCGGCGATCTGGCGACGGAGCGCCCTGACCCGTTCCATCAGGTCGCCGCCCCGTTCGGGGTCGACCAGGTCGAGGATCTCGTGGGAGAGGTGAAGCTCGAGTGGCTCCACCCGCATCCGTTCGATCAGTGCTTCGGGATCGTCCGGGGCTACCCGCAGTTCGGGCTCACCCGGGACCGGAATCTCGGCGTCCGGATCAGCGAGGGTTCTGGTCGAGAGGAACAGCAGGAGGATTGCCAGCCCGAAGAACGGCAGCTTGGGAAGGCCGGGGAGCAGCCCCATTCCCATCATCACCAGGGCTGTGACCCGGAGTGCGTCGGGGTTGCCGAACACCTGTCGGGTCACGTCGGAACCGAGGGCATTGTCTGAGCCGACCCGGGTCACGAGAAGACCGGTGGCAACCGAGATGAGCAGGGCGGGGATCTGGGACACGAGACCGTCACCGACCGAGAGGCGGGCGAAGGTGTCGACCGCCTCTCCGAACTCCATGCCCATCGTGCCGAGTCCGATGGCCAGGCCACCGATCAGATTGATGGTGGTGATGATGATGCTGGCGATGGCATCGCCCTTGACGAACTTCGAAGCACCGTCCATGGCGCCGTAGAAGTCGGCCTCTTTGGAGATCTTCGCTCTGGTTTCCCGGGCCTGGGCCTCGTTGATGAGTCCGGAGCCGAGGTCGGCGTCGACGGCCATCTGTTTGCCGGGAATGGCGTCGAGGGTGAAGCGGGCCGCCACTTCGGCGACGCGTCCGGCGCCGTTGGTGATCACCACGAACTGGATGATGACCAGGATGAGGAACACGACCAGGCCAACGATGACCGAGCCGCCGATGACGAATCCACCGAAGGCGTCGACCACCTTGCCGGCGTAGCCGTCGAGGAGGATGAGCCGGGTCGACGACACGTTGAGGGCCAGCCGCGTCAGGGTGGCGACCAGCAGGAAGGACGGGAACACCGACAGTTCCAACGGGTCCTTGAGCATCATGGCCGCCAGCAGAGCGAGCACCGAGATCATGAAGTTGAGGGCCAGCATGCTGTCGAGCAGTGCCGGTGGCATCGGAACCACCATCATGAGCACCACGGCCACCAGGGCCAGCGGCATCAGGATCGCCGACTTGCCTCTCATGCGGCCCTCCTTCGTCCACCACGTCGGTAGGCCTCGGCCAGAACCACCGCCGTGGCCTCATACAGGGCGTTGGGCACGAGTCCCCCTACCTTGACCCTTTGGAACAGCGACCGGGCCAGGGGACGGTTCTCGACGATCGGGACGCCATGGCGCGCCGCCATCCGCCGGATCTGCTTGGCATGACGGTCGGTTCCCTTGGCGACCACCCGGGGGGCCGGTTCGGGCGGTTCGTAGGCGAGGGCGACTGCGAAGTGGGTCGGGTTGGTGACCACGACGTGGGCCGAGGCAACGTTGATGAGACGGTTGCGGGAGATCTCCATGGCCCGGCGGCGCCGCTGGCCTTTGACGAGCGGGTTGCCGTCGCTGCTCTTGTACTCCTGCTTGAGGTCCTCTTTGCTCATCCTGAGCTGCTTGGTGTTCTTCCACCGGTTGAACACGTAGTCGGCGATCCCGATGACCAGGGCGAGAGCCGCCGCCCGAACCAGCATCTCCCACACCACGGTCGACACATCGGCGATGGCCCGGTCGAGATTCCGGGTCCCCGCCAGGTCTTCGATGCCGTCCTTGACGGGCCCGTACGCCACGGCGATGAACATCCCCAACTTGAGGATGGTCCTCACCAGCTCCCACGAGGCGGTGGCGGGCTTGAGCTTCTCGAGGCCACGCTTGGGGCTGACATGGGAGATCTTCGGTTTGGCAGCCTCGGGGGTGAGCACAAAACCGACCTGGGCGATACCGGCCGCCGATCCGATCACGACCGCCAGGGCGAGGAACGGCCCGGCCCCCATCAGAAACATCGATCCGGCCAGCCACGAGACCGACTCGAGCGACGGATTGGAGCCGGCGGAACCGATCATGTGTTTGGCGTCCTCGAGCAGGACCCGCACGGTGGAGGGACCGAACATCCGCAACGCGATGAGCGCAGTCAGAAACGAGGCGGCGACACCGATCTCGGCGCTCTTGGGGATCTGCCCCTTGCGCTTCGCGTCACGCTTCTTTTTCTGTGTCGGTTTTTCTGTTTTCTGAGACTTGTCTTCGCTCACGGCACGCCAAAGCAGAGGGTTGTGCCGCGTCCGTGGGCATCACTACTCCATCCCTGATGTATCACCGGTCGGCCACGCGGTCGCCCAGGTAAGGAAGCCAAACGCCAAACGCCGAACGCCGAACGCAGAACGCAGAACGCAGAACGCCCGGAAGGTAGAACGTACAACGTACAACGTACCGGACCGGCTCCACAACGTTCCTTGCGTGTTGCGTGTTGCGTGTTGCGTCGGACGTCGGACGTTCCGAGCCAGCAGCCAATCTCGCTCGTCGCTCGTCGCTCGTCGCTCGCAAGAACGGTCAACGGTGAACGAGCCTCCGTGAACGGTTTCTGTCTCTCCCCTTCGCGATACTCAGAGGGTGGGATCGGCGCACATTCTTCATGTCGACCTCGATGCGTTCTATGCATCGGTGGAACAGCTGCTGTGTCCCGAGCTGCGGAGCAGACCGGTGCTGGTGGGTGGGGGAGTGGTGCTGGCGGCCAGCTACGAGGCGCGGGCGTTCGGGGTGTCGGCGCCGATGGGAATCCGACAGGCCCTCGAGCTGTGTCCGCAGGCGGTGGTGGTGGGCGGGTCCTTCGACCGGTACGTGGAACTTTCCGAGCGGGTGATGGACATCTGCCACGATGTCACACCGCTGGTCGAGCGCATCTCGATCGATGAAGCCTTCCTCGACGTGTCCGGGTCCATCCATCTGCTCGGGTCGGCGGTGGAGATCGGTACGACCCTTCGGCGTCGGGTGAGGGAAGAGGTGGGATTGCCGATCTCGGTCGGCATCGCCTCCACCAAGTTCCTCGCCAAGGTTGCCTCGGCCCAGGCCAAGCCCGACGGTCTTCTCGACATCGATCCGGACTCCGAGATCGAGTGGCTGCACCGTCTTCCGGTCAAGGTGATCTGGGGTGTCGGGCCCGTCACCGACGCCAAGCTCTTCGACCGGGGTGTGGAGACCGTCGGCCAGCTGGCGGCCACGCCCCGCCAGACCCTGGTTCGCTGGCTCGGCCCGGGGGCCGGAAGTCATCTCCACAACCTGGCATGGAATCGTGATGGGCGGCGGGTGACGCTGGGCGGCCGGGCCGGATCGGTGGGTGCCCAGAGTGCCCTCGGTCGCGGCCTCGACGACGATGCGGAACTCGCCAAGGTGCTCCTGATGCTGGCCGACCGGGTCTCGGGCCGGATGCGGAAGAAGGGAAGGGCGGGTCGCACCATCACCGTGCGGGCGCGTTTCCCGGACATGACCAGCGCCACCAGAGCCGTCACCCTGCCGGCGGCAGTGTCGACCACCGCCGCCCTCCACCACGCCGGGCTCCCGCTCCTCGCCTCAGCCAGGGTCGGTCGCCAGGGCCCTGTGACCCTGGTCGGAATCAGCGTTTCCCACCTGGAACCGGGTGAAGCCCTGCAACTGGAGCTCCCGTTCGACGACGGCGACCCCACCCGAGCCGGCAGCCCCGCCGGAGCCGCCCAACGCTCCATCGACGAACAGATCGACAAAGCCAGAGCCCGCTTCGGAAAGGCCGCGGTGGGCCGGGCATCGGTGCTGCTCGACGAGAACCGAGCATCAGTGCCGGACGGGTTCCGGGAGCTGGCGGAGAAGGAGTAGCTACCAGCTGCCAGCTGCCAGCCAGAGTGGTTTCGAAGCTCGAAGCCTCACCCTCCCAATCCTCTGATCGTCGTGATCACGATGTCGCGGGTGTCGGAGATCGACGCCTCCATCGCACCGGGGAAGGCGACCACGACCAGGAACACGGTGGCGAGGGTGGCGATGAGTTTGGCGGGTAGGCCGATTGCGAAGATGTTGGCCTGGGGGGCGAATCGGGAGGCGACGCCGAGAGCAACCTCGGCCACCATCAGGGCGGCCAGCGAGGGGATGGTGAGCTGAACGGCTGCCATCAGCATCTGTGCCACCAGGGTCACCGCCGTGTCGGCGAGCCCGGACGAGAACGACAGGGCGCCGTCGAGCGGCAGCATCGCCACGGTGGCTCCGAGGGCTTCCACCGCCAGGCGGTCGCCGCCCATCACCAGCCACAGGGCGGCGGCGGTCAGGTTGAACCCTCGGGAGAACACCGAGTTCGCCTGGCCGGTGAGAGGGTCGAAGATGATGCTGGCATTGAGGCCCGAGTTCATGTCGATGATCGTTCCCGCCACCTCGAAGGCATGGAACAGGATGCCGGTGAGGAATCCCAACACGACTCCCACCCCGACGTTCGTCGCCATGATCACGACGAAGCCCGACAGGGTCGGTGGTGGGGGAGTGGGTCTGGCGAGGGCGAGGCCGACGGCGAGGGCGAAGGCGGTACGGCCGGGCGCCGGGAAGGCCTTGAGGATGGGTGATGCAATCACGAATGCCCCGACCCGGGTGACGGCGGCGATGATGCCGGTGATCATCGTGACGTCGAAGAACGCCTCCACGTCACATCGATCCGATCCGCTCCCAGAGCAGTGTCGTCCAGTTGACCAGCTCCCGCAACATCCAGTTGCCGCCGAACACCAGGATGGCGGCGGCAGCGACGAGCTTGGGCACGAAGGTGAGGGTCATCTCCTGGATCTGCGTGACGGTCTGGATCACCGACACCACCACCCCGATCAGAAGGGTGGCGGCCAGCATCGGACCGGCCAACCGGGTGGTCAGATCGATGGAGCTGAGCAGGATCTCGATGACCTCGACATCGCTCATCTCAACCGCCGTTCACCGACGAGACCAGTGATCCGATCAGCAGTACCCACCCGTCCGCCAGCACGAAGAGCAGCAGTTTGAGGGGAAGCGAGATGAAGGTGGGCGGGAGCATCACCATCCCGAGCGCCATGAGGATGGTCGACACGATCAGGTCGATCACGAGGAAGGGGATGAACACCATGAAGCCGATCAGGAACGCCGTGCGAAGCTCGGAGACGATGAAGGCGGGAACCAGCACGGTGGCACCGATCTCCGACGGTGATTCGGGCTGCTCGCCCTCGGCCATGTCGAGGAACAGGCGCAGATCCTCTTCCCTGGTCTGCGACAGCATGAAGTCGCGGAGCGGTGCATACCCGAGGTCATAGGCGTCTTCGAGGCTGATCTCCTGGTCGATGAGGGGTTGGGCGGCGTCGTCCCACACCTGGGTCAGGACCGGCTTCATGACGAACAGGGTCAGAAAGAGAGCGATCCCGATCAGTACCGGCCCAGGGGGAGCGGTCTGGATGCCGATGGCATTGCGGGTGAGGCCGAGCACCACGATGAAGCGGGTGAAACTGGTGGTGAGCAGCAACAGCCCGGGCAGCAGCGACCCCATCGTGAGCAGCAGCACCAGGGACACCGTTTGGGTGAGCCCACCCTCCACGCCGTTCACCTGCACCGAGATCGACGGTACGTCGGGGACTTCAACGGGCGGCGGGACCACGACCGCCGGAATGTCGAGGCGGGTCCCCGGCGTGTCGACCTCGAGGTCGTCGCCGGGAACTCCGACGCCCCCATCGGGCTGCGTCTGGGCGGACACAGGAGCGGCCGCCGCCGTCCACAGCGTTGCCAGAAGCGCGAGAAGGGTGAGGCTACGGGCGATGGTGGGCACGGGGCATTCCGGGGCGAGTCGGTTTCCGCACTGTCATGTTGCGCAGTGCATCGATCGGGCTCGTCCCTGGCCCTGTGCCGATCGCCAGGTCGAGACCTGGCGACGGTTCTTCCGTGTTCGGCTCATCATCCGGATGAGCCAGTTCTGTGAGGAGGTTGATGCCGTGGTCGGTGGCGCCGATCAGGAAGCGGCGGCCGTCTGTCTCCACGACGGCCACGACGCCGTTGCGAGTGAGCCCGGTGCGCGAAGTGACCCGGAGGCCACCGGTTATGCCGACCCGGGAACGCCGCAACCACCAGATGACCAGCGGGGCCACCACGAAGATGAAGAGGGTGGGGAGGGTGGAAGCGGGCATCGTCTTCAGTGCGGTTCCGGCCGGGGGTCCATGTCCGACACCCTGGTGGCGATGCTGTCGTCGAGCACGATCACATCTCCCCGGGCGATGTGGGTTCCGTTGACAAAGATGTCGACGGTGGCGTCAGGGCTGCGGTCGAGCGTGATGATGTCGCCCTCGGCGAGCTCCTTCAACTGCCTGAGCGTCATCTCGGTTCGTCCCGCTACCACCGTGATCAGGGCCGGCACATCCGCCAGCACCTCGATGTTGCGATTCCCCCGACTCGCCGCCTGCGGCGCGAACTCGGGAACCACGATGGGAGAGACCACTTGCTTGCTCACGACACCCCCGTCGGCAGCTGCCCACCTCGCTGAAGGGGTGTGCGAGCTACGAGCGGACGAGCGACGAAGCCACTCTGGCTGGTGGCTGGTAGCCGGTCGCTGGCAGCTTCTCCTACTGCACGATCAGTTCTGTGAGCACCGCCCGCAGCACCTCGCCGTCCGGGAACAGGGCGATCGAAGCGTCGGTGAGTTCCTGGCGGAGCTGTTCCTGGCCTTCGACGCTCTGCAGCGTGGTGGAGTCGTAGTGGACCATGACGCCGATTGCGGCATCCTGCAGGAGAGGGAGCTTGGATTCCACTGCGCCGGCGTCGGCCAGGGAGTCGAGTACCACCGCGAACCCGAGGCGGGCATAGCGGTTCTCCTCACCCACCAGGTTCACGGTGAGCGTTTCGATGGTGATGACCTCACCTTCGATGGGTGCAATGGTGGTGGTGGTGGGGGCGGATGCATCGTCGCTGCCGCCCAGGAAGAAGAACGCGCCGCCACCGATGGCGAGAAGCGCCGGGACGACCATCAGGATGATCTTCTTCTTCCCACCACCGCCGCCCTCCTCTTCGCCCTCCACCTCTTCTCCGGACTTCTTCTGCTTCTTACCCTTTGCCATTTCAGTTCTCCGTTGTCACAGGTGCCGCCGCAACGATCACGAGTTCGACCCGACGGTTCGTGGCCCGACCGGATTCGGTGTCGTTGTCGGCCACGGGGCGGAACTCTCCGTACCCTGTCGCCGACAAGCGCACCGGGTTTATGGCTGCAGCCTCGAGAATCTGGAGCACTGCCAGGGCGCGATCAGCGGAGAGGTTCCAGTTGGTGTACCCGTTCTCGTTGAGGGGCACGGTGTCTGTGTGGCCTTCGACCAGGATGAGGTTCTCGAACTCGGCGAGGATCGGAGCCAACGAGGCGATGATCTCGGCTCCCTCGGGCGACAGGTTGGGAGATCCGCTCGCAAACAACACGTCGTCGGTTGCGATCGAGACTGCCAACCCGCGGCTGTCGAGTCGTTGGGACACCGAGGCCTCGAGACCGTAGGCGGCCAGTGCCTCGACGAGTCTCTCCTGGACCTCTTTCAATTCGTCGTTGTCGAGGAACTTGCTGTCGTCGGGGTCGTCTGTCTCGCCGGGCGGACTATCGGGGGTTTCGACCAGTTCGATGGCTTCGATCCTGGTGCCTGCCTGCGGATCTGTGAATCCCATACCGACGATGCCGGTCCCCGTGTCGAGGAGGCCCTCTTCGATCGACGTGTTGTCGAACGGGTCGTCCAGGCCCGACACGAGCAGTTCGAACTTGGTGGCATCCACCTGGGACATGGCATACAGAAGCACGAAGAAGCACATCAGCAGGGTGATGGCGTCGCCATAGGTTCCCGCGAACCGCAGATCCGACTCGATCTGCGAGGTGTCGACCGGCTTCTTCTGCCTGGCCATCAGGCGGCCTCGGCTCCACCCTTGGCCCGGGCCTGATGTCCGATACGCTGCGCCGGCACCAGGTAGGACTCGAGGCGTTCCACCAACATGCGGGGGCTGGCACCGGCCTGGATCGCCAGCACCCCGTCGACGATGAGGGCCATCGCCCTCATCTCGGCGTTGTTGAGGGAGTCGAGGCGGTTGGCGACCGGCATGAAGATTGCGTTCGAGAACAGCACCCCGTACAGCGTGGTGAGCAGTGCCAGTGACATGCCGATACCCAGCTGCTCCGGGTCCGAGAGGTTGCCGAGCATGTTGATGAGGCCGACCAGGGTGCCCAACATCCCGAGGGCCGGGCAGTAGCCGCCGATCGCCTTCCACAGGCTGATCTGGGTTTGATGGCGGACATCGACGCCGTCCATCTGGGTCTCGAGGATGGCGCGGGCGTTGTCGGCATCCATACCGTCAACCACCAGTTGCATGCCCTGCTTGAGGAACGGGTCTTCGATGTCCTTGAGCTTCTCCTCGAGGGCGAGCACGCCTTCGCGGCGGGCTACCTCGGCCATCTTCATCATGACGTTGACAGCCCCGTCGCTGTCGGCGGGTTTACCGGTCAACGCCTTGATGGCGGTCTTGATCATCCCGGTCAGGTCGGAGACCTCGAAGGCGGTGATGCCCGCCCCGATGGCACCGAACAGAACCATGACGATCGACGACGGGCCGATGAGGGGCCCGAACGAGTTCCCGTCCATGAGGGTCGATGCGACGATGGCGATGAAGATGAGGACGATGCCGCCAATGGTCAGCATGGCTCGCCTATGCCATCAGTTGTGCTGATGCGCGTGCGCACCTCGACACCTCCATGTGTACTTCCGGTGGACCGTCCGTTGGTCCGTCCACCCTCCAGTCGGCGCGGAGCCTGGGCACGTAAGCACTGCTTCGAGCCGATGGGAGGGCGATTCGCCTTTGGCGAAGGTGAGACAGAACGCCGAGTCTCTTGCGTTCTGCGTTCTGCCTTCTGCGTGCCCGTGAGCGGGGGCGGTGAATGCCGCCCCCGCTCACGCCGCCGCAGATATCACCGCTTCAGGTTCACCAGGTCCGACAGGATCTCGTCGGAGGCCGTGATCACACGGCTGTTGGCCTGGAAGCCACGCTGGGCGATGATCATGTTCGTGAACTCGGCGGCCAGGTCGACGTTGGACATCTCGAGGGTGCCGGCGGAGAGCAGACCGCGATTGCCGGATCCGGGAGTGCCGATCAGCGGCTGACCGGAGTTGATGCTCTCGAAGAACCGCGACTCGCCCGACCTCATCAACCCGGTGGGGTTGGTGAACGAGGCGGTGGCGATGCTGCCCAGCACCTTGGTCCAGCCGTTCGAGAACTGACCGACGATGGTGCCGTCGTCACCGATGACGAAGCTCCGCATGAAGCCGATCTCGTTGCCGTCCTGGGCGAAGGCGGCCATCGTCGAGGAGCCGCCGTACTGCACCAGCGGGGTGTCGGTCGCCATGTCGATGTCGAAGGTCAACGGCGCCGCGCCCGCCGGCGTGATCCCCGACAAGGTGATCTGGCCGGCGGATGTGAGGGCACCGGCGGTGTCGAACGTGATGGCGGTGCTCGAGAGGGTGGCGGGGGCCCCGTCGATCCCGGCCGAGGCGGTCCAGGCATTGGCCGCGGTCTTGGTGTAGGTCATCAGCAACTCGTGGGAGTTGCCGAGCGAGTCGTACACGCTGATCGTTGACACCACCGCATCGCCGATGTCGGCGCCGGCTGGGAGGTTTCCGCCCAGCGACACCGACGTCGTCACGATCGGGTCGATGACCTGGGTGAGCGGGAGCTGAACGGCGGAGAGTGGCTGTGCCATGTCGATGTCACCGGTGGCGTCCGCCAGCCAACCCATCACCCGGGCACCACCCGGTGCGGTCAGGTTACCGGCCGAGTCGAAGCTGAAGTTGCCGGCCCTGGTGTACATGCGGCTCCCGGCGCCTTCGAGGATGAAGAAGCCATCACCCTGGATGGCGAGGTCGGTGTTTCGGCCCGTCGTCTGGCTGGCGCCCTGGGTGAACACACCATCGATGGTGGCCACCTTGGTGCCGAGGCCGATCTGAATCGGGTTGGAGCCACCGTCGTTGTCGCCGCCGGCGGCGGGACCCCTGAGCGTCTGGGTCAGCGCTTCCTGAAAGGTGACGACCGAAGACTTGTAGCCGGCGGTGTTCACGTTGGCGATGTTGTTACCGACGACGTCCATCATCGTCTGGTGCGAGCGCAGGCCGGAGATCCCGGAAAACATAGAGCGCATCATGGTTGGTGGTCCTCCCTGTCGGGGGCCCATCCGTGGGGTTGTTAGCGAGGTCGATCCATCGACCTGTTCTAGATGTCTGTCGTCCGAAGACGGTCGCCGTTAACGGCTGAAGTGGTCCCCTTCGATGTCCATCCGTGGAGTCAGGCGGCGGGATCCACCTCCACCACGTTCTGGATCGGGAGCCATTGCTCACCGATCTCGAGCTCGGGCCCGTCGGCGGTGAATCTCACCCCGCCGACCTCGCCGCTCACTCGGCCACCATCGAGGCCGATCGCCTCCACAGTCTTGCCGGTGAGCCCGACCGCCAACGAGAACTGGGTGAGGCTCATGAGCTGCTCCTGGGTCTTGGCCAGGGTCTGCAGCGTCTCGACCTGGGTGAACTGGGCCGTCTGTTGGAGGAACTGGGTGCCATCGGTCGGCTCCATCGGGTTCTGGTACTTGAGCTGGGCGACCAGCAGTTGAAGGAAGGCGTCGGCGCCCAGCGTGCCCAGACCTGAACTGGGAGCTTGGGCAGCGGTTGTTCCGCCGAGGCCGGCGATGGGGTCGGTCATGAGTGGTCTCCTCGGGTCACAGTCGGACGCCGGTATCGGCGGTGGTGCGGCGGGGCTGGGCAGGCGGTGCCCCGAAGGGCATCTCCTCGTCGTCGGGTCGGTGCCGCTTCTGCTGCTCCCCGTCCCGGCTCATCTCGAACCCGTGGCTCGACAGGGCCTGCTCGAGATCCTGGACCAGCCCGCTGGGGGCCTGCGAGCCTTCCGGAACCGTGAGCCGCACGCCGTCCGAGAGCACGCTCACGGTGACCCGGGTGAGCCCCTGGTCGTCGATGGTGAGCGTGATCGAACGGGGTGGCGGTGCGTTCTCGAGGCGTCGGACTGCGTCCTCGACTCGCTGAAGCATCCCGGACGGGACATGGGTGCCGCCGTCGACCGCGCCTCCCGGCAGCGGCGCCTGGGCAGTGACCTGGTCGCCACCTGCGGACATGGCATCGAGGGTGGGAGCCTGCGGCTGGGCGGGTTGACGTCCGGGGTCCTGTGGCCGGGCGGGACGCTCGGTGCCGATCGACAGCCCGGTTTCGGCGGCGACATCTGGGCCAGGTACGGCATGTTCGGGCATGGCACTGGAGCGGTCGACCGGCCGTTCGGCGATCACAGTGGCGACAACCGGCCCTTCGCCGGTCGATTCGCCCGACGTGGGAGCGGCGGCGGACCCCGGATCGCCGGACCGATCGACTGAGCCGAGGGCATCGGCGATGGGCCCGCTGCCCGCTCCGGAGGCGTTCGGGGTGGCGGTTTGGGCGGCGACATCGGTGCCGGGAGTGGCGGCGCGGAGGCTCCGCAGCCCCAGGGCCTGGGCGGAGATGCCGGCTCGGTCCGGTCCCTGCGACACCGCCGCCTGGTTGGGTGCGACGATGGCGGGTGAGACGGCTGTGACAGCGGCTGCCATCCCGGCAGCCTGGGTGAGTCCCTGGCCGAGGGGCACCCCGGTACGGCCCACCTGAAGTTCGGTCGGCTCTTGTCCCGAGGCGGGTTTGGGGGTGCCGACGCTTCCCGACTCGGTGGTGGTAGTGGTGGTGGTGGCGGCGGTGGTGGTGGTGGTGGTGGTCGGCTGCCCATCGGCGCCGATCTCGGCCGCCGGCATCGGGTCCGAGGCTCCGTCTGTTGTCGGTGTGGCGGGGCCGGTGCCGTTTGTCGCCGTTGCGAGCGCGCCGCCCGGGAACCCGCTCCCCAGCTGCGCCGGAGTGGAGGTCGCCTGGGTCCCGTCACCTGCCCTGGCCGGGGTTCCGGCCGCGATCAGGGCATGCAGCCCCGGTGCGACCGCAACCGCTGGCGCGGTCTCGTTGACGATGGTGTGGGGCGCCTGGGCCTGGGGCGGGACGATCCCGAGGGCCGCTGCCATCGCCTGCTCGAATCCGTCGGCGGGCGGGGTAGCTGAGTCACGGGCGGGCGCCGCCTGAGCGACGATGGGGGGGATCATCATGGGGTTCCTCCGAGCTGTCGGTATCGGTCGAAGACCGCTTCCACGTATCCGGCGGACACGGGGACACCCGGTCCACCGTCGTGCTCCCGGGACACGCGGCCGGGGCCGGCGTTGTAGGCGGCCAGCGCCAGATCGACCCGTCCGAAGCGATCGATCATGTCGCTGAGGAAGCGGGCGCCTCCGGCGAGGTTCTGTTCGGGGTCATAGGGGTCCACCCCCAGCAGTTCGGCGGTTCCCGGCATCAGTTGGGCGAGGCCGATGGCGCCGGCATGCGAGATGGCGTCGGGGGTGAAGTTCGACTCGACCCACACCACGGCGGTGAGCAGCTTGGGGTCCAGCCCCTCGGCAGCTGCGGCCCGATCGATCGAGGCCTGCCAGCGGGCGGCCCCGGCCGGGAGGTTGCCCACTGGGGTGGGGGTGGCGGGCGTGGAGGACGGTGCGGCGGCGGACGTCGGGATTGCCGTCGCCGCCGGCGCCGGCGACATCATGGCCGTCCCCAGGGCCCCGGCGAAGCTGCCGGAGGCGCGCCCCGCCAGGGCCTGGATCTGGCCGATCCTGGCAACCACGTTGGAGACTCCGCCCGGGGTCATCGACGTCGCTCCCTACGGAGCGCCATCAGCTCGTCGAGGCTGGCTTCCGCCGAGCGACGGGCGAGGTAGGCGAGGGCCTGCTTGCGGCGGTCGTCGAGCTTGTTGGCCACCTCGAGATCCTGTGCGCTGCGACGCCAGGAACCGTGGGCAGCCCTCGATCTGGCCTCGGCATGGCCCCGGACCAGTTCTGCGGCCGTGTAGCGCTCGTGGGTCGCAATTCCCGCTATGCGCCGCATCATCAGGTTGTCGAGCCCCGGGGGAGTGGCGGCGGTGGCCACCACCGTCTTGCGGTGGTCGTCCAACGCCGTGGTGACGGCCTCCTCGGCTTCGGCCAACTCGCGGTTGGCCTCTCCGAGCGCGGCTCGCGCCTGCTTCTCCCAGATGCCTCTTACGCGGGTGATCTTGGTCATGTCCTTCACAGCAGCTCCGCTCTCGTGCAGATATCGGCGAGCGCCTGCCATGAGCGCTCGAAGGTGGTGAGGTCGCCAGACCTCTGTTTGAGGAACTCCGTGATCTGGGGTGCCACCCGCAGGCCCTTGTCCGCCCGCGGGTTGGAGCCGGGTACATAGGCGCCCACCTCGACCAACTCCTGGACCTCCATGGCGGCCGCCAGGGCGTCGCGGGTGACGGTCGCCACCCGTTCCTGTCGGTCGTTCCACAACTTGCCCGCCAGGCGGGAGAGCGAGGCGAGCGGATCGATCGCCGGATACCGTCCCTGCACAGCCAGACGGCGATCGAGGATGAGGTGGCCATCGAGGATGCCTCGCACGGCGTCGGCGACAGGATCATTCATGTCGTCGCCATCGACCAGCACCGTGTACAGCCCGGTGATGGTCCCGTGCTCGCGTGGCCCGGACCGTTCGAGCACTTTGGGGAGTAGTGAGAACACCGACGGTGTGTATCCGCGGGCGGTGGGTGGTTCCCCGGCAGCAAGACCGACCTCGCGCTGGGCCATTGCCAGGCGGGTCACCGAGTCCATCATGAGGACCACGTCACCTCCGCGATCGGCGAACCACTCGGCCACTCTGGTGGCGTAGAGGGCCGCCCGCAGACGGAGGAGAGCGGGCTGGTCGGAGGTGGCGACGATGACGATCGATCGCGCCATGCCTTCGGGGCCGAGCTCGTCCTCGATGAATTCGCGCACCTCGCGGCCACGTTCCCCGATGAGTCCGACGACCGCCAGGTCGGCCTCCTGGCCTCGTGCCAGCATGCCGAGCAGCGTGGACTTCCCGACTCCCGACCCTCCGAAGATGCCGATGCGCTGGCCCTTACCGATCGTGCACAGCGTGTCGATGAGCCGCACCCCGGTCGAGATGGGGGTGTCGATACGTTGGCGGGACATGGCGGACGGGGTGTTGGCATCGAGCTTGACCGCCTCGCCCACGATCGGCGGACCACCGTCGATCGGGTTCCCGAGGGAGTCGACCACCCGTCCGATCAGCGAATGACCCACGATGGCTCCGGGGCTGTGGTCGAGGCGTCGGACCTTGTCTCCCCGCCCGAGGCCGGCTGTGTCGCCGTAGACGAGGGCTGTGGCGCCGTCCGGTTCGATCGCCACCACCTCGGCCAGGCGGGTTCCGTCGACCCCACTCACCTCGAGCGAGTCGCCGAGACGGAGTCGGAGCCCACGGACCTCGAGCTCGTGACCCACCACGCGGGCCAGGCTCCCCTCCACTCGGAACGTCGATATCGGGGAACGATCAACCACGGAGGGACTCCTCGATGAGCGCCCATGCGGCGGGAAGGGTGAGGTCGGCTCGGACCCAGGTTCCCTCGATTCGGGCTTCTCCGGGGCCGAGCGTCGGGTCGACGGCCAAGGTGATCGATGGGGCGGATCCGAATCCGGCCTGCACCTCGCCCTGGTCGACCGGCGACACACGAACCGTGAGCCGCTCGTCGTCGATCTGGTCGAGGGCCTCCCCGATGCGGTCCACCAGTGAGGCGCTCAGTTCTTCGGGCACTGACGCAACCAGGTGACGGGCGATCGCCAGCGCCGTCTCCATGAGGGCAGGCACCAGGTCGATGGTGGTGGCCGACAGACTCGCCACCGCCTGGGCGGCCGCGTCGCGCAGGCGTTGTGCCGCTGCCTCCGCCGATCGTCGGGCCGCGGTTTCCGCCGCCTTGGCGCCGTCGGCGAAACCCTGCTGGTACCCGGCCTTGCGGGCGTCCTCCGACCGTTTGGCGGTGACCGGGTCGATGTACAACGCGTCGGTCGACCCCATCACGTGCGGGTCGTTGGCGATGAACGGCTGGCGAAGGACCCCGCTACTCGACGAGCTCACTGTCATCTCCCCGTGCGATCACGATCTGTCCGCTGGCCTCGAGAGCGCGGATGGCGGCGACGATGCTGGTGCGGGCCTCGGCAACGTCCTGCTTGCGCACTGCGCCGAGCAGGTCGACCTCCTCGAGGAGGGACTCCCTGGCACGCTCCGAGAGGTTGCGGAGGAGTGTGTCCTTCACTTCGGCGTCGGCGCCCTTGAGCGCCAAGGCCAGTGCTGAGGTATTCACCTGTTGCAGCACCTGCTGAATGGCCCGATCCTCGAGTGTGCAGATGTCTTCGAACACGAACATGAGCGAACGAACCCGTTCGGCCAGCTCCCGGTCGTGCTCGGACAGATGCTCGAGCACGGTCTTCTCGATGTCGCGGTCGGCGTTGTTGAGGATGTCGGCCAGTTCCTTGGGGCCGTTGCGAGGGGTCCCGTCGTCCTCCTCGGCTTCGGACAGGCGCTTACGCATGGCCGTTTCGATGCGATAGACGAGCTCGGGGGGAGTGCGCCCGATGGTGGCGATTCGCAGCGCGATGTCTCCCGACTCGATCGAGTCGAACTCGGCGAGGATCTTGGCTGCGAGGCCGGGCGGCTGGGCCGACAGGATCACCGCCGCCGTCTGGGGGTGTTCGTTGCGCAGGAACTGCACCGCCTGGTCGAGCTCCACCTTCTGGAGGAACTTGAACGGCTGCATCGGATCGAACGTCTCGACGTCGGCCAGCTCGGCGGCCATCTCCATCGCCCGCGCCCGCGCCCGGAGTGCCTGGGCCTCGGCGACCGGATCGATCGACATGATGTGGTTGAGGGTGCCCGCCATGAGGGCGTTGCGGGTGCCGGCATCGAAGTCACCGAGCTGGGCCACCTCTTCAGCCAGCATGGCCACCTCGTCGGGTGAGAGGTGGTCGAGAATGGCGGAAGCCTTGCCGGAGCCGATGGCGAGCACCAGCGCCGCCGCCCGCTGGCGCGGGGGTGGCACTGCGAGCGAGCTACCCGGTTTGACGGCGGGGAGTGCCCTGTTGTCGGCCATCAGGCGGTCTCACGACGGTCGGCCAGCCATGAGCGCAGGAGAGTGGCGATCTCCTCGGGCTGACGCTCCACCAGCTGGATCACGTCGTCGGTGAGGCCATGTACGGCATTGGCCTGGGCGAGGGCATCGGCGTCGAGGACCTGGCCGGCCATGAGGGCCTCGGGCATGTCGACGACCTCGCCCTTCTTGCCCTTCTTCGACTTCTTTCCGCTCCTGGTCATCAGGAACAGACCGACGGTGACCAGCAGCAGCACGAGGGCACCGATGATGGTGGGCAGCATCGACATGATTCCGCCCCCGGTCTCCTCTTCCACCGGCTCGATCTCGGCGGGTGCGGGGAACGCCAGGGCGGACACCTCGACGGTGTCCCCACGGTTCTCGACGGCGCCGACGGCGGCGGTGACCAGCGCGTTGAGGGCGGCGAGATCCGGTGCGGCGAGCCCGGTGAGGGTCCCGTCATCGACGACCACTGCCACCGACAGTCGTTCGATGGCTCCGGGCGCCTCGGTGACCCGCACCACGGTCCGGTCGATAGCGAACTCTGTGATCGTCTCCTCGAGGTTGTAGTCGACGACGCCGTCTCCGGCGGGCAGAGGAGCACCGTCGACCCCGATGGTTCCGGCGGCGGCTCCGGCGCCGCCATCGCTGGTGAGGGTCTCCACTGTCTCCGACGAATTCAGCGGGGTAGCCGTCGCCGGATCGATGTTCTCGGTCTCGGTGGAGCGCTCATCGAAGTCGAGCTCGGCTCTCACCACCACCGAGGCGCGCCCCGGTCCCAACAGCGAGGTCAGCATCGTGTTGACGTTGGCCGTCATGGCGGACTCGAACTCGGTGGTCATGCGCAGCTGCTGGCTGCCCATGGCGGTGAAGCTGTCCTCTCCGGCCGCGTGCAACACCAAACCGTCGGTGGACGCAACCGTCACCTGGCCGGGCTCGAGGCCCTCGACCGAGGACGACACCAACATGACGACTGCTTCGATGTCCGATTCCGACAGGGTGCCCCGTGGGTCGATGAGCACCGAGGCCGTGACCGGCTCCTGGTTCTCGATGAACAGCGCCTCCTCGGGGATCACCAGATGCACCGTGGCGCTTGCGACCCCGTTCATGGCCGACAGCGTTCTGGACAACTCGCCTTCCAGTGCCCGCTGGTAGTCGACCCGCTGGCGGAAGTCGGAGACCGAGAGTCCCTGCTCGTCGAGCAATTCGTACCCCTGGGGAACCACCGAACCCTGAATCCCGTCGCCGGCGAGGCTAGCCCGCACCTGGTAGACGGAGCTCTGGGGCACCATCACGCGGGAGCCACCGCCTTCGAGTCGGTAGGGGACACCGGCGGCGTCGAGTGAGTCGATCACCTCGCTGAGCTGCGCCTGGTCGATGTTGGAGTAGAGGACGGCGTAGGAGGGCTGGCTGACCCAGGTGAGGAAGGCGGCAGCCGCGATCAGCACGACGATGGCCGCTGCGCCCATTCCCACCTGTTGGGGGAGGGTCAGGTCGCGCAGGGTTCGCTTGAGAGTCTCGAGCGCCTTCATGTCAGACCTGCATCCGCATCACTTCTTGGTACGCCTCGACGGCGCGATTACGCATCTGCACCAGCATGTCGACGCTCAGCGTCGCCTTGGTGGTTGCAATCATCAGCTCGTGGATCGGCGTGTCGCCACCGGCGGCGACATCCTGCGCCATGAGATCGGCCGACTTCTCGGTGTTGGACACCGACTGCAGGGCGTTGCCCACCCGGTCGGCGAAGGTGCCGTCCGATGGTGTGGCCCGTTCGATGCCACGGCTTCCACCGACCGATGAGATACCCGAGACGCCCTGGATGCCGGAGATGGGTGTCACTTGCCGAGCCTCATCGCCGACTCGTAGGCCTCACGACCGGAGCGGACCACCGACAGGTTCGCCTGATAGGCCCGCTGGGCGGCAATCAGGTCCGCCATCTGGCCGGCCAGGTCGACCACGGGGCGGGTGACATAGCCCTCGGCATTGGCGTAGGGGTGGGATGGGTCATAGGCCATCGGGGCCTCGCCCTCGGCTTCCTCGATGGCCACCACGTCGACGCCGTGAAGGTTGGAACGGGCGGCCCCGATCACCAGCTTCGAGCGGAACGGTTCCTCGCCTGCCGGGGTGATGGTGTTGACGTTGGCGATGTTGTGAGCGACCGCGTCGATCCAGGTGCGGCTCAGGCTCGCCCCGCTGGCACCGATGTTCAACGTGTCAAAGGCGCCCATCACTGACCCCGCACGGCCAGGCGGAGCAGGCCGGCCTTGTAGTTGAAGGCCTCGACCATTGCATTCTTCATGAGATTCGTCTCCATCATCCCGACCATCTCGTCCTCCAGCTGGACGTTGTTGCCGTTGGCGCCGGGGAGGTTGCCGGTGCCCGCCACCACAGGATCTGCCGTCCTGGTGATGCGCCCGGCGTTGACCGCCGCCGCCAGTTGCCCCTCGAACTCGACCTTCTGGCCCTGGAAGAATGGAACGTCGGCGTTGGCGACGTTGTGGGCGATGACCTCGGATCGACGCTCCAAGCCATGCAGAGCCCACTCGATGGACTGCGTGGTGAGGTCGTTGCGAATGATCATGTGTTGAGCTCTCCTCCGGAAACCAAAAAACGACAGGGCAGAACGCGGTGCGCTCATCCCTGTCGCCGTTGAAAACATCCATGTGATATTCGGTTGTCGAGAGCTCCTGTCGGCGAGCACGGAGAGTGGTTAAGGGAGCTTCGAGCTACGAGCTACGAGCGACGAGCGAAACGCGGCGGGTGCTACACAGATGTAGGGGCGGTCGACGCTTTGGGAGGAAGCCCAATGCCCGAGCTCGTGGGCTCTACGCACGGCGACCGGTTGCCGTCCCGCGCAACGATGTCCGAGGGCGTGCACGTCGCGGTAGGGGTGACCGACAGCGGCGTTCCCCCATGACCTCGGCTTGACAGCTTCAACCGGGCGGCCTGAAGCTCGCTCGTCGCTCGTCGCTCGTCGCTCGTCGCTCGTCGCTCGTCGCTCTACTCCACCAGTGCGGTTCCCGGTCGGTACGTCGACCAGGCGAACCAGAAGGTGTCGAGGTGGTGGAGCTGTTCGAGGCGGGAGCCTTCCAGCTCGCCGGCGATGGCCCGACCGGTGATGTCCCAGG
The DNA here is from genome assembly GCA_050329955.1 of Acidimicrobiia bacterium. Taxonomy (GTDB): domain Bacteria; phylum Actinomycetota; class Acidimicrobiia; order Spongiisociales; family ZC4RG35; genus JAOUGY01. The sequence goes on along the minus strand of JBHJOH010000119.1, from coordinate 8,438 downwards.
TCGAGCCGGTTTCGGCGTCGACGAAGGTAGCGCCATCGGCGTCGAACGTCAGAGGTTGCCCGTCGACGGTGGGGAGGAACACGGCAACCGAGCCGACGTCGCGTCCATCCGAGGTGTCGGCCCCTTCGAGGGCGCTGTTCTGTCCGGCTTTCCAGAAGATCACGATATCGGTGTCGCCGACGGTCGCCATGGTGGCGCGTGCTTCGCCGCCCGAGACTGCTTCGAGGGCGAACCCGGTGGAGGCTCCCTCCACCTCGACCCCCACCACCCGCTGCTTGGCCCGGGCCCGGTCGTCGGGGGTGCCGAGGAACAGGAATGGCTCGGTGTCGGGGTTGTCGTAGCCGAAGTAGGGGTTCTGGCCGTAGTTGCGGTTGAAACCGGTTTCCCGGCTCAACACCTGGCCGTCCGGGTAGGCCGCTTTGAAGTCTTCCCATGACAGGAGTGGCGAAGGGATCGCCTCGAGGCGAGTTCCCGCCAGCTCGCCGGCGATCGCCCTGCCGTCGAGGTGCGTCCACAGGCTCTCGGTGGCCCGGTCGTACATGACGAGTGCCGAGGCGTACAGGCTGCCGGAGGTACCGAAGGTGGTCTCGGTTCCGTCGATCGTGCGCTCGTAGGTGACGGCGCTGTTGCACAGGGGGCAGTACGTGACCGTCACCGGAACCCCGCCGACCGTGTCGTTGGCGATCTCGTGCCAGATCATGATGTCGACCGGGTAGGCCCGGGCGTCGCCGTCGATCTCGAGGGCGATCACCGGCTCGGTCTCGTCGAGCGAATCCTCGGATTCCTCGATCGAGCGGAACGCCGGCTCGTCGAGCGGAGGGATCCCGTCGGGCGGCGGCCCACCGGAGATGACTTCGGCGGGGTCGACGAGGGCTCCGGGAAGGTCTCCGCTTCCGAGGGCGTCGAGCGCCGAGACCCCCCCGGTCGCCGGAGAGCCCACCGATGTCGTGGTCGTATCTTCGGCCTGGGTGGTTTCCGCTGAGGACGAGGGGGCGGATTCGGTGCCGGCGTCGGCCCCGCACGCGGCGAGCGTGAGGGTGAGGGCGATCAACACGGTGAGTCTTCTCATGGATGTCACAACGTCGTCTCCATTCCGGCGGTTCGGCGATCGTCGGAACCCCGACTGAATACCCGTTGCGCTCATGAACATCGTTCGGCGGCGACTTCGGTCAGGATCGCCCTGTCGAGGATCTCGATGCGCCGGTAGCCGGTCTCGACGGCCCCCAGTTGCTTGAGTCGAGCCAGGGACTCGTTGACCGTTTGGCGGCTGGCTCCCAGCAGCGTGGCCATCGCCGCCTGCGACAATGCGACCGTCCCATTGATCCGGCTCTCCTCCGCCAACAGATCGGCGACCTGGGCGAGGACCGTCTTGCGCATCAGATGCAGCACACGTCGCTGGGTCTCCTCGAGTTGGCGGAGCCCCGACACCAGCCATCGCATGCAGATGGCAGGGTGATGGGCCAGTTCGGGAAGGAGGATGTCGCGTTCGAGTCGGAAGGCCTTGACCCTGCCAACCGCCTGGGCGGAGGAGATGTAGCGTCCGCCACCGAACATGGCGATGTCGCCGAGGACCGATCCTGCCCCCACCCTGGCAACCACCCGCCGGGTCCCGTCGGAAACCCGGTATAGATCGACCTCGCCCGAACGTAGCAGGTAGGCACTGTCGGCTTCCTCGCCTTCCTTGAACAGATGGGTGCCGGGATACTTCGACACCGGTTCTCCCACCCTGGTGAGCAGCTCGATATCCCGGCGCTCCAACGGGAGGTAGTCGGCGCGACCGAACGATCGGGCGATCCAGTCGAGATGCTGGTCGTCGGCGGCGGTAGAGCTCGGAGCGGAGCAGCTCGAGCCGATGATGGCTGGTGTCCTCATCGTCCCTGTCATGCTGTCAACCTCCGATGGCCGTCGGCGAAGAACCGGAGCGCCACATCGTAGGGGTCATCCGCTGTCAACAGCAGCCCGTAGGCGAGGGACGCACCGTTGAACGCCTGATCGTTCCAGTACCGGTCCGACCGGTCGATCGTTCCCCAGGCGGCCACGTACAGGTACGGCTCGGGATGGGCGGCGTCGCCGAGAGAGGCGCCGTAGCTGGCTCTGGCGTCGGTGTCGCCCATCTCGAAGGCGGGGTCGAGGTGTTCGGGCCACAGCTGGACCCGGGTGGCGTCGGGCGCCGCTCTCCTCGCCCGCTCCAGTACATGGGTCGAGAAACCGAACCAGTCGGCCAGGGATGCAGCCGCAGCCCCGTCCACTTCCAGTGGCGTGTCGGGGTCGGCGGGGGACAGGGGATCGTGGAAACCGTCGAACCACACCGGGCGGTAGTCGAGACCGAGGAAGGTGGTGGCTGCCCGAACGGTGGTGAGTGGAGCCGAGCGCACCTGGTCGCCGTGCTGGTGCACGAGTGTGTTGCCTTCGACACGCACCTGCTCGTCATCTCCGAAGAACGGCGTTCCGAGGCCTCCGCTGGTGTAGCGGAGGCCGAGCTTGCCGGTTGCCTCGAAACGCTTGGGGGCGACGGCGTAGAACGCCAATTGGTGAATGGCGTCCCGGGAGGTGACGAACGAGGCGGGAAGTGCCGCCGGTCGGCGGCGCCCGTCCAGCCAGTGCCGGGCGCCGTACGCCACCTGGTCTGCTCCGGTCAGCCGGGACCATTCCGTTCCTTCTCCCGGGATGGGCGTGACGAGGGGTCCAGCGGCATCCGCCGGGTCGGTTGGGTCATCGGCGTACCACTGGGGGTCGGTGTTCGACGGGGGAGAGGGCTCGAGCACCCTGGCTGTCGTTCCGGGAGGGAGGAGCGCAGTCGCCTCGGCGCGGGCGTTGCGAACGCGGACGGTGCCGGGGACCGGGTCGTCGGTCGACTGCATCAGGGATTCCCTCCGTGGTATCGAGATCTGAAAGATCCGTCCATCGATGTTTCGTCCAGAACTGTCGGAGGTCCGACAGTATCGACGAGCTTCGAGCTTCGAGCTTCGAGCTTCGAGCTTCGAGCTTCGAGCTTCGAGCTTCTAATGATTCGTTGACCTGTTGACCTGTTGACCTGTTGACCTGTTGACCTGTTGACCTGTTGACCTGTTGACCTGTTGACCTGTTGGCCTGTTGGCCTGTTGACCTGTTCACCCACGGCGGCAGAAGACGACTTTCCGCTGGGGTGAGGTCGGCCGACAGGTGCGGGCATGGAGGTCGGTCAGCTGTCGGATTCTCTCGCTCGCATCGTCTTCAGGTTGCGGGGTGGCGCTTATCTGGTGGCGGGCCCGTTGCTGGCCATGGCCTCACCTGTGCTCGGGACGCGTGCATGGGTGGCCGCGTTGGGCATCGCTGTCGCCTGGCTGTTCGGCCGGCTCCTGCAGCGGGGCTTGTGCTCCCCGGCGGTGGTGCTGGGATCGGACCTGGTGTTGTCGGTGCTGCTCTGGTGGGTGTTCGGCCCGGTCTCGGGTGCGGCGTTCATCTCCTACGCGGTCGTGTCCGTGGCGCCGATCGTCCTCCCGTCTTCCCGGCGGCTGCTGGTGGCTGCGGTGGCGACCGTCGTGGTCGAGGTGGGGTTGCATGTCGCCGCCAAGTCGCAGGGCCTCCCCTTGTTCCATCCGCACGAGCCGATTCCCGGGGTGGAGTTCGGCACCGGGATGGCCATCAAGGCGGTGCTGCTGGTGGCAGTGGGCATTCTGATGGAGCGCATCGCTGGGTCGTTGCGGGCCGGGGAACGGGCATTGGAGGCCGATCTCGAGCGCGAGCGCGAGCTGCATCGGCTCAAAGATGGATTCGTGGCAACGGTCAGTCACGAGCTGAGGACGCCGCTCACGGCGCTGAAGGGATTCACCCGGACGCTGCTCGAAGACGACCCGGGCCACGAGGTGCGCGTCGAGTACCTCGAGATCATGGCCGATCAGGCCGAGGAGCTGCATGCGCTCGTCGAGGATCTCATCACCTTCAGCCGAATCGAGGCAGGCCAACTGGCGATCACGAGACACGATGTGGATGTCGTCGCCCGCGTCCGGACAGTCGTCGACGGCCTCGGCCAGCGCGCTTCAGCCGTGACCATCGTTGCGCCGCCCTTCCTGCAGGTCGACGTCGACCCGGTCCGATTGAGTCAGATCGTTCGCAACCTGGTCGACAACGCCCTCAAGTACGGGAGGGCGCCGTACACCGTCACCGTGGCCGGCGATGCAGCCGGGCTCTTCCTGTCGGTGGAGGATCGCGGTGACGGGATCCCCCCGGAATCGGAGGAGGCCATCTTCGAGCCGTACGGGCGCCTGGTCGACAACGCCACCATGTCGCGCCCGGGGATCGGCCTCGGTCTCCCCATCGTGCGCCAGTTGGTCGAGGCGCATGGCGGCACGATCATGCTCGCCCGCCCGCCGGAGGGTGGTTCCTCGTTCCAAGTCCGGATCCCCGCAGCCTCCGAGGTTCCCGCACTCACCCTGTCGTGAGCCGCTCCAGCCTTCCTGGCCGATCCGTGGAGTCATGAGCGACGCCGAGACGCCCGCGACGACCGGGCGCCACCGAACCTGACCAGCCGACTCGGTCCCTCATCCGACATCCGGGACTTTCCACCGTGCAGGAGGTGTTGGCGTCGTCATGGAACAGGGCGCAGTGAATCCCCCGCCGCACCTGCGGTTCGAGGCTCAGGGCGGCATGGGCCATCGTCTTCGTGCTCGAGGGGCGGCTCCGTTGCTGGTGTCGGGCTCGCATCTCGTGGCGGCGGCAGCGGCCACCGGGTCGGATCGGGCGCTGACGGCAACCGAGCGATGGGTTGCGTGGCTGGCCGGGCGGCTGGCCGGAATCCAGCTCGACGTGGAAGGGCTGGAGTTCATCGATCCGGATCGGGCCGACGTGGTGGCGCCCCTCCACGAGGGTTTTGCCGACATCCTCGCCCTCCTTCGCCTTCCCCTGTCGCTCCGGTTCGCCGCCCGCGACGAGCTGTTCGGTTGGCCCGCACTCGGCCGGTACCTGGAGGCTGCCGGTCACCTGCAGGTCGTGGAGCGGGCAGGCAGGGCTGAGACCCGGGACTTCCTCGCCGGCGCCAGTTCGGTGATCCAGGGCGGTCGAAGTCTGGTGCTGTTCCCACAGGGGTCGGTGCTGGGAATCGAGATCGCGTACCGCCCCGGACCGTTGCGGATCGCCCGGAGGTTCAGTGTCCCGATCCTGCCGGTGGTTCTCACCGGCTCGCACTTGGTGTGGGAGCACCCGTACTCGTCGGTCGTTCGGTTCGGCCAGCGGATCTCGATGCGGGTGCTCGAACCGGTGCCCGCCGCAGCGCTGGACGAAGCCGCATACCGGGATCTGGAACGGGTGATGAAAGCCCGTGCCCTCGAAGAAGACATGGCGCCGGTCCGCCGCTACCGGCCGGAGGTCGATGGGTGGTGGGACGGCTACTCCTTTGAGATCGACCCTGACTTCCAGACCCTCAAAACACGCGTCGATGCCCGTCGAGAGGCGACACTGTCGTGATGTCGGCAATCGATCCCCGCAGCTGGTCCCGAGGTTTTCGCAGGAAGGAATCGATGTGATGCCCAACACCCACCGGATCGAGTTTCCGGGCAGCCATGGCGTCGACCTCGCCGCCCGTCTCGACCTGCCGCCGGGCGACGCCAAGGCGCTGGCGTTGTTCGCTCACTGTTTCACCTGCAGCAAGGAGAGCTTCGCCGCCGCCCGGATCTCGACGGGCCTGGTCGACCACGGCTTCGGCGTGCTTCGCTTCGACTTCACCGGACTGGGGTCGAGCGACGGCGACTTCGCCAACACCAACTTCTCGTCCAACACCGAGGATCTGGTGTGCGCTGCCGAATGGTTGGCTGACAACCACGGGCCCGCCCGAATCCTCATCGGACATTCGTTGGGGGGAGCGGCGGTGCTGACGGTGGCGTCCCAACTGGAGGCGGTCGACGGCGTGGTGACCATCGGGGCTCCTTCCGATGTGACACACATCGAAGCGCTCCTGGGGGATGCGGTCGGGACCATCGAGACCGAGGGCGAGGCGGCGGTCGAGCTGGCAGGGAGGAGCTTTCTGATCCGCCGTCAGTTCCTCGATGATCTCCGCGCCACCGACCTGCTGGATAGGGTCGCTTCGATGCGTCGCCCCCTGCTGGTCATGCACTCGCCCACCGATGCCCAGGTCGACGTCTCCCATGCCGGCCGCATCTACCAGGCCGCTCGGCATCCGAAGAGTTTCATGGCCCTCGACGGAGCCGACCACATGCTGAGCAGCCCCGGCGATGCCGTCTTCGCCTCGAGGATCATCGCGGCGTGGGCCGACCGTCACACGAACTGATCGCCGTCAGCTCCTGCGCCGGTCGCCCACGTCACTCGCTTCGTGTTCCGGAGCGAACCGGAGACCCACCCGGGTGCTCATTCGACCGGCTGGTCTGATGCGAGGTGACCGCGACGATGTCCGCCCTGCCAGTCCTCCAACTGCGGCTCGACGTCGGCGCCGAGCAGCCGGAGTTGGGGTCGCTCCCGGAGGCTGCGCTTGATCTCGGCGAAGCCTGCGAACGAGGCGAGTGTCGTCACTACCTCCCACAACCGCAGTGAGTCCTCGGGGCTGGGAACCCTGGAGATCACCGGACCGAAGAAGCTGATGCCGTCGGGCGGGCGGAAGCTGATGATGGGCGTGCCGACGTCGCGCCCGGTCCTCGACAGGGCAAGCTCGGTCTCGGCATCCAGTTCGGCATCCCATGATGTGTCGTCGAGTGCCGACACGTGGTGGCCGGGAAGGCCGGCTGCTGCCAGCACCTCTGTGACATGGTCCGGAGTGGAGAGCCTGGTGGCGATGTCCGAGCCTTCCGGCTGGTCCCAGTAGCTCTCGCCGTATGCGGTGACGAGGTCACCCAGCACGTCGGATCCCAGGTCGGAGCGGATGGCTGCCGCCACCCTCAGCATGCGCAGCCCGGCGGTGTGCCCGAACTCGTATCCGGGCGGGAACTCGGTTGCGTAGTCGCGATGCTTGTTGAGCAGCCGGAGTGAGATGAACCGCCACTCCACCCGATATCCGGTCTGCCGGGACACCTCGACGATCCAGCGGGATGTGAGCCATGCGAACGGGCACACCGGATCCCAGAAGAACTCGATGTCGGGTCGGTCGGTCGTCTCGGAGCTGGCGTCGGTCATTGCGTCCTCTCGTGCGGGGTCCCACCGGGTAGGTGCGACTTTCGTCGGGCGAATCGTGTAGGTCAGACCAGGGCTGCGTCGGTGGCGATCTCCACCAGCGCCGGGCCGGGGTGTGCCAGCGCCGAGCGCAGCGCAGCCTCGAGGCCGGCGACGTCCTCGACTCGCTGCCCCAGCGCACCACACGATGTTGCGAAGGCAGCGAAGTCGGGGTTGTGGAGCGAGGTGTGCCACACGTCGTATTCGGCGGCGCGTTGCTCCTTGCTGATCTTGCCCAGCTCGCCGTTGGTGAGCAGAACCACGGTGATGTCCATGCCGTACTTGACGGCGGTCGTCACCTCCATGGCGTACTGCCCGAAGCCACCATCGCCGCACACCGCAATCACCTGGCGTCGGCCTCCGACCGCGGCCCAGGCGCCCATCGCCGCCGGCAGGGCGAAGCCGATGGAACCCAGGTAGCCCGACATGAGCACCGTCTGTGATGCGGACTCGAAGTAGCGGCCGAACGAGTAGGTGTTGTTGCCGACGTCGACACAGATCACGGCGTCGTCGTCGGCCAGGGTGCTCAGACTGTCGAACACCGTCGCCGAGTTGAGGCCGCGGCGACGGTCGTCGGTGCGGCGCCTGGCCTTCTCGGTGCGCCAGATCGCCCACCGCTCGGCGACCTCGTCTCGCTGGTCGACCCACTGACCGCTTCCGAGCCTGGCACGGATCCCGGTGGCCGCCAGCCCCACGTCGCCCAGCACGCCCAGCTCCACCGGGTGGTGGCGGCCGATCGCCCAGGCGTCCCGGTCGATCTGGATGATCGGCTTGTAGGCGGCGATGCCGGTGTGGTTCGAGAACGAGGCGCCGAACACGACGAGCAGGTCGGCTTCGTTCATGAACCAGCTCGCCACCGGTGTCCCGCTGCGCCCGAGGACGCCGCAGCCCAGCGGATGCGAATCCGGGATCTGGCCTTTGGCTTTGAAGGTGGTCACAACCGGCGCACCGAGGTGCTCGGCGAGGACGGTGATGGCTTCCATGTCGAAGCGGGCACCCGCCCCCACCACGATGACCGGTCGCCGGGCCGAGCCGATGCGGCCTGCCGCCTCGTCGAGACGTTCGTCGGCGGCTACCACCGGGTCGGGGGTCAGCCGGCCCACCGGTGAGCCGGCCGGGGCGTCGGAGCGAAGTGGCTGGACGTCGTCGGGCAGCATCAGGTGGCTGACGGCTCCGTCGAGCAGCGCCCGCTTGCAGGCCAGCGACATCAGCTCGGCATGGCTCGAGTCGGGGAGCACGGTCTCGGAGGTGGCGGCCACATCCGAGAACACCGATTCGAGGTCCAGGTCCTGGAACGCGCCCCG
>JBHJOH010000118.1:0-5600 GCA_050329955.1 Acidimicrobiia bacterium | reverse complement strand
GAGTCTGGCCGGTTGATGGCGCTCACCCGAACCTCGGACGATTCGAGGATCGAGCCGGCCCAGCCCGGGACCCCCATCGGGGTCCCGGGCTCGAAAGCCGGCGTACGTGGAATCGGCCTGCTGGTACCGGTTGCGGCCACCCTGCTGTGGGAACTGGCAGCCCGGATCGGGCTGATCTCCACCCGCCTCCTGCCCGCACCCAGCGAGGTGGCTACAACCATCTTCGACCTGGCAGCGAGCGGCGCCCTGGCCGGACACGTCACCGCCACCCTGTGGAGAGTTGTGTGGGGCTTCCTGGCGGGGGCGGCGGTGGCGACCGTGCTGGGGGTGGCTACCGGTATGTCGACCAGGCTGCGGCGCATGCTCGACCCGACGCTGCAGGCGCTCCGCAGTATCCCGTCGATCGCCTGGACGCCCCTGTTCATCCTGTGGTTCGGGATCTTCGAGGCCTCAAAGATCACGCTCATCGCCGTCGGCGTGTTCTTCCCGATCTACCTGGCCCTGTCGGATGCCATCGCCGGCGTCGACCGCAAGCTGGTGGAGGTGGGTCGGATCTACGGGTTCGACACCCCAACCATGGTGCGCCGCATCCTGCTGCCTGCGTCCATGCCCACCTACTTCATCGGACTGCGGGGAGGTCTGGGGCTCGGTTGGATGTTCGTGGTGGCCGCCGAGTTCCTCGGCGCCAGCGAGGGGCTCGGCTTTCTGCTGGTGGATGGCCAGATGACCGGACGCTCCGAGGTGATCGTGGCGGCGATCGTGGTCTTCGCCGTCCTCGGCAAGACCACCGACTGGATGCTCGCCACTACCGGCGCAAGGCTGGTCGCATGGCAGGACGGGTTCAGAACCGGGACCACCCGCTGATGCTGAGCCTCGAGTCGGTTTCGCTGCGGTACCCGAACGGCCATACCGCCATCGCATGTGTCGACCTGGACGTCGCCGCCGGAGAGATCGTGGCGGTGATCGGCGGCAGCGGGTGCGGCAAGAGCACCATGCTCCGACTGGTGGCCGGCCTGGAACGCCCGACTTCGGGAAGCGTCTCGGTGGGGGGCGAACCTGTGACGGGGCCGACCAGCCAGGTGGGAGTGATGTTCCAGGAGCCGCGCTTGATGCCGTGGCTCAGCGTGGCCGACAACGTCACCTTCGGGATCGGCGACCTGGCGGGCGACGAACGGGACCGACTCGCCGCCACAATCCTCGAGCGCGTCGGGTTGACGAGCTTCGCACACGTCCTCCCCAAGCAGCTCTCGGGGGGCATGGCCCAGCGTGTCGCGCTGGCACGGGCCCTGGTGGGCGACCCGGAGGTCCTGCTGCTCGATGAGCCGTTCAGCGCACTCGACGCCCTCACCAGGGCCGATCTCCAATCACACCTGCTGGATGTCTGGTCGGCCGACCGCCAGACGATGCTGCTGGTCACCCATGACATCGACGAGGCGCTCCGGCTGGCCGACACGGTGATCGTGCTGGCCGGACGGCCCGGGCACGTCACCGAACGCCTCACCGTGGCCGTGCCGCGTCCCCGCGATCCGAGCGACCCGGATCTCCGGATGATTCGCGACGGCGTGCTGTCGGCCCTGGGCTCCGACAAACACTGACCTCGTCAACGGTTGACACTCGGACCGACCGGGTAGAAGGGATGGAACGACGAGGGCCGTTCCGTCCGCCCCGATGCCACCACTCGCTACTCAGCCAGGCGAAAGTCGGACCTCGACCCGTGCCAATAGAACACCGATGCAACCACCGAGGGCCACCACGTCTCGAACGGTATCTCCGTCGAAGGGGTAAGATGAGAGAGAGGGCGAACCAAAAACGCCCCTCACTTCTCTCTGCGGCCGCCCGTTGTCACTCGACGGGGCAGGTCCGTCTCGACGAGTGATCGTCGACGGCCCCCGGTGGGCCCAGGATCGAGGAGAGAATGATGAAGGCCACACCCGATATTTCGATCGGTTTCGTGAGTACCTACCCGCCCACCGTGTGCGGACTCGCCACCTACACCGAGTCTCTGCTCGGTGCCATCGCCGAAAGCCGCGGGACCCGCGCCGGCCTGGGCGTGGTGGCCGTGGGTGACGACACCGGGTCCGGTGATCGCCCCGATGTCGTGTACCGACATCGGACAAGTACTACGCGGTCTCGCGGCCGAGCCGTCCGGGCCCTCAACGGCTTCGATACGGTGTCGATCCAGCACGAGTTCGGCATCTTCGGCGGCCAGGACGGCCGGGAGGTGATCGACCTCATCGAGGCGATCACCGTGCCGACCGCCGTGACTCTTCACACCGTGCTCGACGAGCCGACGCCGCATCAACGCGCCATCATCGAGCGGCTCGCAATGCGAGCAAACCGGCTGGTGGTGATGAGCGAGACCGCCGCCACCCGTCTGAGTCGACGCTATGCCATCGACCCCGAGCAGATCGACGTGGTCCCTCATGGTGCCAACACGATGTTCTCCGGGCCCTCGCTGGCAGCGGGAGCGCGCCCGATGGCACTCACCTGGGGGTTGATCGGCCCCGGCAAGGGTCTGGAGTCGGTGATCGCGGCCTTCGCCCAGCTCACCGACCTCGATCCTGCCCCCCGCTATCTGATCGCCGGCGCCACCCACCCACGGGTACGCGAGACTGCCGGCGAGTCCTATCGCGAGAGCCTCGTCGCCCTGGTGCACGACCTCGGCCTCGAACACATGGTCGAGTTCGACGGTCGCTACTTCGATCGCGCCACCCTGGCCCGGTTGGTCCGGAGCTCGGATGTGGTAGTCCTTCCCTACGCCTCAACCCAGCAGGTCACTTCGGGAGTGCTCACCGAGGCGATCGCCGCCTCCAAGCCCGTCGTCGCCACCCGGTTCCCACACGCACTGGAACTGCTCGGTCAGGGAGCCGGACTCACCGTGCCCCACGGTGACACCGATGCGTTGGCGGCTGCCCTGCGCCATGTTTTCACCGACCACGCCGCCCGAGCGAGGATGGCGGTGGTGGCACGCCGGCTGGCCGACGGGTGGTTCTGGCCGACAATCGGACGACGATTCGCAGATCTGATGGCTCACACGGCAGGGCGTCTGCCGCAGGGAACGCCCGTGGCGTCCGGCGTGCTCGCCCGCACCGGCCTGGTCAGCGCCGGCACAGGGTCGATGTCGAAGGCCGGCGATGCAGTCAGATGACCCCGGCGTTGTAGTCGTGCTGCCCCCGCGGTCCGCACCCCAGCACACCCCGGTACCCAATTTCGATCACTTCCGGACGTTGACCGATGAGATCGGCATGTGGGAACACGCCGAGTATCTACAACCGAGGATCGAGCACGGTCTCTGCACCGACGACAACGCCCGGGCGCTGATCGTGGTGTGCCGGGAGGCGCTCCACCCCACAACGCCCGATGGAATCGGCGATCTAGGTGAACTCGGCGAGCGCTACCTCCGGTTCGTGTTGGACTCCCGAACTCCCTTCGGGTTCCACAATCGCCGACGCGGCGACGGGCGATGGGACGATGAGATCGGGAGCGACGACAGCCAGGGACGGGCGTGGTGGGCGCTGGGAACCGCCGCCCGCACCGCCCCGAAGGAGTGGATGCGATCGGAGTCGGTCCAGGCCTTCGACGCCAGCGACGGATTCCGGTCTTCGCACTTGCGCGCCAACGCCTTCGCCGTGCTGGGGGCGGTCGAGTTGTTGACCGCTCAACCGTCCCACCGAGCGGCATCGGACCTGTGCACCCGGGCAGTCGGCGTGATCGCCAGTGCCGCCACCGCCCGGATCCCTTGGCCCGAGGAGCGGCTCACCTACGACAACGCCCGGATCCCCGAGGCGCTGCTGGCGGCGGGATCGGCACTGGGCGAACGACGCTACACCGCCATGGGGCTGCGCCTGGCCGAATGGTTGGTCTCGACCGAGTCCAACGGCGGTCACTTCAGCTTCACCCCGGTCGGCGGGTGGGCACCAGGCGAGCCGCGCCCGGCTTTCGACCAGCAGCCGATCGAAGCGTGGGCGATGGCAGACCTGTGTCTCCGCGTCTGGCAGCTGACCGGAGCCGACCAGTGGCGGCTCCGGGCACGGCGGGCAGCGCAGTGGATGCTGGGTGACAACGACCTCGGCCTGGCACTCTACGACCTGGCCACCGGGGCCGGATACGACGGCCTCACCGGGACCTCCGTCAACGAGAACTGCGGAGCCGAGTCCACCCTGTCCGGAGTCGCATGCCTGCAGGTGGCGGCCGCAACCGAACCGGTCGCGCCCGACCTGGTGACACGATGACCGTCCCCGTCACCAGGCTGCCGCTCCGAGTCCGCCCCGATCTCCAGCGACTCATCACCAAGCCCTACATACCGGCCGATCACCGGCCCCTGGAGGAGCGGACGCGCCTGCAGCACATGCTCGATCGGATCCTCTCGATGGCGCCGGAAGACGCCGAGCGGACTCTCGCGTCGGTGATCGAACGTTACGCCCATCGCCACGACGACTTCGAGGGTGTCCTCTCGCGTGGGTTCTCGGCGGTTGCCCATTCCATCGTCGATCCGGCCGGGCTGTCCCACGACGTCCGCCGACTCATCGGTGCCTACTTCATGCACGAGTACTCGCTCGAGGCCGCTGCCCTCACCAATCCCTCCATCGTGGCGGCGCCTGACCAATCCGGCGTCGCCAGCGGCGACGTGCGGGTGATCGTGAGCCTGCGTGCCGTGGGCGAGGGCCACATCTCCTCGATCGAGTTCCGGACAGGCACCGTGACGGCGGTCGGCGACGTCCGACTCGATGCCCCGGCCAACCCCCTCACGGGTTCGCGGCGATCGCCACTCTTCGACCGGGCCCTCTTCATGGCGAAGCTCGGGGAGATGGGGGCGGATGCCGATCTGATCCACGACACTCTCGCCCACCTTGACGCACAATTCACCATGGCCAACCTCGAGGCTGCCCTCGTGGAACTGGAGCGCCGGGAGGGCCCAACCCACTCGGTGCAGCATGTCATCCAGGTCACCCATTGGCTTGCTTCATCCAACTACGAGCTGTCGTTCCCGCCGCACTCCGATCTGTCCCAGCGCGTGCTGTTCCCCAACGGCCCATCGGAGAGCCGCGGCATGGAGGACGCCCGGCTCCTTCGGTTCACCGAACCCGACGGCCGGGTCGTCTACTACGCCACGTACACCGCCTTCGACGGGTTCACGGTGCTCCCCCAGCTGATCGAGACCTCCGACTTCCTCGGCTTCCGCATCGCCACCCTCAACGGTCTGGCCGCCCGGAACAAGGGCATAGCCCTGTTTCCCCGGCGGATCGGTGGCCAGTTCGCGGCGCTCGCCAGATCTGACGGCGAGAACAATTTCCTCATGATGTCCGACAACGTCCGCTTCTGGCACGAGGCTGCCCGCATCCAGGTACCGACCCGGCCATGGGAACTGATGCAGATCGGCAACTCGGGCTCCCCCATCGAGACCGACGCCGGCTGGCTGGTGCTGACCCACGGCGTGGGACCCATGCGGGAGTATGCACTCGGGGCACTCCTGCTCGACATCGACGACCCGTGCAAGGTCATCGGGCACCTCAAGGAACCGCTGCTGGTCCCCAACGACGAGGAGCGCGATGGCTACGTGCCGAACGTCGTCTACTCGTGTGGGTCCGTCGTCCACAACG
>JBHJOH010000117.1:0-54923 GCA_050329955.1 Acidimicrobiia bacterium | reverse complement strand
ACGAAGATGAGGAGGGCGGCTCGCGGGATGTCCCCGGCGAGCAGTGTGACCCACCAGAAGTAGGGAATGGCGGCCAGCCTGGTGAACGAAACCAGGTTCGGGATGGTGAAGACCTGGCTCACGGGGCGGACCGGACCAACGCCGGCAGGCCGTTGAGGAACTGCAGGCCCGAGAGCGAGGTGCTGAACGGGTACACCACGGTGTCCCGGCGGAAGGCTTCGGTCACGGGGGCGTCGTAGAGCACCACGTACGGCTTGGCGTCGAAGACGATCTGTTCCATCCGCCACAAGAGCTCGAAGGCATCCTCCTCGGTTTCCGCCCGGTTGTACTCGACGACCAGGGCGTCGAACTCGGGGTCGGAGAAGCCGGTGTTGTTGTTCCCGTCATTGAGCAGCGTGTCGTTCTTGGAAGCCCAGAAGGACTCGTGATAGACGGGCATCGCTGGGTTGGGAAGGCGCCACCCGAGCACGTACAGGTCGTAGTCGAGCGTTCCGGCCGGGGTCGGTGTGAACGCCCGTGACACCAGACTCGAGAAGTCGGTGAGGGTGACCTCGGTGGCGAAGCCGAGCTGGCGGGCCCATTGGTCGATCCACAGTGTGTACGTCGAACGGATCGGGTCGAAGGAAGGGCCGGGGCCGAGGATCCGGATGGGGGCGACCTCGGCTTCCTCGAAGGTCAACCCGGTGCCTGCCACCACGGCGTTGTCGATCCAGGCCGGCCGCTGCTCCCACGAGAACCCGGCCGCCTCCAGGGTGTCGACGGCGGCGGTGAGCCGTTCCTCGGTCGTGAAGTCGAGATAGCGGGCGGCGAACCCGTCGGCGGCATCGGGGTCGAACCAGCGCGGGTTGGACGGCGGCACGGTGGCGTAGCGCGGGCTTGCCTGACCGGCCACCACCTGCTGGGCCAGGAACTCCTTGTCGATCATCAGCGCCAGGGCATCCCGAAACGCCGGGTTGGCCATCGGCTGGTTGCGAAGATTGAAGGCGAGGTAGCGGAAGCCGTTGGTGTCGTTGGTGGCGGTTTCGACGTCGGGGTTCGCCGCCAGGAAGGCCGTTGTGGTGGGATCGAGGCCGACCGGAGAGAGGATCACATCGATCTCCCGGGCGTCGAGCGCTTCCGCCGCCGCTGAGGTGCCGGCATAGACCTGGAAGACGAGGTCGTCGAAGAACGGGCCGATCTGATAGGTGGCTCCGCCCGAGGTGACCTCTTCCCCGCTCCTTTGATAGTTGGGGTTGGGCGACGCCTCCACCCGATCACGGCCGAACGAGCGGATCACGAACGGACCACCCGACGGTTCACTGGAAGCGGAGGCGGTGAGGAGGGCGGTGATCGGGTCGGCCGACTCCCGGGCCTCCTCGACGATCGGCTGCCAGAAGTGGCGGGGCATGATCGGGGCGGTCCCCGGACCGTTGGGCCAGAACGGCAGGCCGGGCCGGCCGTTGAAGCGGAACACAACCGTCTCCGGAGTCGGGGCCTCGACCGTCACCAGCCCGAGTGTTTCGGCTCCGGCCGCCGGATACGCCGTTGCCCATCCCCGCCTCAACCCGAACTCCTGAACGGTGTCGAAGGTGAACACGACATCCTCGGCGGTGATCGGCACACCGTCGCTCCATCGTGCCTCCGGGTCGATGGTCACCGTCACGGTCCACTCGTCGGCATCCTCGACCGGTCGGGCCGGACTGGCATCGACTGCGATGTCCGCCGCCAGGTCGAGACCCGGGTGGTCGTAGGTGTACAACGATGGTTTGGTGGGATCGAGGATGTACTGATCCACCAGCGAGCTCTGTGGGTCGTAGTAGGCCCAGTAGTTGTCGGTGGTGGGTGCCTCCGCCAGGCCGATCCGGTATGAGAAGGGGGGTGGTGGTGGCTCGGTGGTGGTCGTGGTCGGTGCCGTGGTGGTGGTCGTGGTCGGCGCGGCCGTGGTGGTGGTGGACTCGGCCATGCCGACGTCGCAGGCGCCGATGACAACGGCCAGGGCCAACAACGGGCCTATCAGGGCGCGGCGGGCAGCGAAGATCCGGTTGGTTTCGAGTGACACGATGCGGCTACGCTACCGTTTCCAACACGGGCTGTGGCGCAGCTTGGTAGCGCGCTTGACTGGGGGTCAAGAGGTCGAGAGTTCAAGTCTCTCCAGCCCGACCATCCCTCCCACCGGGTCAGGAGACCTGACCCGGCTCCCCCCTGACGGAACGCCCCCGGTCCCGGTGGAGCTTCCCTGCCACTCCCCCACGCCCTACGTGAGTCGCTCCCATGCCCACAGGAAACCCTCGACCAGGCGCCACACCAGGTAGAGACCCATGGCGACCAGGGTGATGCGGAACCCCCACGGTGTCGCCTCGTCCGGTTCGGAGTCGGCCTCGGGGAGAAACGGATCGCTCACCGGGCCTGTTCCCTCGACCTGGTGAAGATGTGCACGGGGGTTCCCGTGAAATCCTCGACGCCGCGCAGCTTGCCTTCCAGGAATCGGAGGTAGTCGTCACCCAGTTCACCCCCCGAGACAAACACGATGAAGGTGGGGGGTGCGACCCCGGCCTGCACGACGTAGCGCAGGCGGGCTCGGCGGCCCTTGCGGGTCGGAGGAAGATGGGCGTTGGTCCACTCCGTGACAAGACGGTTGAGGGTGCCGGTCCCGATCCGGCGCTGCCGATTCTCGAGCACCACTTCGATCGCCGCCGGAAGCCGGCCGGTGCGTGATCCGGTGAGGGCCGAGATCCGGACGACTGGTGCCCACGACACGAAACCGAATCGGTCGGGCAGGTCGCTCTCGATCCGTTTGCGGGCCTCGTCGTCGACCAGATCCCACTTGTTGATCACCACCACCATCCCGACCCCCGCCACCACCACCTCGTCGGCGATGCGTTGGTCCTGATGCGTCACCCCTTCGGTGGCGTCGATCACGAGCATCGCCACATCGGCACGTTCGAGCACTTCCCGGGCTCGCAACACCGCGTAGAAGTCGGCGTCTTCGGTGATCTGGGGTTTCCGGCGAATACCGGCGGTATCGATGAGACGGTACGTGGCGCCGGCCAGTTCCACCACTGCGTCGATGGGGTCGCGGGTGGTTCCGGGGCGATCGGACACGATCACCCGATCCTCTCCCAGCAACTGATTCAGAAGGGTCGACTTGCCCACGTTGGGGCGTCCGATGATGGCGAGGCTCGGTATGTCGTCGGCGGCGGCATGGCGGGGCGAGGCGGGGAGCGCATCGACCACGGCGTCGAGCAGGTCGCCGATGCCGAGGCCGTGGAAGGCGGACACGGCGTACGGCTGACCGAGGCCCAGCGCCCACAGGTCGTCGACAAGACGTTCGTGGCTGGGTGCGTCGACCTTGTTCGCCGCCAGGAACACCGGCACCTCGGCTGCCCGCAGGATGCGGATGACGCTCTGGTCGTCGTCGGTCATGCCGGTGGTGGCGTCGGTCACGAAGATGACGGCATCGGCGGTGGCGACGGCGGCCTCGGCCTGCTCGCGGATCTCGTCCACGAACGGGGCACCGGGACGGATCTCCCATCCTCCCGTGTCGACTACGAGGAACGAGCGGCCGGTCCAGTCGGCGGTGAACTCGCGGCGGTCACGCGTAACCCCCGGCATCTCCTCGACCACGGCCGGGCGACCGCCCACGATGCGGTTCACGAGCGTGGACTTGCCCACATTGGGGCGACCGACCACGGCGACAACGGGGAGACGGGACATGATGCAAGGTTAGAGGCCACGTTGCGGGTACCGGCCACTGTGGCCCTAACCTTTCTGGCATGACAGATGAGCTGGCGGCACGGCCCGAACGACTCCTGCTGGCAGAGCCACGGGGGTTCTGTGCCGGTGTGGAGATGGCGATCAAGGCGCTCACCTGGATGGTGAGGGTGTTCGAGCCGCCGGTCTACTGCTATCACGAGATCGTTCACAACGAGTGGGTGGTGCGGGCGTTCGAGAAGGTGGGCGTGATCTTCGTGGGCGACATCTCCGAGGTCCCCGAAGGCGCCCCTGTCATGTTGTCCGCCCACGGATCCGCTCCCGAGGTGATCGCAGGGGCCGAACAGCGGGCGGCGGTGGTGATCGACGCCGTGTGCCCCCTCGTCACCAAGGTGCACCACGAGGTGAAGCAGATGGCCAAGAAGGGCTTCGACATCATCTACATCGGCCACACCGGGCACGACGAGGCGATGGGCACCGTGGCGGAGGCTCCCCAAGCCATCACGTTGGTGGAGCCGGAACTGGGACTGGGCGACTTCTCCCCCGCCGACCCTGCCAAGGTGGCCCTGCTGGCTCAGACCACGTTGGGGATGTACGAATGGCAGGCGGTTCTCGAGGACGCCTCGACCCGGTTCCCGGGCCTCGTCACCTCCCGCAAGAGCGACCTGTGCTACGCCACCACCAACCGCCAGTCGGCGGTGCAGCGACTCGCCGAGGAATGCGAGCTCATCCTGGTGGTCGGTTCGGAGAACTCCTCGAACACCCAGGCTCTGGTCCGGGTGGCTCGGGAACTCGGTCGACAGGCACACCGCATCGACTCCGCCGCCGAGATCCGGTCGGATTGGCTGGACGGGGTCGCGACCGTCGGGCTCACCGCCGGCGCCTCCGCCCCCGACCACCTCGTTCAGGAAGTCATCGAGCGGGTCGACCCCCGCCTGGGGTTCGAGTTGCTGCAGGTGACCGAGGAGGGTGAGTACTTTCCGCTGCCGCCCCAGCTCCGGTCGTTCGTGTCCACGCTCCAGACGTTGGTGGAGGCCTCGGTGACTGCTCGGCCATCCCAGGAGCGGGGCTGGCTGGAGAGGGACCGGGAGTGGACCGCTTCCGACGCCCTCAGGCTGCTGCAGGGCTGACCAGGGCGGACCAGGACTGTGCTCCGTGACGAACAGGTCACAGGGCGGAGACGGCCTCGATGATCAACTCGACCACCTGATCGATGCCCAGGTCGGTGGTGTCGATGACGATGGCGTCGTCGGCGGGCCGCAGCGGTGACGCCTGGCGGGTCGAATCCAGCAGGTCGCGCCGTTCGATGGCCGTGGCGACCGCTTCGGCCGCATGGCCTGTCTCCACCGCCCTTCGCCTGGCTCGTTCCGCCGGGTCGGCGGTGAGGAACACCTTCACCTCGGCGTCGGGGAAGACCACCGTGCCGATGTCGCGTCCCTCCACCACCGCTCCGGTGCGCTGCCCGGTCCATTCGCGTTGCAACTCCACCATGAGACGCCGGACCCGGGGGTGGGCGGCCACCGCACTCACCGCGCCGGTGACGCCCTCACTTCGGATGTCGACGGAGATGTCGCGCCCGTCGAGCAACATCGCTCCACCGACCTGGTCGAAGTCGCGGCCGGTGAGGGCGGAGATCACTGCCTCCTCGTCGGAGACGTCGGCTCCTGCTTCGATGGCCGCCACCGTGGCGGCCCGGTAGTAGGCGCCGGTGTCGAGATGCCGCCAGCCGAGGCGTTCGGCCACCGCTCTGCTCACGGTGGACTTACCCGAACCGGCCGGGCCATCGACGGTGATCACGGCCGAGGTCACATCTGGTCCAGAACGTCGAAGAACGAGGGCCAGGTCTTGGCGACACAGCCCGGGTCGATGATGTTCACCCCGGGCACCCGCAGACCGGCCAGGGCGAAGGACATCGCCATCCGGTGGTCGTCGTAGGTCTCGATGGCAGCACCGTGGAGCGGCCCGGGGGTTATGAGGAGGTCGTCGCCTTCGACCAGGGCGCCGGCTCCGAGTCGGCGGATCTCTGTTTCGAGGGCGAGCAGTCGATCGGTCTCCTTGATCCGGAGGTTGCCGACGTTGCGGATGCGGCTGGGACCGTCGGAGAACAGGCACGCCACCGCCAGCGCCAGCACCGCATCCGGTGCCAGGTTCATGTCGACATCGACACCCCGCAGGCTCCTGCCGGTCGCCGCCAACACGATTCGTGTGGCACCGCGTTCCACGGTGCATCCCATCGTCTCGAGCACATCCACCAGGGCGAGGTCGGCCTGGGTCGACGAGGCGGGAATGCCTTCGATCGAGACCACCCCACCGGTGATGGCGGCTGCCACCAGGGGGTAGGCGGCGGCGGAGGCGTCTGCTTCGATGTCGTAGTGGGCTTTGCGGTACCCGGTCGGAGCCACCTGGAAGGCGTCGCCCAAATCCTCCACCTGGGCTCCGAAGGCCTCCATCACCTCGAGGGTGGAGGTCAGATAGGGCCGGGAGACCACCTCTCCTCCCGCCAGGCGGATGGTGGTGGTGGCGTCGAGCATCGGGGCGAGCATGAGGAGGGCGGAGACGAACTGGCTGGAGGCGGTTCCGTCGATGGTCACCTCGCCGCCGTGCATCGGCGCCGGCGTGATGGTCACCGGTGGGTACCCACCGTTGGACGTGACGTTGGCTCCGAGCACCGTCAGGGCATCGAGGAGGTGGGCCATGGGACGCTGCCGCATCCGGGCGGTGCCGTCGATGGTCACGGGTCCGTCGGCGAGGACGGCGGCCGCAGTCACGAAGCGGGCGGTCGTCCCCGAGGCACGGGCATCGAGCGGTGACTCGGGCGCAGTGAGCCGGCCCCCGGTACCGAGCACCAGCCACGGGTCGTCGACGTCGTCGATGAGCACGCCCAACCCGCGCAGGCACTCACGCATGGCGACGGTGTCGTCGGCCTCCAGGGGGTCGGTGAGCCGACTGGCACCGCCTGAGGCGAGGGCGGACACGATGAGGGCGCGGTTGGTGAAGCTCTTCGAGCCGGGAGGCCGCACGACGGCCTGAACCGGGTGATCGATCGGGGTGACGCTCCTCGTCATCGGGGGCGATCCTAGGTGCGGCAACCCCGATGCGGTATTCGGGCTCCCCCGGGCGGGCAGCGTATTCGAAGCCGGCCGGGTTCGTCCCGACCACGCGTACCATCCGCAGGTGCGGAGAGCCATCATCATCGTCCTGGCCACCCTCGGCGTGTCGGTGGCGGCCATCGTCGGCTGGTACGTGGTCGAGTGGCGCACCGGTCTGGGCGATGTGGCGCCCAACGTCACCGTCGATGGCCGATCGGTTGGGCTCATGAACGCCGATCAGCTCACCGATGCCATCGAGGAGCGGGCCGCTTCGATCCGTCGGGCCGGGGTCGAGGTCGCCTTCGATGGCGGTTCGATCGCCACCACCGCTGCCGACCTCGGGGTGGTCGTCGACGAGGCCGCCACCTATCAGGCGGTGATGATGGCCGGTCGCAGCGGGGCCTTCTTCACCGACCTTCTCTCATGGGCTGGCGCGCCATGGCGTCAACGGCAGATCCCGATGGCGGTCGACCTGCCCGTCGAGGAGGTCGAATCGTTCCTCGGGAGCCATCCTGCGGGACTGGTGGCCGAACCGGTGGAACCGAGAGTGGAACTGGGCGACGACGGGTTCGTGGCGGTCCCCGGGACGGAGGGATCGCGCCTCGACGTCGGGGCGGCTACCGCCGCGGTGCTCCAAGGGTTCCGTCCCGGTGGGCCCCTCACTCTGTCCGCCCCGGTGGTGCCACTACCCACCGCCGAGAGCGACACTGCAGCCGAGGATCTGGCAACCCGGTTGGGGGATCTCACCGATCGCGGGGTGACGGTGCGGTTGCTCGGCCAAACCGGTCGGCTGTCGGCCGCTACCCTCCGCCAGAGCATCGATCTGTCCGGTCCGCTCTCCGATCCGCAGGTGGAGTTCGATTCAGAGGCGCTGCAGACGGCGTTGCTGACCCTGTTCCAAACAGTGTCGCGGGCGGGAAGTGATCCCGTCTTCGAGGTCGAGGTCGAGGTCGAGGTCGAGGTCGAGGACGAGGACGGGGTGGGGGTGCCGGTGCTGGTTCGCCCCGGCACCACCCCGCAGGGCTGCTGCGGCCCCGAGGCCGGTGAGGTGATCGTGGCCGCGCTGGAGGGAGGCTCGGATGGGGGGCCGGGGGACGTTCCGCCCGCCGATTCGGATGATGGGGCCCTCATCGCCTGGGCGTCCGGGGAGGGCGTGATCGAACCGGTCGGTGAGTTCACCACCGAACACGCCTGCTGTGAGGCCCGGGTCGACAACATCCAACGGATCGCCGCACTGGTCCGCGGCCAGTATCTGCTCCCGGGCGAGTCCTTCTCGGTAAACGAGTTCGTGGGACGGCGTACCACCGAGAAGGGGTTCGTGTCCGCCGGCGTGATCGAGCGGGGCCGTTTCACCGAATCGATCGGTGGTGGCATCTCCCAGTTCGCCACCACCTTCTTCAACGCGGCGTTCTTCGCCGGGCTCGACCTCGATGAGTACCAGAGCCACTCGATCTACATCAGCCGATACCCGTACGGGCGGGAGGCGACCCTGTCGTTTCCGAAACCCGACCTGCGGGTGACGAACTCCACCGAGTTCCCGGTGCTCATCTGGTCGACCTACGACGACACCTCGATCACGATGACCCTGTACTCCACCCGGCACCTGGAAGTGGTCGAGACGGGACAGGAGCAACGTCCCTTCAACCGGTGCACCGACGTCGAGACCTTCCGGAGTCGCACCTACCCCGACGGCCGGGTGGTCGAGGATTCGGTGGTGGCCCGGTACCGCCCCGGCGAGGGTCTCGACTGCAACGGCAACCCGACCCCGGAGCCGTGAGGCTGCCGGCGTTCATCCCCCGGCATAGAGACCGGCCACCTCGGCGGGTTCGAGAAGACGCCACTCCCCCGGTTTGAGGGTGCGGTCGCGGAGCGAGCCGATGGCGGTGCGGACCAGCCGCTCCACCGGGTAGCCGATCTCGTCGCACATGCGCCGGACCTCCCGGTTTCGGCCCTCGCCCAGCACGATCTCGATCATGGTCGTGCGATCCCGGCGGTCGAGGATGCGGGCGGAGAGGGCTGTGGCAGGGCCGTCGTCGAGCATGACGCCCTCGGTGAGCGATCTGAGCGCGGCAGTGCCGATCTGCCCGGTGACGAGTGCGGTGTAGGTCTTGGTGACCCCGAAGCTCGGATGGGTGACCCGGTGGGTCAGCTCCCCGTCGTTGGAAACGAGGATCAGCCCCTCGGAGTCGGCGTCGAGTCGGCCCACCGGGACGACCCGGGGTTCGGCCGGGACCAGGTCGACGAGGGTGCGGCGACCCTGGGGGTCGCAGGCGGTGGAGATCACGCCGAGCGGCTTGTTGACCAGGTAGGTGACCTTGCCGGGAGCGACCGGGATTCGTTTCCCGTCGACTTCGACCACCGCGGTCTCGGGGTCGACCCGTTGGCCGAGCGTGACACCGCGGCCGTCCACCTTGACCCGCCCCTCCCGGATCAACGTTTCGGCGGCCCGTCGCGACATGAGGCCGGCGTCCGAGATCGCCTTGTGGACCTTGACGGGATCGCTCACGCCTCGGGCGTCCGGAACGTCTCCTCGAGCACTTCGACCACCGAGGAGGGCGGTACGTGGTCTGCCAGAGGCGGGAGCTGATCGACCGATGTCAGGCCCAGCTTCTCGAGGAACAGATCGCTGGTCCGGTACACCGCCGGGTTTCCCGGCGTGGGAAGGCGGCCCGCCTCCTCCACCAGCCCCATGCGCTCGAGCGAGCGGACCGACGAGTCCGAGTCGAACCCGCGGATCTCGGCGATCTGGGCACGGGAGACCGGCTGACGGTAGGCGATCACCGAGAGCACTTCGAGTGCCGCCCCGGAGATGCGCCGGGAGGTGGCGGACGAAGAGAAACGCTCCAGATAGGGGTAGCACTCGGGTCGGGAGTACAGGCGCCATCCGTTGGCGGCCTGGCGGACCACCAATCCACTCTGGTGGGCGTCGAGCCGTTCGGCCAGCTCGGTGAGCAGGCGTTCCACTTCCTCGGTGGAGAGCTCGAGCACCTCGGCCAGCTCCGAGATCGGCACCGGGGCTTCGGTGACGAACAGGATCGCCTCCAGGGCTGCCAGCGGGTTCATTGGGTCCACTCCGATCGTGCCTCGCCGGGTTGTCCCTCGGCCTTGTGGCGGACTTCGATGGTCGACAGCCAGTCCTCCTGGGCCAGCTCCACCATGCCCCACCGGGCCAGCTCGAGCAGAGCCAGGAAGTATGCGGCGACCTCGAGCTTCCGGGTGCAATGCGAAACGAGATCCTCGAAGGTGGTCTCCGCAGCTTCACTGACCCGCACCCTGAGCTCGTCGATGGCCGCCTGGACCGATGGCAGGTCCAGGTCGAGATGGTCCAGGTCGGGCTCGGTGGGGCGTTCGGTGAACACCTTCTCGGCGATGCCCGCCAATCCGGCGGCGTCGACCGGGACCACGATCTCCATCGGCCGAGGCTGGATCTTCTGATCGAGGCCGGAGATGCGGGGCACGAACCGGTTGGCGATCGACATGCGCGCTGAGAGGACTGCCGCCACATCCTTGAAGGTGACACACATGAGCAGCCGGCTGAGGAGTCGGTCCCTCTCCTCCATGAGCGCCAGTTCCTCGTCGAGATCCACCTCTCCGTCGTCGGGGAGGAGCTGTCGGACCTTGAGTTGGATGAGGGTGGCGGCGATGAGCAGGAACTCGCTGGTCACGTCGAGGTCGAGCAGCCTCATATCGTCGAGGTATCCCAGGTACTCGGTGACCAGATCTCCCAGACTGACCGCCGTCACGTCCACCTGGTGGCGGGTGATGAGCTGCAGCAGAAGGTCGAGGGGTCCTTCGAACACCGCTGTCTTCACGTGGTAGGTCATCGCCGCCGTCCGTTCCCGTGTGCGGGGTCAGCGTATCCGCTCGATGGACGCGCAGCGCCGACCCGGGCCCGGTCGACCGACTCGAGCAGGTCCCAATCATCATCTGTGATCGAGTCCGGTCGGGTGCCGTGGTGGTGTCGGGCGAAATCCACCACGATGCGCTCGGCGCCGAGTTCCAGCAGCTCGTTGGAGCCGATCGGACCGTGGGCCTCGTACGACCTGAACCTGGCTCCCACCGGGATTCGAAGTCGGATGAGGACCGAGGCGAGCACCCGCCCGAACGGCCCGAGCCGGGCATGGCGTTTTCCCACGTCGTGAAGCAGGGCAGCTCTCACCAGATCGGGGCGGTGGGCGTATGAGGTCGCCACCTCGATGCCACATTCGAGGCCGTGGCGCTGGTCTGCCGCCGATTGCCCGAGGAAGATCGCCTGCTCGACCGGTGACAGCCATTCGTCGAGCCGGACCCGCTCCTCGGGACGGAGCGGCTGTGCGGTGAGGACATCGAAGAAGCGCGCGGCGAGATGGGTCCAACTACCCGGCATCGGTCAGCGACGGGACTTGCATTCCACGCACCGAATGGACGACGGGCGGGCTTCGAGACGTGCTTCGGGGATCGGGTTGCCGCAGGACAAACAGGTGCCGTAGCCGCCGCCCTCGATCCTGGCGAGGGCGGCATCGACCGAGTCGAGCCGAATCTTGAGTGTCTCTGCCAGTCCCAATCGTTCGGTGCGCTCGGCAGTGGCGGCGCCGGCATCGGCGAAGCCGTCCCCGTAGTCGACGTCACCCCTGAGCTCGCCGGTATCAGTGGCGCCAAGTTCGTCGAGTTGGTGAACGAGACGGACTCGCTCCTCTTCAAGTGCCTGGCGTGCGCGTGCAGTGTCGATCGGCATGTCTTCCTCGCTGGTGAACTCGTCACCTGCTCCTTGGATGGGCCTGAACGAACACCTCGAGAAGGTGCTGTGGGCTCACCCGCGTGTAGACCTGGGTAGTTGTGACATTAGCGTGGCCGAGCATCTCCTGGACGGAACGGAGGTCGGCTCCACCCTCGATCATGTGGGTTGCGGCCGAGTGTCGCAACACGTGGGGTGAGATCCGCTCAGGAGCAACTCCCGCTCTGGAGGCGGCCGCTTTGACCACCAGGAACGCTCCCTGACGGCTCAGCCGTCCGCCCCGGAGGTTGACGAACACGGCGTCGTGGTCAGCCTTGGCGAGGTCGAGGCGATCGGGCAGCCAGCGTTCGATGGCAGCCACCGCAGCCCATCCCAGCGGAACCATTCGCTGCTTCGAACCTTTCCCGGTGACGAGCGACGTTCGCTCCACCAGATCGAGTTGGGCGAGGTCGAGGCCCACCGCCTCCGACACCCGGCACCCCGTTCCGTAGAGGAACTCGAGGAGAGCCGCGTCCCGACGACCGGCCACGGTCGAGATGTCAGGCGATTCGACCAGGGCGATCGCCTCGTCGACGGCAAGCGCTTTGGGCAGCGACATCGCCAGCCGGGGGCGGTCGACGAGGACGGTGGGATCGTCGGATGCAAGTCCTTCCGCCACCAGGTGGCGATGGAGGCCCCGCACCGCCGCCATCTTCCGGCTGACCGAGGCGGGGGCCAGATTCCGGGATCTCAGGTACTCGACGTACGCCGCCACCGTCGGTTCGTCGGGCGGTCCGGTGCCGACAAAGCCGAGGTATTCGTTCAGGTCCCGCCGGTAGGCGCTCAGCGTGTTGTGCGCCAGGCCACGCTCCACCCGGAGTGAGGCCAGGTAGTCGGCGACATCGTCATCCAGGCTGATCAGGTGCCCTTCCGGGACCAGGCCAGGACGGCCAGTTGCGTCTTGGCATCCAGGACCTCGCCACGCTCCACCATCGACAGAAGCTCGGCGAAGTCGATCCGGACGATCTCGGAGTGGTGTTCCTCGACTCCGTCGGGTCTCCGGGGCGTCGAGCGGAGGCCCATGGCGGCGAACAGATGAATCACCTCGTCGGTGTAACCGGGCGACGGCCACATCGGGCCGAGAGGAATCAGCTCGATCGGGCTGAAGCCGATCTCCTCTTCCAACTCCCGGGTGGCGGCCACCTCGACCTGTTCCTCGGCGGAGTCGAGTTTGCCGGCCGGGATCTCGAGGATCGGCATCCCGACTGCCACCCGGTACTGGCGGACCAACAGGACGTCGGAGCCGTCGAGGGCGAGAACGCCAACTCCCCCCGGATGTCGGATGACATCCCGGTGAGCCCGTTCCCCGTCGGGGCCCTCCACCACCACGTCCAGCAATTCGAGGAACCCGCCTCGACCCAGGGTGGAGGTTTCGGCGATACGGAAGTTCACGCCCGGTCGACGATCGGCGTCGGAGCCGGTGCTCGCCCCGCCTTGGCTCTGCGATGTTCGCCGGCCGCCACCGCCAGACCCTGGAACAGCGGATGGGGGTCGTCGGGGCGGGACTTGAACTCGGGATGGGCCTGGGTCGCCACGAAGAACGGATGGCCCGGGAGTTCGACGAATTCGACCAGCGACTCGTCGGGGGCCACACCGGACATCATGAGCCCCGCCACCTCCAGATCCTTGCGGTACCGGTTGTTGACTTCCCAGCGGTGCCGGTGGCGCTCGTAGATGAGCTCTTCGCCGTACAGGCGGTGGACGGCGCTACCGGGGACCAGCTTCGCCGGATAGAGGCCGAGGCGCATGGTCCCGCCCTTGTCCTCGACGTCGCTCTGGCTGGCCATCAGATCGATGACGGGGTGGACGGTGGTCGGGTCGAACTCGGTCGAGTTTGCCTCCTCCAGGCCGAGGACGTTGCGGGCGTACTCGATCACCGCGCTCTGCAGACCCAGGCACAGGCCGAGCATGGGTACGCCGTTCTCTCGGGCATAACGAATGGCGGAGATCTTGCCCTCGACCCCCCGGGCACCGAAACCGCCGGGGATGACGATGCCGTCGAGGTCGTCGAGATAACTGGAGGCGAGCATTCCGGTTAGTTCGTCGCTCGGTACCCAGCGCAGATCGAGGGCCAACCCGGCCTTGGCGGCGCCGTGTCGGAGGGCCTCGGCGACCGACAGGTAGGCGTCGGGAAGATCGACGTACTTACCGACGATGCCGATGGTGACCGGCTCGCCGACCGTTTGCATCCGCTCCACCATCGCTTTCCAGCTGGTGAGCTCGGGCGGGCCGGTGGTGATACCGAGTCGGTCGCACACCACCGCGTCGAGGCCGCGTTCGTGCAGCATCATCGGCACCTCGTAGATGCTGCTGGCGTCGAGGGCGTTGATGACGGCCTTGGTGGGAACGTCGCAGAACAGCGAAATCTTGCGGCGTGCCGACTCCTCGACCGGGCGGTCCGAACGGAGCACGATCACGTCGGGATGAATGCCTTTGGAACGGAGCTCCGCCACCGAATGCTGGGTCGGCTTGGTCTTGAGCTCTTCGGCCGAGCCGATGTAGGGCACCAGCGTCACATGCAGGTAGAGAGCGTTCTCGCGCCCGACGTCGTTGCCGAACTGGCGGATCGCCTCGAGGAAGGGAAGGCTCTCGATGTCGCCGACGGTGCCCCCGACCTCGGTGATGACGACGTCGGCGCTGCCCTCCTGCCCCACCCGGGCGATCCGGGTCTTGATCTCGTTGGTGATGTGGGGGATCACCTGAACGGTGTCTCCCAGGTAGTCGCCGCGACGTTCCTTCTTGATCACCGACAGGTAGACCGAACCGGCCGTCACGTTCGACGTGCGCCGCAGGTTGGTGCCCACGAACCGCTCGTAGTGGCCCAGGTCGAGGTCGGTCTCCCCGCCGTCGTCGGTCACGAACACCTCGCCGTGCTGGAAGGGGTTCATGGTCCCGGGATCGACGTTGATGTACGGGTCCAACTTCTGGATGACGACCCGAAGCCCCCTCGCCTTGAGGAGCCGCCCGAGCGAAGCCGCCGTGATGCCCTTTCCGAGGCTCGAGACGACGCCTCCGGTCACGAACACGTACTTGGTGCTGGAAGGCCCTGCCTGGAAATCGAGCGGCTCCATGCCGCTCGCTCCGCCGGTGGAACCGTGGGTGAAAAAATCGTCCGCCACGGGAGGCCACGGTAGCACCTCTATCCGTCAGTACCTGGGACCTCGGAGGAACATGGTGCGGGTGAGGCGGGAGCATGAAGCCCGAGGCCGGACGCCGGAGGCCAATCCGACCGGGAGCGGGGATCGGCGTTCGAACCCGGGTTCGGGCCTCCGGCTCCTTGCCTCGTGCCTCCTGCCCGCCGTCAGTTGATCCGTTTCTCGCCGCTCCACAGGGTTTCGCGCAGGACGTACTTCTGGATCTTGCCGGTGGATGTTTTGGGGAGGGCGTCGACGATCTCCACCTCGTCGGGGGCTTTGAACGATGCGAGGCGACTCTTGACGTGGGCGATCAACTCGGTTGGGCTGACGGTGGCGTCCGGTTTTAGGGTGACGAACGCCTTGGGGCGTTCGCCCCACGTGTCGTGCGGCATGGCCACCACGGCGCATTCGAGCACGGCGGGGTGTGACACCACCGCCTGCTCGACCTCGATGGTCGAGATGTTCTCTCCTCCGGAGATGATGATGTCCTTGGCCCGGTCACGGAGTTCGACGTACCCGTCGGGATGCCACACCCCCAGGTCTCCGGAGTGGAACCAACCACCCTGGAAGGCATTCTCGGTGGCCTCGGGGTCGGCGTAGTAGCCGGACATGACGTTGTTGCCGCGCATCACCACTTCGCCCATTGTCGCCCCGTCCCGGGGGACATCGTTCATCTGGCCATCGACCACCCGGATCGGGTCTGCACCGATGTAGGCGACACCCTGCCGGGCGATCAGGCGCACCCGGTCCGGCTCATCCAGTCTGTCCCAGTCGGTCTGACGTTCGCACACCGTGTACGGGCCGTAGGTCTCGGTGAGGCCGTAGACGTGGACGATGCGAGCGCCCAGCCCGGTCATCTGGGCGATGATGGTGGGCGACGGTGGTGCCCCGGCCGTGGTGATCACGAAGTCCCGGCCGAACGGGGCGGCGCCCGGATCATTCACCATCGAGATCATGACGGTGGGTGCGGCGTTGAGATGGGTGACGCCTTCGGAGTCGATCAGCCGCCAGATCTCGGCCGGGTCGACCGCCCGCAGACACACACTGGTACCGCCGATGGCGGGCAAAGCCCAGGTGGTGCACCATCCGTTGCAGTGGAACATCGGCAGGGTCCACAGGTATACCGACTCGGGTGTGTGGCCACTGTGGAGCAGTTCGGCGAGGGCGTTGAGATAGGCCCCCCGGTGGGTGTACATGACGCCTTTCGGTCGACCCGTGGTCCCCGAGGTGTAGTTGATGGAGATGGTCTGTTCCTCGTCCTCGACGCGAAATAGGAGAGGCCGGTCGTCGCCCCGTGCCAACAGATCGGCGTAGGAGGTGTGTGCACCCGGATCGTCGATGCCCGAGTGCGGGTCATGGCAAGTGACCACTTGGCGGAGGTCGGGGCAGGCGGCGAGGTGAGGGGCGACCACCGCAAGCAGTGCGGTGTCGACCACCAGCATGGTGGCGCCCGAGTGCTGCAGGATGTACTCGATCTCAGCGCCCGACAAGCGGGTGTTGATAGCGACGAGCACGCCCTGGGCGAGCGGCACCGCGAAGTGGGCGATCTGCATCTCGGGGAGGTTCGGCATCAGATAGGCGACGCGCTCGCCGGGGGCGACACCCGATGCCTGCAACGCCCTCGCCAGTTGGTTGGTGGACGCCTTCATGCCGGCATAGGTGATGATCCGATCCCGGTAGCGGATGGCGGCCTTGTCCGGGAAGACATCGGCGGATCGTTCCAGGAACAGCAGCGGCGTCAGTTCGGTGATGGAAACCCTGTCACGCATGTGCGTCAGGGTAGATGAGCCGGTCAGTGGTCGGCGGGTGGAGACGGCCAGTTGGCCGGTCGCTTTCCGAGAAAGGCGTCGATGCCCTCACGGGCATCGGGCAGGCGGGCATTGGAGGCCATGACGGCTTTGGCGAGGTCGTAGGCCCGGTGCTCATCGAGCTCGACCTGGCTGTAGAAGGCCTCCTTTCCGATCCCGATGACGGTGGGGCTGTAGCGGACGATCTGACCGACCAGCCGGTCGATCTCGGCGTCGAGCCGGGCGGCCGGCACCACCCGGTTCACGAGCCCCCAGTCGAGGGCGGTGGCGGCGTCGATCGGTTCACCGGTGAGCAGCATCTCCATGGCGCGTTTGCGACCGACCGCCCGACTGATCGGAACCATCGGGGTCGAGCAGAAGAGCCCGATCTTCACACCGGGGGTGGCGAAGGTGGCGGTGTCCACCGCCACGGCGAGATCGCACGATGCCACCAGCTGGCAGCCGGCGGCGGTGGCGACGCCGTGGACCCGGGCGATCACGGGCTGAGGGATCCGGTGGATACGCTCCATCATCTGGGTGCATACGTCGAACAGCTCGGCGTAGAAGCGGGCATCCCGGTCGACCATCTCCCCCAGGTCGTGACCGGCCGAGAAGGCGGGGCCATCCCCGGCGAGGATCACGGCCTGGCTGTCGGGGGGGAGGCTTCCGAGGGCCTCGTGGACCTCGGACATGAGAGCGAGCGACAGGGCGTTGCGTCGCTCGGGCCGGGACAGCGTGAGCGTCGTGACAGGGAAACGGTGCTCGATCCGGATGTGCTCCATCCAGCAAGTATGCCGTGGGAATGTCCGTGTGTCTTCAACCCGCCCGGGTGGATCGGGCCATGGTGATCAGCTCCTCAGCTGCTTCGCGGCCCCGTTCCGAGTCGGGAAGACCGGCCAGCATCCGCGAAAGCTCCTCGAGCCGATCGTGGTTCTCGACCACCTCGACCCGGGCGGTGTCACCCTCCCGACGCACCACGATGTGCAGGTCAGCGAATGCCGCCACCTGGGGAAGGTGGGTCACGCACAACACTTGGCGGTCTTCGGCGAGGGCGGCGAGCTTTCGGCCGACCGCCAGCGCAGTGGCTCCGCCAACTCCAGCGTCGATCTCGTCGAACACCAGGGTTTCTGCGTCTCCGGCTCCCCCGGCCAGGCGCAGCGCCAGCACCAAACGGCTCAGCTCTCCCCCGGATGCCACTTTGGCGATTTCGCCGGCCCGCAGGCGGCGGTCGGAGGCGAAGAGCAGGGTCACGCCGTCGGAACCGGCCGGCCCGGGATCGGCGTCGGACACGGCGACCTCGACCAGTGGATCGGAGAATCCGAGCTCGACCAGATGAGCCATGGCCCGGGACGAAAGCTGCCGGGCGGCGGCCGCCCTGGCGTCACGCAGGGCCGTTCCGGCCGACCCCAGTTGGGCGCGAGCGGCGGCGATCAGCTGAGCAAGGGAGTCGGCCCGATCGAGGAGGTCATCGAGCTCGGTGGCACGTTGTGAAGCCCGGGATCCGAACTCGAGGACATCGGCCAAGGTCGGACCGTACTTCCGTCGGAGTTCGTTGAGGGCGTTGAGACGTTGCTCGGCATCCTCCAGCTCCTGCGGTTCGATGTCGAGATCCTGGGAGGCCGAACTCACCGCCATGACGACGTCGCCGATCCGGCCCTCAATCGCATGGAGCTCCTCCAGGGCAGGAGCGAGCGACGGGTCGAGTGCGGCCGCCTTGCGGAGTTCGGCGACCGCCGACCCGAGCTCGTCGCGGCCACGATCCACACCCTCGGAGGCGGCGCCGAGATGGAGGCGGAGTTCCTCGGCGTTGCGGAGTCGGGCCAGCCGACCGTCGAGGGTCTGGTCGTCGCCGGGAGCGAAGGCGGCGCGCTCGATCTCGGTCGCCTGGTGTCGTGCCAGCTCACGTTCGCGTTCGAGGGCGTGACGGTCGCCGCCGATACGGATCTGGTCCTCGACCAGCGTCCGGTGTCGATCCCAGGCGGTGCGGTAGCCGTTGCGGGCGGCGACACCACCCTCGTCGAGAAGGCGGTCGATGGCGGCCCGGATCTCGGCGGGGCGGGTGATGGCCAACTGGTCGTGCTGGGCGACGATCTCGACCAGACCTTCGGTGGCTCCGTCGAGCGCCGCCGCCGAGGCCACCGAGCCATCGAGGTAGGCCCGGCTACGCCCATTGGCGGTGAGGCGTCGTCCGACGGCGATCTCGTGGCCGTCGGCGGCCAGAAACCGGCCTTCCACCGATGACTCTTCGCCGAACGGCCCGATCAGATCGAGGCGGGCCGTCTGTCCCAACAGCATGCGCAGTGCACCGAGCAGGAGGGTCTTGCCGGTGCCGGTTTCTCCGGTGATGACGGTGAGACCCGGCCCGGGCTCGATATGCGCCGACTCGAGGACACCGAGGTTACGGACGATGAGCTCGTCGAGCATCAGGCCAGCCCGAACTTCCTGGTGACCCTGGCAGGGAACCCCTCGGTGTCGAGCCGGACGAATCGAATCGGCCGTTCCCCCCTCGTCACCGTCACGAGGCCCCCCTCCTCCACTTCGCCGATCTCGAAACCGTCGACGCTGACCCGGACCGGGCGATCGGCCGCCACTCGGATCGTGATCGTGACGTGGGGCGGCAGCACCAGGGTTCGGTTGAACAACGAATGGGGGGCGACCGGCGTGAACAGGAGTGTGTCGAGGGCCGGGTCGACCAATGGCCCACCGGCCGAGAAGGCGTAGGCGGTGGACCCGGTGGAGGTGGCGACGACCACGCCGTCGGCGCGGTGGGTGAGGAAGTCCTCGCCGTCGACCTCGACCTCGAGTACCACCAGGCGCTGCGATTCGATCTTCTCGACGACGACGTCGTTGACTCCGACCTCGCTGGCGCCGTTCTCGAGGGTCGCTCGCAGGGTCAGCCGATCCTCCAGTCGGTAGTCGCCCGCCGCCAGTCGTTTGAGTGCCGGTTCGAGATCGACCGGCTCGACCTCGGCCAGGAATCCGATGGTGCCCATGTTGAACCCGACGACGGGAACATCGCGGCCGTGGGCCATCCGAGCCGCCTCCAGCACGGTGCCGTCGCCGCCGACGGCCACCACGCAGTCGATGGCACCATCGAGGGCTTCCACCGTCAACCCCAGGTCGACGGCGCACCGACTCAGTGCCTCTGCGAACTCCACTGCTGCAGGGCGTCCTGTGTTCACGACCAGCCCGAGTCTCATACCGGCAACTCCAATTCGGAAGCGGTGGGCGCCGATCGTACGCACCACACGAAGAACTCACGATTCCCTTTGGCGCCCAGGATGGGCGACACGGTGACGGCTCTCGTCCCCATGCCGGCTCCGTCGAGGCATGCGACGACCTTCTCGATCGCGCGCCGATGGAGGTCGGGGTCCGAAACGATGCCGCCCCGACCCACCTGATCCTTGCCCACCTCGAACTGCGGTTTCACCAGCAGTACCAGATCGGAGCCCGGTCCTGCCATCGAAGCGAGCGCCGGTGCCACCGTGCACAGTGAGATGAAGGAGAGATCGGCCACGATCAGGTCGAAGGGGCCACCGAGATCCTCGGGTGTCGCATGGCGGATGTTGGTGCGGTCGAACACCGCCACCCGGGGGTCGGTGGCGATGCGGGCGTCGAGTTGGCCGTAGCCGACATCGACCGCCGTGACCGATGCGGCCCCGGCCTGGAGCAGGAAGTCGGTGAACCCGCCGGTGGACGCCCCGGCATCGAGTGCGTGTCGGCCGGTGACATCGAGGCCGAAGTGGTCGATGGCGCCCGCCAGCTTGAGCCCGCCGCGTCCCACGTAGGGAGGCGGTTCGGAGGCGAACTCGATCGGATCGGAGGCGTCGACCATGCTGGCCGCCTTGGGGGCGGTGACACCTCCGACCCGAACCGTGCCGGAACCGATGAGCTCGGCGGCATGGGAACGGCTCCGGGCCAACCCGCGGCGGACCATCTCCTGATCGAGTCGTCGGCGGCTCAGCGCTCTTCCTCCTCGAGTGCCCGACTGAGGATGTCGGCGATGGCGGTTCCCGGCGCGGCCGCCTCGGCCGGATCGAGATGGGTGAGCCGTTCGATGGCATCGGTGATGTCGGCCAGCACATCCTCGGGACCGGGGTCGGCCCAGTCGGTGTCGCCCCACTCCGCTCCGCCGTCCTGACCGATCTCCGATCGATCGGGTGGCTCCCAGGTGCCGTCGAGTGTGGCGTCTGCTTGAGTGGGGGGCGGGCCTGATTCATCGTGACGCTCGGCAGCCGGGAGGGCTGTGGGTTCGAACCCGGGTATGTCTGAGGTGGTGCGGTTGGGACGCTGTGCTTCCATACGTGGCATTATCGCTCGACCCTGTGACAGGAAACCGCCATGCTTCCGATTCGCGACGACAATCCCACCCATCTGACCCCGTTCCTGAACTGGACGATCATCGCGCTGGCGGCGCTCACCTTCTTCTTCGTCCAGCCGGGCGGCGAGTCCGAATCGATCGAGTTCCTCTACGCCGAGGCGACCATTCCGTGTGAAGTGGTCACCGGTGAACCGCTGTCGGTCGGTGAACTGGAGAGTGGCGACTGCACCCGGGGTGGTGCACCCATCTTCGCCGACAAGAGCGTCCTGGTGAGCCTGGTCGTCTCGATCTTCCTCCACGGAGGCCTCGGCCATCTCTTCGGAAACCTGTGGATCCTGTGGATCTTCGGCAACAACATCGAGGACGAGCTGGGCCACATTCGCTACCTGATGTTCTACCTGGTTGCCGGAGTGCTGGCCACGCTCGCTCACGTTCTGCTCCAGTTCGGGTCCACCGTGCCGGTGGTGGGCGCCTCCGGGGCGATCGCCGGGGTGATGGGGGCGTATCTGGTTCTGCACCCGGCCGCCCGCGTCACGGCGATCATCCCGCCGCTGTTCTTCCTGCCGTTCCGGGTTCCGGCAGCGGTGTTCCTGGTCATCTGGTTCCTCGGACAGTTCGTGTTGGCCGGAGCGGACTCCAACATCGCCTGGGAAGCCCACGTGGGTGGATTCGTGGTGGGGGCGCTCTACGCCTGGCGCCTGCGTCGCAGCCGCCAGGATGTCGCCGAGGCCTGATCGACTCTTCCGCGACCTGTCAGAGACCGAGGTGGGCCGGGAGGTCGGCCAACGAGTGCAACACGACGTGCGGTGCCGGATCGATGCCCTCGGGGCCCTCGGCGACACCGGTGAGCACCAGTACCGAGGTCCATCCCTCCAGATCCGCCATCGCCAGATCGGTGTCGGCCCGGTCTCCCACCATCCACACCGGGCCCGAGTTCGCCATGGCATTGAGGATTGCCCGCATGGGCGGAAACGGCTTGCCGGCCGACTCCGCCCTGACCCCGGTCGACGTCTCCAGCGCGGCCACGATCGAGCCGGCCCCGGGCAGCAAACCGGTTGGCGTGGGATAGGTGGCATCGAGGTTGGTGGCCACCAAGCGGGCCCCGTTGCGAACGGCCATGGTGGCATGGGCGAGCTTCTCATACGTGAGGGCCATGTCGAGGCCGACCACCACCACACCGGCCTCGAGGGGGTCCTCGGTGATGGTGATACCCGCATCGGTGAGCGCCTCGATCACGCCGGCACCGCCCACCACCAGCGCCGGCACCGAGGTTCCGGCCAGCATGGCGCCGGCGGCGGTGGCCGACGACACGAACTGGTCCCGGTCGGTGTGGTAGCCGGTCACACGGGCGATCTTGGCGGCGCCTTCCGCCCGGGTCCGGGAGGAGTTGTTGGTGGCGAACAGCAGTCGGAATCCGGCCGCGTGCAACCGGTGCAGGGCGACTCCGGCGCCGGGTACCTCCTGGTCTCCCAGATACACCACACCATCGAGATCGCACACGATGGTGCCGGTCATCGGGGCAACTCCGACCAGCGTGCCACGATGCGCTCCAGCAGCCGGGTGGTGAGATCCACCGAGTCGACACCGATCCGTTCGTCATGGCCATGGAACATCGCCAGGAAGTCCGGGAAAGCAATCCTGTCGTCGAACAAGCCGACCCCGTAGGCCACGACACCCCGCGACCGGAAGAAGCGGGCATCGGTGGTGGCGGGCATCAGGGTCGGAACCACCCGTCGGCTCCCGGTGAGGTCCTCGAGTGAATCGCAGATCGTGTCCCACAAGGGATTGGTGAGCGGTGACGAGTTGGCGGTGTGATCGGCGATGGGGATCAGCTCGACCCGGTCACCCGCCGAGCCCATCGCCTTGCGAAGGTGCTGGTCGATGTCGGTTCGGGTCTGGCCCGGTAGGGAGCGCAGGTCGACCTGGGCCTCCCCCACCTCCGGCACCATGTTGGCCTTGATGCCGCCCGAGATGACGTTGGGGCTGACCGTGAGGTGGGTGCAGGCGTGGACGTAGGCGGCGAACCTGGGATCGGTGGCGGCGAGACGGTCGACGGCACCGTCGATTCGATCGGGATCGAGCAGTTCGGATCGTTCCTCCTCCGCCAGGCCGAGGGCGTCGACGAAGGCGGTCCACTCGGGGGTGATCTTCACCGGCGCCGGTGTCGAGAACAGTCCGTGCAGGGCTTCCACCAGTGGTTCCAGTGCGTTGGACGCCCCGTACGGGACGCTGCCGTGACCGGGAGTTCCCTTCGAACGGATGATGGTCCAGTACGGCCCCTTCTCCCCCACCGCCACCGGGTAACCGGGTCCCTGGGAGGTTGCAATGGCCGGGTAGGCGATCTCGGTCAGCAGGTAGTCGCAGGCCACGAGATCCCATCGGTCCAGCACGAGCGGACGGGCACCGAGGCCGCCTGCGTTCTCCTCGTCCGCCACCGCCAGGAACGCCAACCCCCCCGGAGGAGGTTCGAGGTCACCCGACAGATAGGGGGCGAACACGGTCGCCATCGAAGCGGTCAGGTTGAGCATGTCGACGGCGCCCCGTCCCCACACGAATCCGTCGGCGATCTCACCCCCGAACGGGTCGCACGACCAGCCCGCCGGGTTGGCCGGAACGACGTCGGTATGGCCCATCAGCATCAGCGTCGGGGCGTTCCGGTCGGTGCCGGGAACCCGGTACACCACCGACTGGCGACCAGGGGCCGGCTCGAAGATGGTCCCGGGGCGGCCGAAGAACTCGCCGAGGGTGGTGACGGATCGATGCTCCTGACCGGATCCAGGCGTTCCGTCGTTGACGCAGGCGTTGCGGATGAGCGCTTGGAGCAGGTCGACGGTGGCGGTCATGGTGTCGTCTCCCCGGAGTCGGCCAGCAGGGACTCCTTCCAGGTTCGGAAGCGTTGGTGGACGGTCGCGTCGGGGCCGATCCCCTCACCCGTCCGGCCCATCAGTCGGAACTGGAAGATGCGTGATGTGTCGGCCCGGTCGAGTGCCAGATACAGGGCGTCGCCCACCGGTGGTCCCGCCCGCCACAGCAGGTAGCGGCCGATCCGCCGCTTGTACTCGACCGGCTCGTCCAGTTCGTCTCCCAGGTGGATCAGGGCATCGGGAGCTTCGATCCAGCCGGTGGCGGGTATCCGGAAGCTGCGAGTGGGGGTGTCGGGCAGTTGTGCGGTGTGGAAGCGGTCCCCGGTGAAGGGGCGCTCGTGGACGGGGAGTGCTTCCTCGCTCATCGACGCCCGAACACGGCGTCGAGCAGCGAGGGCATGGTGGGCACCAGTGGCAGGTCGGCGGCTTCGGCGGCGGTCACCCACCGCGCCTCGGCGGCATCGTCACCGGCGACGAGGCTGCCGCCGAGTGGCTTCGCCATGAAGTCGATGATGGCGAAATGCCACGCCGGAGGATCACCAGGTCCGATGCTGTCTCCCGCCCACACGACGTCTCCGACCTCGACGTCGAGGCCGGTCTCCTCCCGTGCCTCGCGTCGGGCTGCGTCCCGAAGCGGCTCGCCATAGTGCTGACGTCCGCCTGGCACGGCCCACAGATCCTTGCCGGGTTCCCGCCCACGGCGGACGAGCAGGATCCGGTCGCCGTCGATGACGGCGACGCCGACACCGGGTTGGGGAAGCGGCTCAATCATCGGCGTCATCGTGATGCATCACGATGTGCCGCGCCGAGAATCCGCCCTGTTCGAAGAAGTTCTTGGCGAGCCGGTGCCCGGGCAGGACGTGGGCGTCGAAGCGGCTCAGACCGCGGCTGCGCAGCTCCGTCAGGACCGTGTTGCGCATGACCTCGCCGATTCCAACGGCCCGGGCCTCGATATCGACGAACACCAACCGAATCGAACCAATGCGAAGGTTGCCCGCCTGGGGAAGCAACTGTTCGATTCGGGCCATCATGAACCCGAAGGGATGGTCCTCGTAGAAGCCGAGGACGGTGACGTGGTCGGGGTCGGCCAGAACCTGCGCCCAGGTCTCACCGACCGGTTCCGCCAGGCCGTCGGTGAGCGGCCAAAGATCGGAGAGGGCCACCATCTCCTCTTCGAGGATCCGGTAGAGGTGGAGGAGGGTTCCCAGGTCGGCGGGTGAGGCGAATCGGGCTGTAGCTGTCACGTCCTGCGGAAGCGTAGCGATGACCCGATCAGACGCATACCCCGACGAAACCCCCACAGTGTGACGAGCGCCATCGCCTCGAGCACGATCCTCCCGTTCATCTTCGAGGTGCCCTGTTCCCGATCGCGGAACACGACCGGGATCTCGACCACCTGGAGTCCGGTGGTGACGGCTCGCCACGCCATCTCGACCTGAAACCCGTAGCCGGAGGCCTGGGCCTGGTGGTAGGGAAGAGAACGGAGTGACTCCGATCTGAACGCCCGGAACCCGGCGGTGGAATCCTGAACCGGGATGCCGAGCATCAACCGGGCGTACAGGTTGCCGCCCTTCGAGATGAGGCGGCGGTGCAACGGCCAGTCGGGGGTACTGCCGCCCGGCACGTACCGGGACCCGATGGCGAGATCGGCCCCGGCTTCGATGGCGTCGATGAGTCGGGGAAGGTCGTTGGGGTTGTGGGAGAAGTCGGCGTCCATCTCGACCACCATGGTGGCCCCATCGGCGAGCGCCCGGTCGAATCCGGCTGCATAGGCGGGACCGATGCCGTCCTTGGACAGCCGGTGGATCACGGCCACCCGGGGGTCCAGGGCGGCGATCTCGTCCGCGACGGCCCCGGTGCCGTCGGGTGAGCCATCGTCGACCACCACGATGGAGTATCCGCCCAGTCGCACGGCGGCGATCATGTGGGCGATGTTGAGCGTCTCGTTGTACGTGGGAACTACGACGGTGACGTCGTCAGGACGCACAGTCCGTACAGATCATCTTCTTGCGATTGGCGAGCTGCGTCGTCCGCTTGACGAGGAAGCAGGACTGGCACACGAACTCGCCACTCCGGACGGCCTGCGCCTCGACGTTCATCGTGAGCTCTTCGCGGCGGATCGCCCGCAGCTCGGCGACCTCGTCGACCAGCAGTGACTCCGAGACCTCGTCGTCGATCAGTTCCAACTCTTCGGCCTCGAGCTCGTCGAGGGCCTCGTCGCCCTCGGTC
The DNA here is from genome assembly GCA_050329955.1 of Acidimicrobiia bacterium. Classification (GTDB taxonomy): domain Bacteria; phylum Actinomycetota; class Acidimicrobiia; order Spongiisociales; family ZC4RG35; genus JAOUGY01. The sequence continues at coordinate 29,053 of JBHJOH010000117.1, read as the reverse complement.
TCCTCGTCCTCGTCGTCGGCGGTGGTGTCGGGGATGACCAGGACCTCGTCGACCTCGTCTGTCAGGACCTCGTCGATCTCGGCTTCGAGCTCGTCGCCATCTGCATCGTCGTCGAAGACCTCGACGTCGTCGTCGACCTCGAGGTCCGGGCTGTCAATGTCGAGTTCGTCGTCTGCCATGAATCAATTCCTGTACTCCGGGCGGCGGGAGTATATGCACGGTCTCCGGGGTAGCGGCCACCCGGAGCGTGGTTGGTGGGAACAGGCGATCATATTTTGATCGAGAGGGCCGATGGGAGCACCGAGACCTGCACGGGCGTGGCACCCACGTAGTCACCGTCGGCTTCGATCGGCCAGGTCTTTTCGGTTCTGAGCGTGAACGCAGACATGCTGCGCCGGGTGACAGAGCGATGACGCAGGTGGACCCCGGCGATGATCTTGGGTACCAGGTTCGGCGCCTGCCACTTCTTGGCGTCGATCACCTGGACATCCAGCTCGCCGTCGACCAGCAGGGCCTTGGGAGCCACGTTCCAGCCGCCGGCGAAGAACTGTCCGTTGGCCATGATGACGGCCAGGGCCTTGGAGCGAATCGTCCGGGTCCCTTCGATCTCGATCGTGCATGAGGGAAACCGCGGGAGCCGGGCGGCGAAGGCGAGCGGATACCGGGCCGGCCCCAGGGCCCGGGGTAGTTTGGTGGCGGTCTCGGCGGCGGCTGCCCCCGCCCCCGCCTGGGCGATGTTCACGAAGATGCGCTCCCCCCAGTCCCCCTGCAGCCGGCCGAGGTCGATCCGGTACTCCGAGTCGGTGACGAGGTGGGCGGCGGCTCCCACCAGGTCCTGGGGGATCCCGAAGGTACGGAGGAAGTCACAGCCGGTTCCGACCGGGAGCATGCCGATCGGAAGGGCATCGCCGGCCAAACCGGCCCGGACGAGGGCTTGAGCGGTCAGGGCGAGGGTGCCGTCACCGCCGGCGAGAACCAGTCGACGCCCGCGGCGGACCACCTCGATGACGGCGTCCTCCATCGCTTTCGGGCCGGCGACGACTTCGAGGGTGTGCCGCACACCATGGCGGTCGAGGGCGTCGGCGATCTCGACCTGAGAGACCGGGCGGCGTCCGGCGGCCGGGTTGACGAGAACCACCGACTCGATCATCGGGCGCCCTGGGCGGCAACCACGCCCCGGTCGATGGCGGTGAGGGCGCTCCTGGCATCTTCCGCCAGGGGCGGGAACACGTCGCGTAGTTGTTTGATGAGATCCACCAGTTGTCGCGACACCCGCACGAAGTCGCCCGCTGCCAGTCGTTCGGCGGTCGGGAGGTCGTCGAGCTCGCGTCCCATGGCCCAGGCGTAGGCGGACTCGACGAACCCCGGATCGGGGCGCCGTGTCATCGGGAGTCGGTGCCGGCGTTCGGAGTCGGCCAGCTCCTCCCACACCGCCACCACGTCGTTGTAGCGGCGCTCGAGGGCCACCGAGGGCCACGTGGGATCGGCGGGCTGGTCGGTGCGGGGCTCGAATACGAAGCAGGAGGCGAGGGCCGCCAGCTCGGCGGGGGTGAGACTCCAGAAGGCGCCGCGTTCGGCCACTTCCACCAGGAGGAGATCCAGCTCGTTGTACAGGAAGCGCAGGCGTTCTCCCCGGTCGGTCAGCGCCCAGTCGCGCAGGTAGCCCCACTCCGAGAGCATCGACTGGATCCAACGGAACTCGTCGACCAGGCCGACGCCGTCGCGACGGAGGTCGGTGCGGGTCTGGTCGATGCGCCGCTGGGTCCGACGGGCTTTCCGGAGCCACTGGATGTGGGAGGCGGCGTCGGGGCAGGCGGCGACCAGGTGGTCGATTCGGGAGTGACCGTTCGACCGGGCCTGGCGTTGTTCCGGCGGTGGAATCCCCCGCAGCTTGCGCACCATGACCTGGTTGAACTTGCGGTCATTGCCCTGGTACTCACGCGGCATCGAGACGGTTCCGGCCTTGACGGTCCCGGCCACCATCTCGTGCTCGCCCAGGGTCGAGGTGCGACCTCCGGTGCCCATCACCAGGTGCCGGACACCGCGTTTGCCCCGGGCGACACGGCGCAGGATGAGGTACCGGCCCGCCCGGGGCCCGGCGGGGATGTCGACCACGTCGCCCGGGTGCAGGGTTCCGGCCAGGTGTTGGGCGGAGACCGCCTCGGCGCCCTCGATGGCGGTGAGGTACTCCTCCACCGACCCCAGTTCGCACTGGGCCCGTGTCAGCTCGTCTCCCAGGCGGTCCTCCATCTGGCGGAGGGCCGTTTCGGCGGATGCGCTGGAACCCTGCCGCTGGAACTGGGCGAAGGACGCCTCCAGGAGATCGGAGGCCCGTTCCTCGGTGTAGTTGGCGACCAGGTTCGCCGCCATGTTGTAGGTCGGACGGAATGACGAACGCAGTGGGTGGCTGCCGATCGAGGCGATACCGACCACCTGGTCGAAGCGGACGAAACGGGAGTGCAACACGACCCCGTAGCCGACTGTGTCGATTCCCCGCCGCCCGGCACGGCCGGTGAGCTGGGTGTAGTCGCCCGGTTCGAGCAGGGAGTGGCCTTCACCGTCGAACTTCGACAGCGCGTCCAGCACCACCGTCCTGGCGGGCATGTTGATCCCGAGGGCGAGGGTCTCGGTGGCGAAGACGACCTTGAGCATCCCGGCCGAGAACAGCTCTTCGACGGTCTCCTTGAAGGCGGGAACCAGCCCGGCGTGGTGGGCGGCTACGCCCGCCTCCAGGCCCGAGATCCAACGGCCGTAGTCGAGGGCGGTCAGATCGGCGTCGCTGAGGTGGGCGGTCCGCTCTTCGGCGATCCGGCGGATGGCAGGCCGCAGATCTGGATCGATCAAGCGGATGCCGCTCTCCAGCACCGAGAGGGCGGCACTGTCACACCCGGCCCGGCTGAAGATGAAGTAGATGACGGGCAGCATGCCCTCGTCGGCCAGATGCTCGATGATCTCGACCCGGCCGGGAGTGGTGAACCTGGTCCGCCGCCCCCGTTCCAGCCCGAGCATGTGTTCGAGCTTGGGGTTCGGGCGTAGCTTGCCGCCCTTGTCCGAGAACGTGGGCAGCATGAGCATGCGTTGGGCGCCCATGCGGTCCGCCATCAGGTACCGGCCTTCCAGCGGCACCGGGCGCTCGGTGGTGATGACGAGGGCGGTGTCGCCGCGTCGCTCGGTGATCCAGGCGGCGAACTCGTCGGCGTTGGCGATGGTGGCCGACAGCGCCACCATGCGGACGTGGGCGGGAGCGTGGATCAGCACCTCCTCCCACACCGCACCCCGGAACCGGTCCTGGAGGTAGTGGACTTCGTCCAGGATCACGAACTCGACCTCGTCGAGGGTGCGGGCGTCGGCGTAGATCATGTTGCGGAGGACCTCGGTGGTCATCACCACGATCTCGGCGCCCCCGTTGATGACGTTGTCACCGGTCAGCAGTCCCACCCGGTCCGTCCCGTAGGCGTCGGTCAGATCTTTGAATTTCTGGTTGGAGAGCGCCTTGATCGGGGTGGTGTAGAACACGCGGCGCCCCGACGAGACCGCCAGGTGGATGGCGATCTCGGCCACCAGCGTCTTGCCCGCTCCGGTCGGGGCGGTCACCACCACGCTCCTGCCCGCCTCCAGGGCGACGCCTGCCTCGATCTGGAAAGGATCCGGGTGGTAGGGAAGCCGGCCGAAGAACTCGGCGAGCCTGGGCCCTGCCTTCGTCATTTGCGGAGGATCAGGCGGACGAGCCAGTAGGTGATCTCGTAGAACAGGTACAGCGGGACAGACAACAGCGTCAGCGTGAGGACGTCGCCGGTGGGGGTGATGGCGGCCGCCGCGATCACGATGATCAGAACCGCCCACCGGCGGCCGTTGCGGAGCTGGGTCGACGTGACCAGGTTGGCGGCCGCCGCCCCGAACAGGAACACCGGATACATGAAGGAGATGCCGAACGCCAGCAGGAAGCGAATCACGAACGAGAAGTAGTCGCCCAGCCGGAAGTTGCTGTCCACCCCGTCCTGGAAGATCCCCAAGAAGAACTGGAAGGCTCTGGGCAGGCTCCAGTAGCCGAACGACACCCCGAGCATGAACAGGGTCACCGATACGCCGATCACCGGAACCGCCCACTTGCGCTCGCGTTTGGTGAGGGCCGGGCTCACGAAGGCCCAGATCTGATAGAGCACGATCGGACTGGACAGGATCACACCCGAGAACACCGCAACCCGCATCAGCACCGAGAAGGACTCGGTCGGAGAGATCACCTGAAAGCACACCGGCTGTTCACAGATGCGTAGATAGGGCTCGGCCAGGAAGTCCTTGATGGCATTGGCGAAGAGAAGTGAGAAGAGCGAGGTGCCCACCAGGGCCCCCGCCACCTTGACGATGCGCCAGCGCAGCTCGTTGAGATGGGTGAGGAGGGACTGGGGTTGGTCCTTGTCCTTGGGTCTTTCCCCGCCCCTATCGTCGGCATTGTCGCTGGTCAGGTCCCCGTCCTCGTCCACGGTCACGCCGCCCCGCCTTCGGCTGTGGGCGGTTTGGGCTCCGGTTCGGCGACCTGCGGCTCAGGCTGATCGGTGTGTTCTGTCGGGGTTGCGTCAGGCGCCGCCAGGAGGTCTTCACCCGACTTGATACGCTCGAGGTCGGCCATGGCGTCTGCGGGGGTGGGTCCGGAGATCGGCTTGGGGCCGACCCAGGTGCGGGGGGCAACGTCCTCGTCGATCACCTTCTTGGTGTCACGGACCGTGTCCTTCACCTCGCGCAGCGGCTCACGGATGTCACGGGCGATCTCGCGCACGTCGCCGACCTCCGCTTCCAGTCCCTGCCTGATCTCGTTGGCGGCGCGACGCATCTCGGCGGTCCAGCTGCCCAGCTTGCGCGCGATCTCCGGCAGACGGGACGGCCCCATCACCACCAAGGCCACCAACAGGATGACGAAGAACTCGGAACCTTCTATCACGATGGCCATGGTAGATCGCCGGACGGGTGAACCGGCGAGGCGAGAGAAGTCGGTGGGTTCGGGGCGGGGAAGCGGTGTCTACGGCGCGGCTAGCACGCGTGCGGTCGACCCCATACAACAAGCCCCGGCGGAGCGACCCACTGGCTCGGCCTACCCCCGTGAGGGCGAGGAGCGGATCGGCCCGGCGGGGCCTGTTCGGAAGCGACTCAGTTGGCGAGAAGACGGAAAGGGTCGATCTCGGAGTTGAGGGCGGACACGAACCGATCGATCTCACCTTCGGTGATGGGGTCCGGGCGGACCACCTCGTAGGCGACACCTGTCGCCAACAGCACGCTCACCACGCGTGGGTTGGCTGGACGACGTTCGATCTGGCCGCAGGTCGGGCAGGAGAACCGGTACACCCCGGATTCCTCGGAAGGCTCCAGCTCGAGGGCGAGGTCGTCGGGCGTGAGCTCAACATCCCCGCACTGACTGCATGTGGTTTTGATCGTCGTCATCGGTACTCCGCTGTTCCGCTTCTGGAGGGGATATCGGTGGTGGGCCTTCGCAACTGAAGGCCGAATTGGGGTGGTTGCGGGTGGCGTCGGAGGAAATGGACGAAAGTCCTACCCGCCGCCGGACACCGCTCAGGTGTCGATCGCGTAGCGGCCGAGAACTCTGCTCCTGAGGCCGCGCAGGGTCGCTCGCACCTGGTCACCTTCCAGCAGGGTGGCCTGATCGCCGAGCCGGAGGAGCAGTCCGGCCGCCACCATCGGGTCGGCGGCGGAGAATCGAACGATCATGCGGGTGCCGTCGTCGGAGATGAGCTCGAGTGGGTAATACTCGGCCACCCAGCGCCCGCCCCGGGCCAACTCGATGACACAGGAGACATCGTCGTCGCCCGGTACGTAGCGCACCGCCGGCTCGGGCGGGGTGGCGGGCGGCGTGAAGATGTGATCGGTGTCGGCCACCGATCGGATGCGGTCGAGACGGAACACCCGCTCCGCCCGGGCGCTGCGACAGTACGCCGAGGTGTACCAGTTGCCGAGCGAGGTGAACACCACCCACGGCTCGATCTGGCGGGTGGTGGTGTCATTACGACTCAACGATGTGTAGACGATCTCGACCACCCTGCCCTCGGTCGCCGCCTGCCGGAGGGTTCGAGCGAACACGGGCTCGGTGGTGGCGATGTCGACGGTGAACAGCTCAGGTTCGTCGGGTAGCAACGAGTGGCTGAGCTTGGCGACCGCCCGGGCCAGGGTTTCTGAGCCGGCACCGGTGCCGAGCACCGCCAGCCCCGAGGCGAGCAGCGCCACCGATTCGGCGGGACTGAGCCGGGGAGCACCGGCGAAGTAGTCGGCGGTGTCGACCACCACCCGATCGTCTTCGACGTAGGCGACCATCAGGTCGCCGGGGCCGTACCCGGGAAGCCCGCACACGAACACGAGGTCGAGGTCTTCGAGCAGCTGACGGCGCGAGTAGCCGAAACGGTCGCACACCTCCCCCACGGTGACGCCGGGGTGAGCGATGACCCACGGCAGCATGGCGAGGATGCGGGTCAGTCGGGTGGCGGTCTTGGCGCTCATGCCTGCACGGCCAGCACCCGGTCGATCACAGCCTGGCGCACGGATTCGGGCTGGAGTACCTCCGCCTGATCACCGAACGAGAGAATCCAACCGATGAAGGCGTCGAGGTGACTGACGTTGAGGGTGACGTCGGTGCATCCGTCGGCGTTGTGTTCCTCCTTGGCGCCTCGACCACCCAGACGCCGTTCCGCCCACCAGGCGGCGGACTCGTCGAATCGGACGGTGACCTCGAGTGGCTCTCCCCTACCGGCCTCCCACGGATGGGCGGCGAGCGCCGCCCCCACCGTGACCCCCGGTGTCCGTTGGAACGCCTCGCGGAGGGAGCCCACCGTCATGGTCGTCATACGATCGATGCGGAACACCCTCTGCTCGCCGGATTCGATCCCCGCCACGTACCAGTGGCCGTTCCGGTGCCCGATTCCATGGGGGGCGAGGCGGCGTTTCCTGTCGCGGTAGTCGAAGTCGACATGGCGTCGTTCTGTAACCGCCACGTACAGCTCGGCGAGGGCATCGGTGTCGGCACCGAGATCGGCGCCGAGCGGCTCCACTCCCCCGGTGGTCCGGGCTCCACCCAACTTGAGGATGGCGTCGGGTCCGGAGGGTTGTCCGCCGATACGCACCACCTGGGCGGCCAGCCACAGCGCCGCCCGTTCCTCGTCATCGAGGTCAGGATCGGGGAGGCGGTACTCATCCGGCGGGATCACGTACCCGTGCTCGATTTCCCAATGGTCGGTAGGCGAGGTCCGCACCGGGATCCCGAGGCGGCGGAGAAGCTCCTTGTCGCGCTCGAACATGCGCCGAAAGGCGTCATCGTTCTGTCCCCCGTATCCGGCGACGGTGACCCGGATCTCCTCGGCCGTGACCGGCCGTCCGGCGGTCAGGAGGAACGCCAGCAGGTTGAGGATCCGTTCGATCACGTTGCGCATGAGGACCTTCGTACAGGACGGGGTGGGCGGTTACAAGGACCTCGCACAGGTCAACAGGTCAACAGGTCGACAGGTCAACAGGTCGACCGGTCGAGTCAGAGCGACTCGATCAGCTTGTCCACGCGTTCGTCGAATGCCTTGAACGGGTCCTTGCAGAGGACCGTGCGCTGAGCCTGATCGTTGAGCTTGAGGTGGACCCAGTCGACGGTGAAGTCCCGCTTCTTGGCCTTGGCGGCCTTGATGAAGGAGCCGCGCAACCTGGCCCGGGTGGTCTGGGGAGGCTCGATCACAGCCCGTGCGATCTTCTCGTCGGTGGTGATCCGCTCCACCATGCCCCGACGGGCCATCAGGTAGTAGATGCCGCGTGACCGGTTCACGTCGTGATACGAGAGATCCAGCATCGCCAGGCGTGGATCCGACATCGGGATCTGACGTTTCTCGCGGTAGTTCTCGAGCATCTTGTACTTCATGACCCAGTCGACCTCGCGATCGAGGTTCATGGGGTCCTTCTCCAGGTTGGTGAGCAGATGCTCCCAGCGCTCGATCGCCAGTTCGACTTCCGGCGGAAATCCCGGGCTCCGGGCGAAGCGCATGGCCCGGTCGAGATACTCCCACTGGATGTCGAGCGCCGACAGTTCCCGACCGTTGGCCAGGCGCACCTTCTTGCGGCAGGTGATGTCGTGGGCGATCTCGCGGATGGCGCGGATCGGGTTCTCGAGGGTGAGATCCCGGAAGACGACGTCGCGTTCGATCATCTGGAGGAGGGCGACAGTGGTGCCCACCTTCACGAAGGTGGCGTACTCGCTCATGTTCGAGTCGCCGGCGATCACGTGGAGGCGCCGGTAGCGCTCGGCGTCGGCATGCGGCTCATCGCGGGTGTTGATGATCGGCCGGCTGCGGGTGGTGGCCGACGACACCCCCTCCCAGATGTGCTCGGCGCGCTGGGCCAGGGAATAGGTGGTTCCGCGCGGGGTCTGCAGGAGCTTTCCCGAGCCCAGGAAGATCTGGCGGGTCACCAGGAACGGAATGAGGACGTCGACGGTGCGGTGGAAGTCCTTGTGCCGCGACACCAGGTAGTTCTCGTGGCAGCCGTAGCTGTTACCGGCCGAGTCGGTGTTGTTCTTGAACAGGAAGATCTCGCCCTTGATCCCCTCCTCCTCGAGCCGCTGCTCGGCGGAGGTGACCAGGCTCTCGAGGATCCGCTCCCCCGCCTTGTCGTGGGTGACGACCTCTTCGACCTTGTCGCACTCGGGGGTGGCGTACTCGGGGTGGCTGCCAACGTCGAGGTAGAGCCGGGCTCCGTTCTCGAGGAAGACGTTGGAGGATCGCCCCCAACTCACCACCCGTCGAAACAGGTATCGGGCGACCTCGTCAGGGCTCAGCCGCCGCTGCCCCCTGAGGGTGCAGGTGACGCCGTATTCGTTCTCGAGCCCGAAGATCCGTCGCTCCATGATCGACAGCGTATCCGCTCGGGGGGTTAGTTGTGACAACGGGTCGACAGGTCGACAGGTTCGCCTGCTCGGGCCCGGGACCGTCGCTGGATCAGTCGCCGGGAGGAGCCGTTTCGCCGTGCGGTTGGCCGCTTCGGATCTCTTCCTGGCTGAGACGTCGGAACGCCCGGCGGCCGTTGCCACGGTCGAGCACGGCGGCTTCCCAACCTTCGGACTCGCGGCCTTCCGTCTCGCGGAACGCGTTGACTCCCAGGGCGATGGCGTCGCCGAGGCTCATCCCTTCCCGGAAGCCGGCACGCAGAGCCTGTTCGAGGGCTTCGCCCTTGCCGCCGATGGCCACCACATCGCGCTGGTCGTACAGCGTGCCGTCGTAGGTGACCTTGTAGAGGCGGTTGCCCTCACTGGTGGAGCCGACCTCACAGATGAGCACCTCGACCTCGAACGGCTTCGGCTCGTGGCTGAAGATCTGGCCGAGCGTCTGGGAGAAGGCGGTGGCCAGGGCCATGGCGCTCACGTCGGCCCGGCTGTACAGGTAACCCATCAGGTCGGCCTGGCGGATTCCCCCCTTGCGCAGGGTCTCGAACTCGTTGTAGCGGCCGACACCGGCGAAGGCGATACGGTCGTAGACCTCGGAGGTCTTCTGGAGCGCACGCGACACGTTCTCGGCGAGCAGCAGGATGCCGGAGTCGAACTCGATGGCGACGATCGATCGTCCCCGGGCAATGCCCTTGCGGGCGAACTCGGCCTTGTCGCGAACCAGTTGTTCGGGGGCGACGTAGAAGGGGACGCTCACCGGGAACCCCCGATGGCCACTTCCGCCGCAGCCCGGATCGGACCTTCCTCGACCTCGTCGACACCGTCGACGTCGATGGCGAACACGTTGGGGAAGATGCCACGAATCAGGTCGGGACCACCGGTGGCGGTGTCCTCGTCGGCGGCGGCCACCAGCGATCCGACTGCCAGGCCTATCGCCTCGTCGCGGGTCAGACCGGGACGGAAGGTGGTGCGGAGATACGACTTGGCGAGCCGTGACCCCGACCCGGTAGCTCCGAAGTCCTGTTCCTCGTACCGGCCCCCCACGACGTCGTAGGTGAAGAGGCGGCCCTCGTCGGTCAACTCATCGAAGCCGGCGAAGAGCGGAACCACCACCAGGCCCTGAAACGCCATGGGCAACTGGTTGCGGACGAGCCTGGCCAGGAAGTTCGCCTTGCCCTCGAGCGTGAGCCGGGTGCCTTCGATCTTCTCGTAGTGCTCCAACTCCACCTGGAAGAGGCGCACCATCTCGATGGCCAACCCGGCGGTCCCGGCGATGGCCACCGTCGAATGCTGGTCGGCCTGGAACACCTTCTGAATATGGCGGTGGGCCACCAGATGACCTTCGGTGGCGCGGCGGTCACCGGCCATCACGACGCCGCCGGCGTACCGGAGGGCAAGCACGGTGGTGCCTTCCGGCGCCTGGATCGTTCCGGCCACGCCGGCCGGGATTTCCCATTTGGGGGTGGCACCGACGGAGCCGAGCAGGTCGACGAAACTGGAACCTGGAAGAGGCGCGCCGAGGGGCAACGTCCGCTCGAAGCGTTCGCTCACTCGCCACCCTTCTGGACGTAGTTGCGCACGAACTCTTCGGCGTTCTCCTCGAGTACGGAGTCGATCTCGTCGAGCAGGTCATCGATGTCGTCGGTGACCGACGACTCTGCCTCTTCGACCACTTCGACTTCGGCGTCTTCTAGGCGTTCCTGTGGTTTCGAGCGTTCCCGATCGGTCATGTTCAGCCTCCTAGAGCCTCGATGAGAGCGGCGGCATCGGCCGCGCTCTCCAGGAGCGGGCCCACGAGGCTCTCGTCACCTCGCAGCGGCTCCATCATAGGTACACGTTTCAGATGGGCCTCACCGGTGTCGAACACCAGCGAATCCCAGTTGGCGGCCACCAGCGAGTCGGGGAACTCCGACACGCAGCGCCCCCGGAAGTAGGCACGGGTGCGGGTGGGCGGGTTCTCGACGGCCGCTGCCACTTCGCCATCGGTGAAGAGTCGGACGATGTCGCCCCGGGCAGCCAGACGGTGGTAGAGGCCGGTGGCCGGATCGATGTCGTGGTACTGGAGGGCCAGTGCCTTCACCTTGGAGTGGTCCCAGGCCAGCCCGTCCCGCTGGACGTAGCCGGCGAGCAGTCGACGTTTCGCCACCCAGTCCAGGCGGTCGGCGCACCCGGCGGGATCCGCTTCGAGATCGGTGAGGGTACGTTCCCACTCGGTCAGCAACCGGGTCCATACCGGGTCGTCGAGCTCGTTCTCGGCGTACTTGGAGAGCCATTCGAGATACCGCATCTGGATCTCGAGGGCAGTGGCGGTGCCGCCCTCGTCGAGCTCGAGCGGAAGACCGAGATCCAGGTCGTGGCTGACTCGCCAGCAGGAGTCGACCGGATCCGCCAGATCGATCGGATCGGGGAGGGCACCGTCCTCCAGGGCGGCCAGGAACAACGCCGTCACCCCGAGCTTGAGGAACGTCTGGTACTCCGAGAGGTTGGCGTCTCCGATGATCACATGGAGACGCCGGTACTTGCCGGGGTCTCCATGCGGTTCGTCGCGGGTGTTGACGATGGGGCGTTTGAGAGTGGTTTCGAGCCCCACTTCCTCCTCGAAGAAGTCGGCGCGTTGGGTGATCTGGTATGGCACGGCGGGGCGTCCGTTCTCTGACCCCACCTTGCCCGACCCGGTGAAGACCTGGCGGGTCACCATGAAGCTTGTGGCGTAGCGGATCACCCGGCCGAACGGCGTCTCACGTGACAGCAGGTAGTTCTCGTGGGCGCCGTACGAGTTGCCCTTGCCGTCGGAGTTGTTCTTGTAGAGCTTGATCTGCTGGCCGGCGGGAAGGGTGGACTGGGCCCTTGCCAGCGCCATCGCCATCACCCGCTCTCCGGCCTTGTCGGCCAGGGCGGCCTCGAGGGGGTCGTAGCACTCCGGGCCGGAGTACTCCGGGTGGGCGTGGTCGACGTAGAGCCGGGCACCGTTGGAGAGCACCGCATTCACGAGAGCCGAGTCGGCATCGGATGCCCCGTAGCTGTCGTGGCCGAAGCCGCGGGCATCCCGCCCGGGTGTCTCCTCCTCGTAGGACCATTGGATCCGGACCCTGGTACCCGGATAGGAGTTGATGATCAGAGCCGAAGCGAGCGCCGGATTGAAGTCCGGTTGGTTGCGGATGATGACGCCGTACTCGGTCTCGGTGCCGATGACCTTGTGCAGCGCCATCTCAGAGGTACTGACCGGTGGAGACGCCTTCGACCATGCGGCTTTCGTCGTCCCCGCTGATGAGGGTCCGGACGTAGACGATCCGCTCGCCCTTCTTGCCCGAGATCTTGGCCCAGTCATCGGGGTTGGTGGTGTTCGGAAGGTCTTCCTGCTCCCGGAACTCCTGTTTGATGGCCGCCAGCAGGTCGGCGGTCTGGATTCCGGCGCTCCCACCGTCGATCTGGCGCTTGATGGCGTCCTTCTTGGCCCGGCGAACGATGTTCTCGATCATCGCTCCGCTCGAGAAGTCCTTGAAGTACAGGACCTCGCGATCGCCGTTGGCGTACGTGACCTCGAGGAAGCGGTTCTCGTCCCCCTCGGAGTACATGAGCGCCACGGTCGCTTCGATCATTGCGTCGAGCAGACGGGACTGGTCGTCGTCGAAGCGGGCCAGCTCGTCGGCGTCGAATGGGATACGGTCGTCGAGGTAGATCCGGAAGATCTCGGCGGCGGCGGTGGTGTCCGGTCGATTGATCTTGATCTTCACGTCGAGGCGACCGGGCCGCAGGATGGCCGGGTCGATCAGGTCTTCCCGGTTGGAGGCGCCGATCACGATCACGTTCTTGAGCGACTCCACCCCGTCGAGTTCAGAGAGCAGCTGCGGGACGATGGTCGACTCGACGTCGGAGCTGATGCCGGTGCCGCGGGTACGGAACAGCGAGTCCATCTCATCGAAGAACACGATCACGGGCACGCCCTCGTCGGACCTCTCCTTGGCGCGCTGGAAGATCAGGCGGATCTGGCGTTCCGTCTCGCCGACCCACTTGTTGAGCAGCTCCGGACCCTTGATGTTGAGGAAGTAGGAGCGGGCATCGGGCTGGCCAGAACGGTGGGCCACCGCCTTGGCGAGGCTGTTGGCGACCGCCTTTGCGATCAGCGTCTTGCCACAGCCGGGCGGGCCGTACAGCAGGATCCCCTTGGGCGGCACCAGGCCGTACTCCAGGAACAGGTCCTTGTGGACGTAGGGCAGCTCCACTGCGTCACGAATGTCCTCGATCTGGTTCTTGAGGCCGCCCACCTGCTCGTAGGTGATGTCCGGCACCTCTTCGAGCACCAGCTCCTCGACCTCGGGTCGGGCCATCTTCTCGTAGGCGAGTGAGCTGCGAGTGTCCAGGCGCACGTGATCGCCGACCCGGATGGGGGTGTCGGCCAGTGAGTCCGCCATCGCCACCACCAACTCGTCGTCGCCACGGGCGATGACCACCAACCGTCCGTCCGCCAGCTTGTCGCGCACCCGAACGACTTCCCCCCGGTCATCGAAGCCGCGTACGTCGACGATGGTGAAGCTCTCGTTGAGCAGCACCTCCTGGCCCTTCATCAGCTCCTTGACCTCGATGGTGGGCTGCGCCGCCACCCTCAGCTTGCGGTTGCCCGTCACGACGTCGACGGACCCGTCGGCGTTGATGGCGAGGACCGTTCCGAAGTTGTTGGGGGGCGAGGTCAGCTTCTCGACCTCGGAACGCAGGACACTCAGCTGCTCTCTGGCTTCCTCGAGCACCGAGGCGAGGCGCTCGTTCTGCTCGAGTGCCTTCTGCAGGCGCTGGGAGGTCTCGGTCAATCGGTTCTCGAGCTCGCTGACGCGATGGGGTGCATCGTGCAGTCTGCGCCTGAGGACATCGACCTCGGCCTCGAGGGCCGCGATGGTCCGGCGCAACGCGAGCGGATCTTCGGGCCGCATCGACCGGTCGCTCATCTCGGTCCTCCTGGATCGATCACAAAACCTACCTGTCGCGCAGTATACGAAGGACTCGCGACTCCGCATCGACTGTTAATCGACCCGCCACGTGGCCGCTGAAGTGCCACCCGCGTAGAAGGCGAGCGACCCGCGGTGACGATCACAGGGGCTGTTCGGATGGGTATTGGATTCGCGCTTCGGGGGTCTATCATCCAGCTTCTGCGACGGTCTCAGGAGAAAGACAGATGAAGGTTTGGATCGACCAGGACTTGTGCACCGGCGACGGATTGTGCGAGGAAATCGCGCCCGACGTGTTCGTGTTGCTCGACGACGGACTGGCGTATGTCCGTGAGGGCGCCACGATCTACGCCGAGGCCAAGGGCAATTCCCAGGGTGCGGCAGGACTGGCCAACGTGCCGGCCGGCCAGGAGGACATCACCATCGAATCCGCCGAGGAGTGCCCCGGCGAGTGCATCTTCATCGAGCCCTGAAGCTCGATAGCGTTCGAAGCAAAAGGGGTCGGTCGCATCCGCGACCGGCCCCCTCGTCATTGGTCAAACAGGTCAAACAGGTCAACAGGTCAACAGGTTCGATGCGACCCTCCTCGCTCCTCGCTCTGCGCTCGTGAGGACCGACTCCCCTCCCCATCCGCGCGACCTCCATGTGCGGGAGCCGACCTGAGTGGGCACCTTTCGTGCGCAACTCCGGCGTTCGACGGCTGCCCCGAGTTGATCGCCGACATGGCCCAGGAAGCGTCGTTCATGACGGCGGAAGCCTGAGCGGTCCCTTCTCAGGCTTCCGCCGGCTCATCCTGAGGCGTCTCCTGGCTCACCGGAGCCGGGGCGCCCGCCACCTTGCGGGCGATGACGAGGAAGCCGGTGTGCCCGACCATCTGATGGTCGGGCCGCACCGACCGGCCCGACACGTTCCAGGTGCGGTACAGGTGTTCGGACACCTCGATCTCGATCCAGCAGGCCGCTGCACGCAGCGTCTCGACCAGATGCTGGACCTGGGGGATGGTGGGGATGTAGGCACACAGGATGCCTCCCGACGGCATTGATCCGCCGGCGATCTCGGCGGCGTGCCACGGCTCGGGAAGATCGAGGACCAGGCGGTCGGGTGCGACCTCGGCGATGGCGTCCTCCACCTCGCCCGACCGCATCTCCAGGTAGGCGGGGATCTCCCCGAACCAGCGGGTGATGGACTTGACGGCCGTCACCGAGTGGTCGTCACGGCGTTCCACCGTCACCACCCGTCCGGTCGGCCCCACCGCCCGGGTGAGGGCGATGGTGAGGGCGCCCGAACCGGTACCGGCTTCGAGCACGGTTTGGCCGGGTCCGATGTCGGCCCACACCAGGATCGGACCGATGTCCTTGGGATAGACCACCTGGGCTCCCCGGGGCATCTTGAGGATGAAGTCGGCCAGCCGCGGCCGGATCACGGTGAGGCGCCCGCCCCCGGTGGACGTCAACACCGAACCCTCGGGTGCCGCCATGATGTCGGCGTGGGAGAGGATGCCCCGGTGGTACTCGAAGCGACCGCCTTCGCTCAGCTTGACCAGGAACCGTTTGTCCTTGTCGTCGATGAGGAGGACGGTCTCCCCGAGGTGGAGGGGTTCAGGCATTGGGGGGACGTCCGATCTTGACGAGGGTGGTGGTGCGAAGCCGGCAGAAGGCGCACACCTCCCCGGTGGTGGGGCTGCCGCACTGGCCGCATTCGTGCAGCTCGGGGGTGGGGTTGGCGTTCTCGAAGGCGGCGGAACCGTGGTCGAAGAACCCGTTCAGGAACTGGGCCTTGATGCCCGGGGACTCGTCTTCGAGGCGGTTGAGCCATTGTTTGTAGCGGTTGATGGTGTTTCCGGCCGCCATCGGGCACTCCTCGACCTCGTAGTCGATGCCCTGCAGCACGGCGTAGGCGGCGGTCTCGCGCTCGGCGACCCGGACGAGGGGCTTGACCTTGCGGGCTAGTCCCCCGTCGGTGGCAGGCAGCACCGGGCGTTGGCGGGCCAGGTAGTCGGTGTTCCATTGGATGACGTTTCCGAACAGGGTGGCCGCCTCGTCGTCGAGGTTGTGACCCATCACCAGCACGTCGTAGCCGCCTTCGTCGGCCACCCGATTGAGGATGTACCGCTTCGACAGGCCACAGGCCGAGCAGGGCACCCGACGGGTGGCATCGGCCGCTTCCTTTACCGAGAAGCCGTACTGCTCGGGAAGGTTCACCACTTGGAGGTCGAGCGATCGCTCGGCGGCGAACGACTGACTGAAGATCAGACTGTCGGAGCTGTAGTCGCCGATGCCGAGATGCAGGTACACGCCATCCACCCGGTAGCCCAACTTCGTGAGGATGTCCCACAGCGCCAGGCTGTCCTTACCGCCGGAGACGCCGAGCAGCAGGCGGTCGTCGGGACCGAACATCCTGTGATCGTGGATCGTTCGCTCGACCTGGCGGCTGATGTGCTCGATGAAATGGGGGCGGCAGAAGTTGGCGTTGTGCCGACGCACCTGCATCACCGCCTTGTCGCGGCACACGCGGCACTTCACGTCACCCTCCGGAGATGACGGGTCGAAGCTCGATCACGTCGTCGGGTGCGAGATCGGCGTCGACGGTCAGCAGCTCGTCGCCCCTGATCACCAGCACCGATTCGGCCACGATGTCCATGTGCTTGAGGAGCTGGGCCACCCTGGTGGGACCGGTGACCTCGATCGCGCGGCGGGGCTGGCGCAGGATCACTTTCATGCGATCGCCCCGACCAGCGAGGCGCCGAGGGCCAGCAGCATGCCGAGGACGACGGCCCAGACGACGATCTTGACGAAACGTTGGTTGCGCATCAGTGCTCTACAGTGGTCATGGTGAGGAGACAACCGTAGTGCGGAGACTCGCCAAGCTCGTCGCAAGGTTCCTTCCGGCCTCTCCGATGGCCGCCGGTACCGCCGCTGCCCTGCGGGGTTTGCGCATGGGCGATCAACGCACCCTGCTGGGAGGAGCGGCACTGCTCGCCTACGGGTGGTGGCGCTCCCAGGACGGCGGACGGGAACTCATCTACCGCCGCGAGGTTCCGTTGGGATCCACTGTGGTCGTGCGTCACGGGCGCAAGGGCGAACTGCCGGAGATCGAGATCCACGAGAAGTCCCCGGTGGTCGCCAAGACGCCGAAACGACGCCGTTGACCGGCCCACAGGGTCATTTCATCCGGTAGACCTCGACGATCGCTTTCCCGGCCTTTCCCTTCTTCCGGCCCAGGAGGAATGCGATCAGGATGGCGACGATGACGGCGACGCCGGCGAGCACGGCGGTGTTCTGGGCGGCGTCCTTGGTCTCGTTGATCGCATCTTCGATCTGACGGGCCTTGGCCTCGATGTCGGAACGCTGGATCATGCTTTGCTCATCCTCCACCCCAGAATCCCGACACCGGCAATGGCGACCACGACGGTGAGGAACCGGGACAACACCAGCCACCATTCGCCCTCGGGCAGCACCGCGCGGAACAGGGCGTAGACGCCGAGCACGAGGAACATGGCGGCGAAGGCGAAGACAACCCCTGCCCCGATGCCGAATCCGGCCAGTCGGCCCAGCTTCTTGGCAGGCTCCAGAGTCTCCTGACGGAGGTACTCCTTGGACATGCCGACCAGCTCGGTGACGAGCTCGGGAATCTCCTGTGGACCAGCCATCTTCTGAGGCTACACGACCTTCCGTCTTCTCAGGCGTCTCGGGTCGCACCGGCCGGTACCCGGCGGTATATTCGGCGGCGGGGCGAGCGGGGGCTCGGACGTTTCGGGGGAAAGACGGCGATGGCTCGGTTCGAGACGCATCTCACTGCCGACGAACGTACGGACGAACGGCGCTTCAACCTGCTGTGGGCGGGCCAGGCCGTGTCGCAGTTCGGCGACTACCTGCCGTACGTGAGCCTGCCGCTGTTCGTCAAGTACCTCACCGACGGAACCTTCGAGATCGCCCTCACCTACGCCCTCGACGCCTCGCCTGCCGTGATCGTCGGTTTCCTGGGCGGCGTGCTGGTGGACCGCGCCAAGACCCGCAACCTGATGGTCATCACCGACCTGCTGCGGGCGGTGGCCTTCGCGGTACTGGCCTGGATGGCGGCCTCGGATCCGGAGCCCGGCAGCGGTAACGGCCTCGTGTTGGTGTTCGCCATCACCTTCGTGGCCGGCATGCTGGCCGCCTTCTTCAACGGCGCCTTGTTCGCGGCGGTGCCCCGGCTGGTGGCCCGGCACCGGTTGGCGGTGGCGAACGCCCGCCTGTCGGCGAGCATGAACCTCGCCTCGATCCTGGGTCCTGCTCTCGCCGGCGTGCTCATCAGCACGGTGGGGTTCTGGCCCACGTTCGCTCTGAACGCGGTCACGTTCCTGGTGTCGGCGGCCACGGTGACGATGGTCGGTCCGATCCGGTCACCGGTTCCGGCGGGTGCGCCGGAGCGGTACTGGAGGGCTGCCTCGTCGGGCCTGCGTCACCTGTGGTCGGATCGCCGGCTGCGGGTCGCCACGATCGGGGTGGCGGCGGTCAACTTCGTCACCGGATTCCTCGAGGGAACGCTGGTGCTGACCTTCGATCTGATCGGAGCCGCCGACGAATGGCAGCAGGGCCTGCTCTTCACGTTCATGGGGGCCGGAGCGCTGATGGGCTCGGTAGCGGCGCCGAAGACGATCGCCCGGCTTGGCAACGGTCGCGCCATGGTGATGGGCACCCTCGGGTTCGGGAGCCTGTTCGCGTTCTTCGTCAACTCATCGTTCGGGCTGGTGGCCTTCGTCCTGCTGCTTGCGGCCTTCTCGGCGGTCCCGTTGCTGTCGGTGGCCTATGCCACCCTCCGCCAAGAGCTCACCCCCGATGAGCTGTTGGGCCGTGTCGCCACCGCCAGCCGGGCCGTGGCGTGGACGACCCTTCCGATCGGGGCGCTGCTCGGCGCCGCCGTCAGCGACCTCACAGACTTCGGTCTGGTGGTGAGAGCCGCCCCGGTGGCACTCGTCATCATCGGATTGGCGATGATGAGGACGGTCGTCTGGCGAGCTCCGGGTTGAACGGGGCTTTCAGGCTCCGATGGGAGGGGGCGCCACCCGCGTTCCCAGCGCCTCCCAGATCGTCTCGCCGCCGTACCGTTCGAGGAATCCGTAGGGGTAGAGCGGGTATCCGGGTGCCGAGACGCGGTCGAGCAGGGTCCGTTCGTCGTAGCCCAGTTCGATGTGGGCGGCGGCCAGGTTCGATTCCAGCTGTTCGACGGTACGCGCCCCGAGGATTACCGAGCTCACGCCGGGACGGTCACGAAGCCAGGCGAGTGCAACGGTGCCGACCGGCACGCCCTGCACCTCCGCCACTGCCCGGCAGGCCTCGATCACAGACCAGGTGCGCGGGTTGTTGCGCAGGTCATAGGCCTCGACCCCCCGCCCCGGGTCCTCCCCGAGCCGGGTGGAGCCGACCGGGCGGTCCGACGGGGAGTACTTGCCGGTGAGCCATCCCCCGGCCAGCGGCGACCATGGCAGGATGCCGAGCCCTTCATCGAGGCACTCGGGCACAAGTTCCCACTCGATGGTCCGGTCGAGCAGGCTGTACTGCGCTTGAAGGGCGACGATGGGAGCCAGGTTGCGAAGGCGCATGGTGGTGACCGCACGGGCGAGCTGGTAGCCCGCATAGTTCGACAGCCCCAGGTGCCGCACCTTTCCGGAGCGCACGAACCCGTCGAGGGTGTCGAGCGTCTCCTCCAGCGGCGTTGCCGGATCCCAACAGTGGACCTGGTAGAGGTCGATGACATCGACCCCGAGCCGTGTCAGACTGGCATCGAGTGCCCGGGTGAGGTGGCGCCGTCCGGCGCCCGAGTCGTTCGGCCCATCGCCCATCGCAAAGCGGCCCTTGGTGGCGACCACGAACAGGTCGCGGTCGGGTCGGCCGGCGAGCCAGGTGCCAACGATTTCCTCCGATCTTCCCGCCGAATACACATCGGCGGTGTCGATGAAGGTTCCGCCCATGGCGGCGTACCGGTCGAGCATTCGGTGCGCTTCGCTCTCATCGGATTCGGCGCCGAAGGTCATGGTGCCCATCCCGAGGGCGCTCACCACCAATCCGCTGCTGCCCAGTCGTCGTTGATCCATTCGCTCATGGTACGGCTTGCCCGCGGACGTGCCTTCCACGGTTGGGTGGTCGGTCGTCCTGTCCGGCCGGCATCGAGGCATGCTCCGGCCCTTCGCTCTCCTCTCCGTTGGTTCCTTTGCGGGCGTCGCCGGATCGCCGCAACAGGACCGAGACGAGTGCTGCCAGAGCTGCCATCCACACCAGGAAGCCAAGGATTATGACGGGCAGCGGCCAGCGGCCGTGATTGGAGCTGAGCGGCACCAAGTTCACCAGGAATACCGCGTAGACGGTCACGAGGAACACCGACGCCGCGGTGGGAAGACGCCAGCGGTTCCGTGCAGGAATGGCGAATGCGAGCGGTAGGACGATCGCCAGATGCTGAACCCCGATCGACGGCGTGAACACCAGATACGTTGCAGTACCGGCGAAGGCAGCCCGGATGGCATCGAGGCGCAGGATCCGGGCCGCGATGGCCGTGACCACCAGGGCCGTCGACACGATGAACGTTCCATGGTCCAGGTACCACCATGCCAGAGCGTTGGGTCCCTCGACGTAGTCCGGGTTGAAACCGGTGAGCATCCATGGGATGCCCCAGGGTTCGGCCGAGGGTGTGTACCGGAACACCTTGTCGATGACGGCCTCATGATCGGCGATCAGGATCAGGAGAAAGGGCACGAAGGTCACAGACGCCCCCAGCGCCAGTCTCCAGAAGTCCCGCACTCCCCGAACGGAGAAGACGACGGCGACAACCCCGGCGATGGCGAGCAGCTTCACATTGACGGCTGCACCCAGCAGGAGCCCGGCCCATCCCCACCGTCCTTTGTGGGCGGCCCATGCCCCGCCGAGCAGCAGCGTTGCCAGGATCGAGTCCGTGTTGCCGTGGTAGGCCGAGAGGACGATCACCGCCGGGCAGAGGAGGAAGCCCACGATGGAACGGCGAGCGTCCTCCTTTCCGGATCTCTCGAGGACGATTCGCCAGATCAGGAGAGCCGCCAGGAAGTCGGTGGCGATGACCGGCGCCTTGAGGAACCATGCGAACGGTAGGTCGAGGAACACCGCCGCCTGGTAGAGGACGGTGATCACGAGTGCCGCCACCGGGGGGTGATTGAGCTCGGGGAGGGTCCGGTACGTCTCCATGATGCCGATGTCCGTCACGTCGGTGGCGATCTTGCTCCAGTAGAAGACATCGTTGGTGCCGAAGCTCAGGATCAGCACGAAGAGGCGCACTCCCAGCGCAATGGCTACCAGCCTGTACGGCCAATCCGAAGCCCTGGCCCGTGTCGTTCCGGCATCGTTGGAGGTTTCAGAGTCGGTAGCAGAAGGATCCGACGACTTCGGATGGGCGTGCCCCGTCACCTGTTCCTCCTTCGGATAGTCGACGCGGTCGTGTGCTCGTTCCGGCGACGGTCAGTGTCGCACGGGTTGACTCGACGGGAAGACATGTTCAACCGCCGTTCGAGATCGGCGTTCCGTCGCCCGCCCTGGTGTCGGTATGGTCGCGTCCCGCCCCTCACCCGGTCAACCCTTCCGATGTCGTCGACTGGTCGGCTGGTGGTGTGGCGGGTCCCGGAGCGGCCTCCGGAGATGATCGGACCCCGTCGACCGCGGCACTCAGGCCGAGCGCCGCAGCCGCCCACACGGCGAGAGCCAGCAGTGCGATGGGGACGGGCCAGTTCTGGGCCTCGGTTGTCAGGGGGAGCCATTGGGTGGCGAATGTGGCGTACGACACGAGCAGGAAAACCGATGAGATGGTCGGCAGGAAGTACCGGGCGCGAGGGACCGTGGCGAATGCCAGCGGGAGCATCAGGGCGAGGTGCTGCACCCCGATCGACGGGCTGAAAACGAGGAAAGCACAAGCCCCGGCGAACGCAGCTTCGAGCGGACCGACCCGATGCCTCCGGGCGAGTATGGCTGCCACGAACAGCGACCCGACCACCAGCCATGTGCCATGGTCGAGGTACCACTGGGAGATCTCTGCCGGCCGGGCGACGTAGCGCGGATCGAAGCCGCTGAGGATCCACGGGATTCCCCAGGGCTCGGCTGCAGGCACGTACCCGAAGACTTTGCCGATGACCAGTTGGGGATCACGCGCCAGCGCCACCAGCAGCGGCAGCGATGTCGACATAGCTCCGAAAGCCAGCCTCCCCAGATCCCGCCTGTCACGAACCGAGAAGACCACGGCGACGGTCACGCACAACGCCAGCAGCTTGACGTTGACGGCCAGGCCGAGCAGGAGACCGGCCCATCCCCACCGATTGCGTTGCGCCGCCCACGCGCCGGCCAACGCCAGACAAGCGAGCAGCGAGTCGGTGTTCCCGTGATAGGCCGAGAGCGCGATCACGGCGGGGCAGAGCAGGAAGGCTGACGTCCACCTCCTTGCTGCATCCCCACCGTGACCGCTCAGCCAGATGACCCAGATCAGCCGGGCCGACACCAGGTCGGCCAGGATGGCCGGAGTCTTCAGAGCCCATGCGAACGGCACGTTCAGGGCATCGGCCAACAGGTACAACTGGCTGACGAACAGGGCCGCCAGCGGTGGGTGGTTCAGCGCCGGAAGCATCCGGTAGGTCTCGATGAGGCCGTGGGTCGCCACCCCCTCGGCGATCTGAGACCAGTAGTAGACATCGTTGGTGCCGTAGCTCATCACCATGACGACCAGTCGCGCTCCCACCGCCGCGGTCAGGATGCGCTTCCAACCGATCAGATCGAGTCGAATCCCCGAGCGGTTCGCACGACCGCCGGAGACCCCGCGCTCCTCCTCCGCTGGCAGCTCTCGACCGACCACCGAATCCCCCTCGACGATATCGAGATCACGCCTCGCTTCCCGGCAGTGTCGCGCAGGTGGGGTGTCTGGCAAGTCGATCGGCTCAGCCACCCGGCGGTGCTGTGCCGCCCTGGAGGATCGCTGGCATGACACACTGGTCAGGGAGCAGCTCACGCACCTGTGCCACTCCGACGTTCGTGCAGGAGCCGGGGGGACGCGTGAAACCCCAGGCGGGTGCCTGGGGTTTCGTGTGGTGTCGGAGAGAGGATTCGAAGCTCCAGGGGTTGTTCGCTCGCTGGGCCCTCGGCCGGGAGCGTCCATCGAGCACTGTGCCGCTCCGACGTTCGGGTGTGCCCGTGCGGTAGGAAGAGCCGCCGACGCGTGAAACCCCAGGCGGTGCCTGGGGTTTCGTGTGGTGTCGGAGAGAGGACTCGAACCTCCACGAGTTATTCACTCACTAGGCCCTCAACCTAGCGCGTCTACCAGTTCCGCCA
The DNA here is from genome assembly GCA_050329955.1 of Acidimicrobiia bacterium. Lineage (GTDB taxonomy): Bacteria > Actinomycetota > Acidimicrobiia > Spongiisociales > ZC4RG35 > JAOUGY01. Next base: position 5,885 of record JBHJOH010000117.1, on the reverse strand, counting down.
CTCCGACGTGCGGTCGGCGATCTTAGCCGCGTGTCGACCCGGCTACGAGCCGAGAAGAAACGACAGGGCGATCGTCGTGACACCGAAAACCGAACCCACGATGACCGTGAGCCGGTTGAGATTCCGTTCGGCGAGGGTCGACCCACCGAGTTGACTCTGCATCGAGCCACCGCCGAACACATCGGACAGGCCACCGCCACGTCCGGCATGCAGGAGGATCAGAGTGATCATCACCAGCGAGATGATGACGTGGACGATGCCCACGATCCAGGTGACTACTTCCATGACAACCGTGCTTTCGAATCTCGGGGGGTCGGACGCTCAGCGCCCGGGCGCCACAGCATAGCGCCCGGACGCCGAGTTTCGGACGCGATCAGCCTGCCTGGGCTGCGACCGCGGCGGCGGCGGCGGCCGCGGCCTCGGGGTCGCCCAGATACCGGGACGGCTCCAAAGGACGCAGATCCGGGCCCAGGGTGTACACCAGGGGCACGCCGGTGGGGATGTTGAGCTCGACGATGGCATCGTCGGCGATCCCGTCGAGGTGCTTGACGAGGGCCCGCAGGCTGTTGCCGTGGGCGACTACGAGCAGTCGCCGGCCGGCCCTGATCTGGGGAACCATCCGGTCGTACCAGTACGGCAGCATCCGGTCGACCACGTCGGCCAGGCACTCGGCTCCCGGCACCAACTCGGGGGCCAGGTCGGCGTAGCGGGGATCGAACCGGGGATGACGGTCGTCGTCGACCTCGAGGGCGGGTGGCGGGACGTCGTAGCTGCGCCGCCACATCAGAACCTGTTCGCTGCCGTGGCGCTCGGCGGTCTCCTTCTTGTCGAGACCCTGCAGGGCCCCGTAGTGGCGTTCGTTGAGACGCCAGTGGCGTTCCACCGGCAACCAGTGCAGCCCCATCGCCTCGAGCGACTCCTGGGAGGTCTTGATGGCCCGCAGCAGCACCGAGGTGTGGACCACGTCGAAGGTCAGCCCTTCGGCGCTCATGAGCTCACCGGCGGTACGGGCCTCGGCCATGCCCTTGTCGGTGAGGTCGACATCCTTCCAGCCCGTGAAGCGATTCTCGAGGTTCCATGTGCTCTCGCCGTGGCGGAGCAGTACCAATGTCGATGTCACCCGTGTTCCTTTCAGACCCAGTACCGGACGATGGCGGCAAAGCCGTCGGGATCGAGCGCGGCGCCGCCGACCAGGGCACCGTTGACGTGACGTTTCGCCATGAAGCCCTTGATGTTGCCGGCGTTGACCGATCCCCCGTAGAGGATACGGATCCCGTCGGCGGCTTCGTCCCCGGCCTCCGACCGGACGGTGTCGCGGATCAACTCGGCCACCGCTCCGGCAGTGTCGGAGTCGGCGGTGCGTCCGGTACCGATGGCCCACACCGGCTCGTAGGCGATCGAGCTGCGGGCGAGATCGGCCCCGGAGATCCCGGCGGTGCTGGCGATCACCTGCCCCACCACGACCTCCTCGGTGCGGTCGGCTTCCCGCTCGTCGAGCGTCTCGCCCACACACACGATCGGGGTGATGCCGGCGGCGAGTGCCGCCTTGGCCTTCTTCGACACCTGCTCGTCGGTTTCGGCGAACAGGGCCCTGCGCTCGGAGTGGCCCACGATGACATGTGCCACCGACATCTTGGCCAGCATCAGCGGTGAGATCTCACCGGTGTAGGCGCCGCTTTCGGCCCAGTGCAGGTTCTGGGCTCCGAGCCGAATCTTCATGTGGTCGGCTTCGATGACGGTCTGCACCGATCGGAGCGCCGTGAACGGGGGTGCCACCACCACTTCGACCCGTTCGTAGTCGGCTGTCTCGAGCCGGTACGACAGCTTCTGCACCATCTGGATGGCGTCCAGATGGGTTGCATTCATCTTCCAGTTTCCGACGATCAGGTCCATCGATGCCTCCTGTCAGGTCGGGTCAGCGGGCCCATCGGGCGAGCACGGCGACACCGGGGAGTTCCTTGCCTTCCAACATTTCGAGACCGGCGCCGCCGCCGGTGGACAGGTGCGAAACCTGGGCCTCGAATCCGAGCAACCGGAGGGCTGCGGCGGAGTCCCCACCTCCCACTGCGGTGAATGCCCCGGTTTCGCTCATCGCCCTGGCCACTGTCTCGGTGCCGGCCCGGAAGGCGTCCCACTCGAAGACACCCATGGGGCCGTTCCAGAACACGGTGCGGGCGGACCGGATGATCGCGGAGAAGCCATCGGCCGTTTCCGGTCCGATGTCCAGGCCCATCCATCCGGCGGGGATCGAGTCGGCTGCCACCGCCCGGTGCTCGGCGTCCTCGGAGAAGCGGACCGCCGCCACCAGGTCGGTGGGAAGGACGATCTTCGAGCCGTGCTCTGATGCAAGCAGCTCCCCCACCTTGGTCACCATCTCCTCTTCCACCAGGCTGGCTCCCACCTCGACACCCTGGGCGGCCAGCAGCGTGAAGCACATGCCCCCACCGATGAGCATCGAGTCCACTCTGGGCAGCAGATTTTCGATGACGGCCAGTTTGTCGGAGACCTTGGCGCCGCCGAGGATCACCACGTATGGGCGCTCGGGCTCACCGAGGAAGGTGCCCAGCGAGACCACTTCGGCGGCGAGTAGCGGGCCGGCCACCGAACGAACCCGTTCGGCGACACCGACGGTCGAGGAGTGGGCCCGGTGCACCGATCCGAAGGCATCCTGGACGAAGAGATCACACAGGGCGGCCAGGCCGTCGGACAGGGCGTCGTCGTTCTTGGTTTCTCCCGGTTCGTAGCGTGTGTTCTGAAGCAGCAGGACCGATCCGGGCTGGGCGGCGGCCACGGCCGCTTCCACCTCGGGGCTGACCACCCCGTCGAGTTGCGTCACCGGGAATCCTCCCAACTCGGACATACGGGCCGAGATGGGGGCCATCGAGAAGGCCGGATCGACTCCCTTGGGGCGGCCGAGATGGCTGCAGACCACCACGGTTGCACCGGCATCGCGCAACAATGCGATGGTGGGCAGGGCCGCTCGGATCCGGAAGTCGTCGGTGATGGTGAGCCCGTCGAGCGGCACGTTGAGATCGGAGCGGACGAGGACCCGCATCCCGGAGGGGTCAACCTCGTCGAGGGTGAGGAAATCGGTCATGGGGCCCTTCTTCTGGTCTCGTCTTGTCGGACTGTCCGGCTGTCAGATGAGGGTGGCCAGCACCGAGCACAGCTTGGCGGGGTCGTGCATGGCCCGTGGTGCGGACCCGTCTCCGACGTCTGCCCGGACCACCGTCCATCCGTACTCGGCCGCCTCCACATCGTCGAGCGTGACCACGTCGAGCGGTGGCGAAGCGGGTGTCCGCCCCTCGTGCACGACGATACCACCGGCGCGTTCGAGCCCTCCCACCCGGTGGAAGGCCTCGAGGTGGGAGGCGCCGTCGAGTCCGAGTGTCTCGCCGTCTTCGGTGACCATGTTCAACACCACCACGATCGGTGCGCTGGACTGGTTGACGGCCTCGGCGATACCGGGGACGGCGAGGGCCGCCAGCACCGACGTGTACAGGCTGCCTGGGCCCAGCACGATCTGATCGGCCGCCCGGATGGCGGCGATGGCATCGGGGTGGGCCACCACCCCGCTCGGGCCGATCTCGAGGCGGTCGATACGACCCCGACCGGCAGCGATGTTCACCTGGCCCTCGACAAGGCGTCCTTCGACCAGGGCTGCCAGCGTCACCGCTCCCCCGGCGGCGGGAATGACCCTTCCCATGGCGCCCAGCAGACCACCCGCCCACGACACGGCCGAGGCGAAGTCCCCGGCAAGATCGGTGAGGGCGGCGATGATGAGATTGCCCAGCGAATGACCGGCGACGTCGACGGGGTCGGAGGGGTCGGTGGTGCCGGTGTCGGAGCGGAACCGGTAGGAGAACAGCTCCGACCACACCGACACGTCCGGGGTGAGCGCCAACAGACATCGGCGGATGTCGCCGGGGGCGGGAATGCCCAGGCCGGTGGTGAGCCGGCCGGAGGAACCGCCGTCGTCGGCCACCGACACGATGGCGGTGGTGTCCCCCGCATACCCCCTGATGGCGGTCAGCGCCGCCGCCAGGCCGTGACCACCGCCGATGGCGACCACGTTCCGGCCGGCGATGTCGTCTTCGAACTCGGCGAGTTCCAGTTCGAGCGGGGTGGGGGTTTCGAGCGTCACCGCCCCGAATCCCGGTGTCGGACGACTGCGTCGACGTCCTCGGAGGCAAACCACTCCCCCAGCTTCTCGGCCAGGGCCACCGAGCGGTGATGGCCGCCGGTGCATCCGATGGCGATCGAGAGGTACGACTTGCCCTCTGCCTGGAAGCGTGGGATGAGGAAGGCAAGCAGGTCCTGCACCCGCCCCAGGAATCCGACGGCATCGTCGTGCGACATCACGTAGTCGGCCACCGCCTGGTCGGTGCCGCGAAACGGTCGCAGCTCGGGGACCCAGTGCGGGTTTGGCAGGAACCGGACGTCGAAGAGGAGATCGGTGTCGCGGGGGATGCCGTGCTTGAACCCGAATGAGGTGACCGAAACCCGCATCGGGCGGTGGGCGCTCCCTTGCGAGAACTGATCAGTGAGCCGAGCGCGTAGCTGGTGCACGTTGAGATCGGTGGTGTCGATCACCACGTCGGCCAGGTCGCGAAGCTCCAACAGGAGGTGCCTTTCGGTCTCGATGGCCTCGCCCAGGTTGCCCGTGCGCAGTGGGTGCGGACGCCGGTTCTCCTCGTAGCGACGGATGATTGCGTCGTCCTCGGCATCGAGAAAGAGCCCCCGGCTGGTGATTCCCTGCCGATCGAGTTCGTCGATGCCGTGGCGGATGGCGTCGATCGGGAGTCCACCGCGGGAGTCGATCACCATTGCCAGCTTGCGACGCCCCTCCGCCACCCGGTGGTGATCGACCACGGCCGCCATCAGCTGGGGCGGCAGGTTGTCGATGACGGTGTACTCGAGGTCCTCGAGCACGTCGGCGGCTGTCGATCGGCCGGCGCCGGACATGCCGGTCACCACCAACACCTGGGGACGTTCGGGCTGGGACACTTCGGCCTGGGACAGTTCAACCTCCATGGAGAGCAGCGTAGAGATCCTGGGCGACAGATTCGGGAACAACTTCACCCAGTTCGGCCACTGTTGCCTCCCGCATCGCCTTGAGCGAGCCGAACCGGCGCAACAGCACCTTCTTGCGGGCGGGCCCGATGCCGGCCACGTCGTCGAGCACCGAATCCACCATCTTCTTGGAGCGGAGGTTGCGGTGGTAGGTGATGGCGAAACGGTGGGCCTCGTCTCGGATCTGCTGCAGCAGATACAGGGCTTCGGCATCCCGGGGGATCCGGATCGGTTCTGGTTGACCCGGCAGGTACACCTCTTCGAACCGCTTCGCCAACCCGATCACGGGAATGTCGAGCTCGAGCTCGTCGAGCACCTTCACCGCTCTCCCGAGTTGCCCGGGACCACCGTCGATCACGACCAGGGACGGTGGATAGCTGAACTTGCCCTGTTCGCCCTGCCCGTTGCGGGTCTCTCTCAGATACGCCGTGAACCGCCGTCGAATGGTCTCTTCCATCGAGGCGAAGTCGTCCTGGCCGTCGACGGTGCGAATCTTGAAGCGTCGGTATTCGTTTCGTTTGGGGAGGCCGTCCTCCATCACCACCATCGACGACACGGTGTTGGTGCCCTGCAGGGTCGAGATGTCGTAGCACTCGATGCGCAGCAGGGCATCGGGAAGATCGAGTGCCTCCTGCAGACTGCGCAGCGCCTTGGCGCGGGCGTTGTGGTCGGCGCTGCGACGGAGCCGGTGGCGGGCGAACGCCTCACGGGCGTTGGTGGCGGTGGTCTCGATGAGGCGCCGCTTCGATCCCCGTTGGGCGACGGCGACCACGACCGCACCACCCCGGCGACCGGCCAGCCAGATCTCGACC
>JBHJOH010000116.1:0-22788 GCA_050329955.1 Acidimicrobiia bacterium | reverse complement strand
ATCACCGTCGCCATTCCCGTGTTCTGGGCCGAGTTCGACATCCCCGACCAGCCCCTGCAGGCGCTGTACATCGTCGCCTACGTGGGGGTCCTGGTCGCCACCTCGATCGGGCTGGCCGGGCGCCGCGAGATGCTGCGGGGCTGATCAGCGCCGGATGGGTTGCAGCCGGAGGTAGGTCAGGGTGCGCCACAGCCATTCGAGCGGACCGAACCGGAACCGGGCCGTCCACCAGGGGGAGGCCAGGAGTTGGATCGCCCAAATCGCCACCACCACCGCCACCTGTCCGGATCGTGACACCGATCCGAACCAGCCCAACCCGTACGAGTAGAAGATCAGGGTGGCGGCCACCGACTGGAAGATGTAGTTGGTGAGGGCGGTCTGTCCGACCGCGGCGAGGCGCGCTTGCAGACGGGAGCCCGGGGTGCCCCGGCACCAGCGCATGATGAGCCCGACGTACCCGAGGCTCATGGCCACGGTCGCCACCAGGTTGGGGATGGCGCCCGCCCCCAACACGAAGGTGGCGTCCCAGTCGGCGGCGTAGCGCACCCACAGGCTGAGTGCCGCCAGTGGGATCCCCAGTCCGAACCCCCAGCGGATCATGCGGGTAGAGGTGCGGTCGTCGGCGGCGCCCCGAAGGACGCCGCTGCGGTACAGCGCCATCCCGACCAGCATCATGGCCATCGCCCGGGAGAAGGCGTCGATGGTGTTGACGCCGAGGAAGATGGCCGCACCCTCGTTATCGGCGATCTCGCCCTCCCACCGGTAGGCCACCTGGTCGGAGTAGGTCGCTTCCGAGAAGAGTTCGATCTCGGACTCGAGTTGGGCAGGTGTCGGACTGAAGAAGAAGTTGAGCTCGGCTTCCAGACCTGCTTCCTGGACGGACAGGGCCGCGCTGAGGTGAATGCTCGCCACCGCCGCCAGGATGAGGCAGGCGAGGGTCAACAGCACCGCCGGTTTCCACCGACGGATCGGGTAGAGGGCGAACCCGCACAGGGCGTACACCAACAGCACGTCCCCTTCCCAGAGCAGGGTGGCGTGGGCGAACCCGAACACGAGCAGCCACAGGTTGCGGACGTAGTGGATGCGTACCGCGCTGCGGCCGGTTTCGGTCAGACGCTCGGTGAGCAGGATGACGCCCGCCCCGAACAGCATCGAGAAGAGCGCCATGAACTTCTGGTCGAAGAACACGTGTGCCACCCCGTGCACCACCCGGTTGGCGAGTTCGTCACCGCCGTAGGCGAGCGGGTTCAGGTAGGCGACCAGCGGCATCGAGAAGGCGGCGATGTTCATCACCAGGATGCCGAGCAGGGCGAACCCGCGGAGGACGTCGATCGAGGCGATCCGGATGGTGGTGGGTGCTGCGGTCGCCGACATGCGGCGACGATACGGGTCGGCGGGCGCAATGCTGCGCCGCGGTCGGTTGTGTCTTGCCCTACGCTCTCGGCCGTGACCACCCCTGTTCCCGGCCACAGTTCGACGCGCCGGTTCGCCGGATGGCGCATCCTTGTGCTCGCCACCTTCACCGGGGCGTTGACCGGGCCCGGGCAGACGATCGGCGTGAGCGTGTTCGTCGATTGGCTCATCGCCGACCTCGGGCTGACCCGTTCGGAGGTGTCGCTCGCCTATCTGGTGGGGACCATCACCGCTGCGCTGGCCATGCCGGTGGCGGGCCGCATGATCGACGTGTCCGGGGTGCGTAAAGCCATGACCGTGATCGGGTTGGGTTTTGGTGCCGCCCTGATGGCCATGTCGGGTGTGACCGGTTTCGTGACCCTGGCGCTGGGTTTTGTGCTGATCCGGGGGTTGGGCCAGGGATCGCTCACCCTGGCATCGACGGTGGCGGTGACCCTGTGGTTCGAGAAGCGGCGCGGCACGATGCTCGGCATCTACAGCACGGGACTGGGCATGCTGATGAGCCTGGTTCCGATCGGGCTCAGCTTCGTGATCGAGGGGGTGGGCTGGAGGACTGCCTGGATCGTGGCCGGGGTGGTGATCTGGCTGACGGTGGTCCCCATCGCCCGCTTCGGGATGATCGACCGGCCGGCCGACATCGGCCAGGTACCCGATGGTGTCAGAGTCGAAGCCAAACCGGGGGCGCCCCCCGCCCGGGCGGCGTCCACCAGAAGCGAGGCGCTGCGAACCTGGCGGTTCTGGGTGCTGGTGTCGGCGTCGTCGGCGGTTGGCATGTTGTCGACCGCCCTCAACTTCCATCAGATCTCGTTGCTGGGCGACGCCGGCCTCACCCCCACCGCCGCCGCCGCCATGTTCCTGCCCCAAACCGTGGGCACCGGAGTGGCCGGACTGCTGTTCGGGGTGGTGAGCGACCGGCTCACCGTGCGCACCCTGCTGCCGATGTCGATGGCGCTGCTGGCCGCCAGCCTGGTGTTGGTGTCGTTCCTGGTTCCCGGCCCGCTGGTGGTGTTGTACGCCGTGCTGCTCGGTGCCACCGGCGGCGCCTCGAGGACGGTGTCGGCCACCCTGATGCCCCGGTGGTTCGGTGTCACCAACATCGGCGCCATCCAAGGTGTCGCGACGTTTGTCGTCGTCGCCTCGACCGCAGTGGGACCGGTGGCGTTCTCGGTGGCCCGCGACGCCGCCGGTGACTACCGAACCGCCGCACTCCTCTACGCCCTCATCCCCGTCGCAGTGGCCGTGGCCGCCCTGACCGTCAAGCCGATGCGTGTCTGACCTCCCGAAGGGGTTGGGAGTGACTGCCACGACCACCGCTGACCGTCCACAGGTCGCCGCACCGAAAGCCGGTGGACTCATCGACCACGGCCGGGTCCCCGATCGTGGACCACGGGTGTGGCCGCAGGGGTCTGGGCGCCCTCCTCCGTCGGTCGCCCCGACTCGCCTACGAGGGCTTGACGAGACCACGGTGCCCGCCCGGTACGCCGGACGATGGGTTCGGCCGGAGGGGGAGGTGTCCCAGCGAGATCCTCAGTCGCCCACCGCGCCGTCGTATTGCTCGCGCAGGATGTCGGCGTGGCCGGCGTGTCGGGCAACTTCTTCGATCATGTGGACGAGGATCCAGCGAAGCGACACCTGGCGTGGTCCGGCCTGCACCACCCGGTCGAGGTCGGGGTCGGCCGCCACCACCCGGCGGGCCTCGTCGACCTCCGTCCGGTACAGGGCGATGAGCGAGTCGGCGTCGTCGTGGTCGTCGAGCACGAAGTCGGCGTCAGGGTTCTCCTTCGACCAGGGGAAGTCGACCTGGCGTCCGGCGTAGACCGCTTGGAACCACCACCGTTCCACATAGGCGAGGTGCTTGAGCAGTCCACCCAGACAGGTCCCCGAGGGCACCGGTGTGGCCCGCAGACCGGCGGCGTCGACTCCGGCGACCTTTCCGATCATGACCTCTCGGTAGTAGTCGAGGAAGGTGGTGAGGGTCTCGAACTCGCCGGCGCTGGTGGGTGGTGCTGTTGGCATCGGGCAACTGTGCCAGCCGGAACCGGCGAGTGCCGCCGGTTTTGGCCCGGCCGGTATCGTCGGGATGGTGGGAACGCTGCGCATCACCGGCAACGCCGAGGCCGACCGACTGCTCGACCAGAGCGGCACCGCCCTGCTCATCGGCATGCTGGCCGATCAGCAGGTGCCGATGGAGTGGGCGTTCCGGGCGCCGGCCACCCTCGCCGACCGACTGGGCGGTCTCGACGCCGGCCGGATCGCCACCATGGATGTCGAGGAGTTCGTGGCGGTGTGCTGCGCCAAGCCCGCCATCCACCGTTACCCGGCCGCCATCGGACGACGCATCCACGCCATGTGCGAGCAACTGGTCGAGGACTACGACGGCTCGGGCTCGAACGTGTGGGCCGACGTGACATCGGGCGACGACCTGTCATCGAGGTTGGCGGCGCTGCCCGGCTTCGGCGCCGAGAAAACCATGATCTTCGTAGCCCTGCTCGCCAAGCAGTTCGATGTTGCCCCACCCGGTTGGGAACGCGCCGCCGGTCCCTTCGCCGATGCCACCCCCCGATCAGCTGCCGACATCGACGGCCCCGACTCCCTGGCCCGGGTCCGGGAGTGGAAGAAGGCCCAGAAGGCCGCCGGGAAGACCAAGCAGGAGTGACCCGGACATCACTGTGCGCATCATGATGCTACAATGCTCTGGATGCGTACCACCATCGACCTCGACCCCGAGATCCATGAGATCGCTCGGCGGCGCGCCTTCGAAGAGCGGCGTTCCATCGGTGATGTCATCTCCGAGCTGGCTCGGCGCGGTCTCGAGGCGGGCGAGCCCCGTCGTGAGCGCCGGCTCGGCGTGTTCGCTGGTCTCATCCACATCGCAGCCGACTTCGACGAGACCCCGGAGGAGGTCCTCCGATCGTTGGACGAGCCGCTTGCATGAGCGCCTTCCTGGCGGACACTCAGATCGTGCTCTGGGCGGCGGCGGACCCTGAGCGGCTCGGTCCCGAAGTGCGGGACGTCATCGGCGATGCGTTGACCATCGTTCGTGTGTCGGCAGTGTCGATCGCTGAGATGGCGATCAAACAGTCGATCGGAAAACTCAGCCTGCCGGTGCCACCCCGGCAGCTGTGCGAGGTGGTGGGCTTCGACCTGATCGCTCTGGAGCCCAACCACGCCGAGCGGGTTGGTGAGTTGCCCCTCCACCACCGCGATCCGTTCGACCGTCTCCTCATCGCCCAAGCGCTCTGCGAGGGGATGACGATCATCTCTGCGGATCGATCGATCTCGGAGTACGACGTCCCGCTGCTCAGCTGCTGAACCCAGGGTCCAACCCTGGGTTCACGCTGACCGCCACGGTCAGTTCTGGCCCTCGGTTCCGATGGCGGCAGAGCTCCCGGCGTAGCCGAGGCAGAGCGAGACGAGCTCGTCGGCCAGATCGTCCCCGGGGACGCAGGTGTGAACCGCGGCGGCGACTGCGGCCACCATCACCTCGGCTCGGCGATGTGCCCGCCGGGGGTCGTGACCGAACCGTTCCAGGTGCCAGGCGACCTCGCCGGCCAGCTCCGCTTCGAACGCGGCGAACCGGCGGGTCAGTGCCTCGGTTCGCGGCGCCTGCCACAGCAGGTGGTGGATCGAGCCCGGCGAGTTCAGCACCACGGCCGCAGTCACCAGCGTTCGGCACACTTCTTCCAGGGATGGGGCGGTGGCCCGCAGACCGGCGGCGATCCCTGCCAGGGCGGTCGACGCCTCATCCAGATGACGGTCGGCGAGCGCCACCAGCAGCGCGTCCTTGTTGGGGAAGTACTGGTAGAGCGACCCGATCGAGATCTCGGCCTCGGCGGCGATGTGGTTGGTGGTCGTTCGCTGGTAACCGTCGGTGCCGAAGATGCGAGCAGCGGCGTCGAGGATGCGGTCGACCGTCTCCTGGGAGCGCCGTTGTCTGGGCTGTTTCCGGGGCTCGGCGTCGGGTGCGAAAAGCGAGTTGAAGAACACGAGCAATACTCGCATATTGGGGTCATGAAGACCATTCGAATCAGCACGAACCTGGAGGCGTCGGCCGACGCCGTCTGGGCGGCCGTCACCACACCCGAGACCTTTGTGCACGTGATCGGAGCCGCCCTCAGATACCCGGTCGCCGAGCGGGCGGTGGGGCCTTTCGGGCCGGGCTGGACCATCGAAGGCCGCCTCTATCTGTTCCGGGTACTCCCGGTCTGGCGCCACCGCATCACCGTCGACCAGGTCAATCCGGTGGCCCGCGTGCTGGTCACCACCGAAGGCGGCGGGCCGGTGTCGCTGTGGCGCCATCGGATCGCCGTCGAGCCGATCGACTCCACCCGATGTGGCTACTCCGACGAGATCGACATCGAAGCCGGCGCTCTGACTCCGATGGTGCTCGCCTTCGCCACCGTGTTCTACCGCTACCGCCAGCGCCGCTGGCGGCGCCTCGCCCGCATCCTGGCCGCCGTGGAAGGTGCCTCCTCTCGCTGAGGTCGCTTGTCGGCGCCGATGGCCATCGACCCTGGCGGCTCGTGCGCGCAGGACGGAAGATGGGTGGGAGGTGGCTGATGTGCCGACTGTTGGCGCTGGCGATGGTTGTGATGCTTTCGGGGTGCGGCCAGCCCGAACCCGGACCGATCGACGCCTCCACCGTCACGTCCCTGTCGTTCACGACCACGTCCGTCACGACGAGCGCCTCCACCACCCGGCCTCGCATGCCGCTCTCGGTGGCCGAGCCGGCGTCGGGCGCCAACCTCTCCGAGCCCAGGGTCATCGTTCGGGGTGAGGGCGAACCGGGGGCATCGTTTTCGATCGACGGGGGTCCCCGAACCCAGGTGTCCTCGACCGGGTCATGGGAGCTGGCGGTCGACTTGGAGATCGGTCCCAATCGGTTGGTGATCTCCGGCCCGGCCGACGATGTCGTTTTGACGCTGTTCGTCCAGCCCGAGCACCCGCTCACCGGTGAGACCGTCACCGCCCGGTGGGGCGATACCCATCAGGTCGAGGAGTATCTCCTGGACGGGACTCCCACCGGTGTGTATTCCGGTTCCCGCTACCCGGTGGCGTGGACCGACGACGCCGTGTCCAGCTGGCTGGGCCTCGCCCACCGCTGGCCAGACGGGTTGTGGTCGCCCAACCGCCCGATCGAGGCCACGGTGATGGCGCTGTCCCCCGCCCCGGGCGATGACGAGAGCTTCGTGGTGACCGACGCCGTCGATGTGGCGGTAGTCGGCGGTGACGGCACCGTGGTCGCCACCTGCTTCGTCGACGGATCGATCCGGCACGCCGCCTCGATCGAGTACACCGAGTCCGGTTCGCGGCTCGCCCGTATGTGGCGGATCGATGAAGGCGATCTGGTGGAGGTCGATCCGGCGGAGGCGGATTGTCCTGGCCTCACGGTCGACACCTCCGACACGGTCGGCAGGATCTTCCTGGCCGGCCCGTACGACCCGGCCGTCGAGTCGTGCGGCGGCCTGGTCGACCTGTCCGGTTCGGCGCCGACCGCCACCGGCTTGTGGACCCACAGCGGGGCGTGCCTCGACCATGAGGGCTGGGTGTTCGAGCACATCGTCTCGGTGGTCTCGGATGGGCCGGAGTACTCCGACGACGGCTGGCGACAGCTGTGGCTCCAGGACTTCCTGGCCTGGAACCTCGACGGCACGCCGATCTTCCGGGTGGTCGCCGCCCTCGACCTCCCTACTGGGGAGCAGGTCCACATCGGTTGCCGAGACACGGCGGGCAATCCGGCGGTGGTGTCGGGCGAGGTGGATGTCGAGGGGGTGCCCACCGGCGCCGCCTGGAGGGTGGTGGCGTCTCTGGATCGATTCATCCAGGTCGACCCGGCCGATGTCCTGTGTGAGGTGATGACCCCCTGACGCAAGGGCGACTGTGAACCCAGGGCCCAACCCTGGGTTCACACTGACCGTGGCGGTCAGTCCTGGCCCTCGGTTCGACGGCCTCCGCCGGGCGGAGAAATGCCGGGGGATCGGCGTTTTGACGGATTCCGCTCGCCGTCTCAGGATGGCGTCCCGAGCGGAGAGGACTGCGTGGACGACGGACGTCCGATCGAACTGCGAAGCGACAACTCGGCCGGCGCCGCCCCGGAGATCCTGGCGGCGCTCATCGACGCCAACCAGGGCTCGGCACTGGCATATGGCGGTGACGAGGTGACGTCCCGACTCACGGCGCTGGTGCGCGATGTCTTCGAACACTCGACCGCCGAGGTCTTCCCGGTGTCCACCGGAACCGCCGCCAACGCGGTCGCCCTGTCGGCGCTCACCCCACCATGGGGCGCGGTGCTGTGTCATGAGACCGCGCACATCATCGTCAACGAGGGCGGGGCCACCTCGATGTTCTCGGGTGGAGCCGTGATGGCAGGTCTCACCGGTCCCGACTTCACCATTGCGCCGGAGTCGCTGATAGCCGCTCTCGAGTCGGTGGGATGGGGTGACCCCCACCACTCCCAACCGGCGGTGCTGTCGCTCACCATCCCCAGCGACTATGGCACCATCACCCCGCCCGATCAGATCGCCCGCCTGGCGGCCATCGCCAGACAACGGGGCCTGAAGGTTCACATCGACGGGGCCCGCATCGCCAATGCCATCGCCGCGCTGGGTTGTGCTCCCGCCGACCTCACCTGGCGGGCCGGTGTCGACGTGTTCTCGCTCGGTGCGATCAAGAACGGGGCGGTGAGCACCGACGCCATCGTCAGCTTCGACCCGGTCGCCAGCGGACACCTGATGTACCGCACCAAGCGGGCGGGCCAGGTCGCCTCGAAGATGCGCTTCCAGTCGGCCCAGCTGATCGCCTACCTGACCGACGGCCTGTGGCTGCGACTCGCCGGTGACGCCAACCGGACCATGGCGCGCTTGGCGGAGGGGCTCGACCGGCTCGGTGTGGAGATGGTCAACCGGGTCGACGCCAACATGCTGTTCGTGAAGCTCCCGGAGCCCGTCATCGGCCGCCTGGAGGAGTCGGGTCTGCTGTTCTACCGGATCGGCCCCGGCTTGATCCGCTTCGTCACCAGCTTCCAGAGCAGCGACGACGACATGGATGTTGCGCTCTCGAGGATCGCCGGATCCCTCTGATCCGGCGACTCGATCATGTGTCGAGCGGCACCAGCCGAAAGGGCCGGCCATCGAGTCCCTTCATTGCCCGGAAGTGGCGCTCATCGAGGGTGAAGATGTCGCGGGTCTCGTGCCGGTCCGCCAACACAACGAGCGACGCATCGGCGAGACCCACCCCCAGGTCGCGGTACTGCTCGATGACGCCGATGGCAGCCCGGAGGAACCCGGCGTCGACCGTGGCGACGGAGTAGCTGTCGGATGCGAGCTCATCGAGGATCGCCAGTTCCGCCGACACGCCGCTTCTGGTCGAGGCCAGGTAGTCGAGCTCGGCGATGACGAATGGGGAGAGGATGCGACGATTCGCCGCCAGCAGAGCCTCAGCGCACCTTTGATGAAGCCGCTGATCGACCAGGAAGGCGGCGATCAGTCCGCTGGTGTCGAGGATCATCAGGAGTCGCCGAAACCGGCGAGCGCTTCATCGACGCGTTCGGCCAGGGTGGGGTCGCCCCAGCCGCGGTCGAACAGCGGCACCGTGGGTGGGCGCCCGGGCTCGGACAGCTCCTTGGCCAGAGCAGAGCGGATGATCTCGGCCTCGGTGATGCCTTCCGAGCGAGCGCGCCGCTCGAGTCGCATCTTCAAGTCCTCCGGCAGGTACACGGTGGTGCGCTTCACGACATACATGGTGCCATACATATCGGGCGCCTGTGACAGATTTCGGAACGCGGGTTCATCGGCGCTCGGGTGGGGCTGGTGAGCGCGGGGGCGGCGAGTCGGGCTGGTGACGCCCCGACCCGCCGCTGTCGCGGGATCAGCTGTCGGAGGTGGTGAGTTCGATGTTGGGCAACGCCTCTTCTTCCATGGTCATGATGCGGGCCGCTGCGAACAGCATCAGCCCGAAGACCGGCTTGGCCGCCACGTCGGCGATCGAGTATCCGACCTGGCGAATCACCTCGGCCGTGCCGGCGTCGAAGCCGAACAGCGGCACCAGGAACGCAACCGGGTACACCGCCCAGGTGACCAGCAGCAGCGTTCGCATGCCCCTGACCAGGCCGGCGGCCCGGCTCGTCATCTTGGCGAGTTCCTTGCCGAACTCTCCGTAGAGCACCCACAGGATGTACACGAACGGGATCATGGCCGCCGTCCACCACAGCCACTTGGCCCCGGTGTCGGTGGCGACCTCGCCCGGGTATCCGAGCGCGATCATCAGCACCGCCGCCACTCCCAGTCTGGTGATGAGCGATCGGCTCCGATCACGCGCCAGGTGAAGCAGCAGCACCAGTTCGGCCAGAAGCAGTGGCACCGTCAACAGCCAGTCGGCGTAGCGGTAGCCCTCGTTGAAGGTCGCCGTTTGCACGAAGCCTTCGGCGGTCTCGGTGAACGAGTCGTCCCAGTTGCCGAAGATGCGCAGGTAGTGGTATCCGGCGATGCTGACCACGAGGGTCGACAGCGTCACCGCCATCCGATGACGGGCGGATATCTGGGAACGTCCCAGGAGGAAGAACAGTCCGGTCGCCAGCATGGCGGCGACTACGAACGAGAAGGAGTTGTACACCAGCTGGAATTGGCCTGGTGTCAGTACGAGATCCATGAAGTCCTCACTTTCGGTCGGGTCGGGTGTGTTCCCGGCCCCAACGTGGCGTCGCGAGCGCTTCGACAGCTCAGGTCACGCGGGACCGGTCTGGAGCCGTGCGGTGGGTCGATCTGCCAACATCACCTCCTCGTCCTCCCCTTTTTGAGATTCGTTACTGATACGGAGCGGAGGGTGAGTCCGGATGACCCACGGAATCTGTCGGTGGCGGTTGCTACGGTGACCGGCGGATGACACACCGACCGAGGGGGCTTGCGACATGACCTTGCGCATCCACGTCGCACCCCATCCCGATGCGCTGGTGGCGATGCTGTGCGAGCGGCTCATCGCCGAGCCGCTCGACCCCTTCACGCCCGAGACCGTGGCGGTACCCACCCGCGGTATCGAACGCTGGCTCACCCAACGCATCGGTGTCGAGTTGACCGAGGTGGCGGGCGGGATCTCCGCCCACGTCGAGTTCCCCTCGCCCCGCCAGCTGGTTCGTTCGATCGTCGACGGGGTGCCGGCGCTGGGAGCCTCGCTGGGCGCCTGGGAGGGGGCGGCATTACAGACGGTGGTGATGGCCTGCATCGACGACGACCTCGACCAACCTTGGATGTCGCTGCTGCGCCGACACCTGGCGTCGCCGGCGGTGAGCCGTATGGCGGCCGCCGCCAAGATCACCCGGTTGTTCTCGGCCTACGCCCGGCGTCGCCCGGCCATGATCACCGCCTGGGCGGACGGAGGCGACGTTGGTCCGGATCTCATGGACATCTCCGAGCACCATCGGTGGCAGCCAAAGCTGTGGCGCCACGTGCGCCACCGAGCCGGGGTGCCGGCCCCGGCCGAGCTGCTGGCCTCCGCCCTCGACCCGATTCGTGACGGCGTGGTGCCGCTCCCTGAACGGATCTCGGTGTACGGGTTGACCGGTGCCGACCCCTTCGACCTGGCGGTGCTCGGGGCCGTCGCCCACACCACCGACGTCCTGGTTCACGTCCTGCACCCGTCGCCGGCGTTGTGGTCCGATATCGCCGCCGACCCGCCCACCAGTCGCCAGGGTGCCGCCGACCGGGCCCGGCACCCGCTGCTGGCCGCCTGGGGTCGGGACAGCAGGGAGCTGCAGCTGGTGCTGGCCGCCGCCGACCGACAGGTGCGCCATGCCCCCCCGGTTGCGGAGACGGCCACGTTGCTCGGCAGCCTGCAGGCCGACATCCGTGCCAACCGCCGACCCCGACACGTCGCAGCCGACCGCTCCATCCAGATCCACGTCTGTCACGGGGCGCGTCGCCAGGTCGAGGTGCTGCGCGACGCCGTCCTGCACATCCTGGCCGCCGACCGCACCCTCGAGCCCCGCGACATCGTCATCATGACCCCCGACCTGGCGACGTTCGCCCCACTGCTGGAAGCCGGATTCCCGCAGGGTGACGGGGCCGGGTTGCCCGATCTGCGGGTGCGGATCGCCGACCGGTCGCCCGCCGCCACCAATCCGTTGGTGCGCTTCGCCAGCGGGGTGCTCGACCTGGCCGACGGGCGCCTCGACGCATCCACGGTCCGTGAGCTGGTCGCCCGCCCGGTCGTGCAGCAGCGGTTCGGCTTCGACGGTGACCTGGCCCGCTCGATCACCTCCATCGTCGACGACGCCGCCATCGCCTGGGGTCTCGACCCCGCCCACCGGCAGTGGTGGGGTGTGAGCGGGGTGGCGGAACGCACCTGGAGGCGGGGGCTCGACCGGGCCCTGGCCGGGGTGTTCTACCTCGACAGCCCGGTGCGGGTGGTCGGCGCGGTGTCCCCGCTCGACGGGGTGGAAGGCCAGGACACCCGGGCGGTCGGCATCCTCGCCGCCATCATCGACCGGATCGGCGCCATCCGCGCCACGCTGTCGGGCCGGCTCCCCATGTCGGCCTGGGCGACGGCCATCGGTGACGCCACCCGGATGCTCGCCGACCCCGGCTTCGACGGGGAGTGGCAGTGGGTTCAGCTGGAACGACTGCTGGTGGAAACCTTCCCCGCCACCGGTGCGGTCGACCCACCCGTCACGTTGTCTGAGGCGCGGCGGGCGATGGCGGCATGGACCGACGACCGGCCCAGCCCGCTCCACTTCCGCACCGGCGACGTCACGGTGTGCACGCTCGCCCCCATGCGGTCGGTTCCCTACCGGGTGGTGTGCCTGTTGGGAATGGACCACGACCGTTTCCCCCGCCGCACCCGCACCGATGGCGACGACTTGCTCGCCGGCCACGAGAGCATCGGCGACCACGACCGCAGCGGAGAGGATCGTCAGCTGCTACTCGACGCCGTGATCGCCGCCGGCGACCACCTCGTCATCACCTACGCCGGACGCGACGAGATCACCAATGCCGAGTACCCCCCGGCGGTCCCCATCGCCGAACTGCTCGACACCCTGGCCACCATGACCGAACGCCCGATCGCCGAGCTGCAGACCCGCCACCCTCTCCAGAGCTTCAGCCAGGCGGTGTTCACCGACGGCGCCCTGGGCGTCGACGGCCCGTGGGGATTCGACCCGATCCAGTTGCGGGGGGCGCTGGCCGTGCAACGTCGCGACCAGTTGGCGTTGCCGATGACCCGCGAGTGGGTGGGCACCGAACCGCCCGAAGTGGTGCGAATCGACGACCTGGTGTGGTTCCTGGCCAACCCGATGCGCGGGTTCGTTCGTTCGTCGCTCGGGTTCGGGATCCCCTCGCTCGCCGACCTTCCCGACGACGCCCTGCCGGTGTCCCTCACCGGGCTGCAGAGTTGGGCATTGAAGGATCGGCTGCTCGACGGCTTGGCGGTGGGACACGACCTCGACGCCCTCATCGCCCGTGAGCTCGGCGCCGACAGCCTGCCCCCCGGCAGCCTCGCCACCCGCGAGCTCGACTACGCCCGTCGCGACGTCGAACAACTGTGGGGGGCGGCGGTGCAACGGGGCTACCACCAGCCGCGCCACCGCTGGTACCGGGGCGAGCTGGCTGTGGCGGGCCGGCTGGTGGAAGGGTCGGTGCTGGCCGACCCCGAGTCCGCCCACGTTCCGTTGGTCACCCCGTCGAAAGTGAAGGCGTCGCACCGCCTCGGCGTCCTGGTCCGGCTGGCCTTCCTCACCCTCGTCGACCCGTCACTCCCATGGCACGGACTCATCCTGGCCCGCCGGGCCACCGGACGCGGGCTGCAGGAGACCACCATCGGACCCTTCGGCGGTTCCGCCGAGGAACGCACAGCCACCGCCCTCGGGGTGTTGGAGGGCCTGGTCTCCGTCTTCGACGACGGGCATCGCCGACCGATGGCACTGCCGTGTGAAACCGCCCTGTGCTTCCAGCGGCAGGCCCCCACCAACCGTGCTCAGGCCATCCGTGACGCCAGGGCCGAGTTCGAGAAGCGGGACTTCGGCGAGAACCGGGACGCGTCGCTCCGGCTCCTGTTCGGTGACGTCGACACCATCACCCAACTGTTGGCCACCGACTTCGAGGTGCAGGCCGAACGGCTGTGGGCGCCGGTGCTGTCCTGGATCAAGGAGCGGGGAGCGTGAGCATCGATCTCACCGGACGCCCCATCGGGCCGGGCCGCACCGTCATCGAGGCGAGTGCCGGCACCGGCAAGACCCACACCATCGCCGCCCTGGTGACACATCTGGTGGCGGTGGAAGGCGTCGCCATCGAACGGATCCTCGTCATCACCTTCACCCGGGCGGCCACCGCCGAGCTCGCCGGCCGCATCCGCGCCAGGCTGGTGGAGGCATTGACCGTGGTGCGTGGTGGGGCCGGCGGCGCCGACGAGCACATGGCGGCGCTGGTCGCCTCGCTTCCGGCCGAGCTGATCGAGACCAGGGTCGCCACCGCCCTCAGTTCCTTCGACCAGGCCCAGATCTTCACCATCCACGGGTTCGCCCAACGACTGCTGGGTGTGCTCGGATTCGGGTCGAGGCTTCCCACCGACCTGGAACCGACCGCCCTCGACTCCCGGATGATGGCGGTGGCCGCCGCCGACCTGGTGGTGGGACGCTGGGCCCACGCCGAGGATGGACGCGATCGGCTGAGCCCGATCGACGTCGCCCGCATCGGAATGGAGGTGGTGTCCAAACCCGACGCCCGCATCGTCCCGGGTCCGGAGCACACCGCCGGGCGGGCCCGGGCCCGGGTGGAGATGGCCCATGCCATCCGCTCCGAGATGGCGCGTCGGCTGCAGCACGCCGGGCAGGTCAGTTTCGACGACGGTCTCTCGGAACTGGTCGACGTGCTGGCCGACCCGGAGGTGGGCGAGGAGGCCCGGCGACTGCTGGCGGCCCGCTACGAGATCGGCCTGGTCGACGAGGCGCAGGACACCGACCCGATGCAGTGGAACGTGATCCGGGCCATCTTCGAGCAGGGCCGACTGGTGGTGATCGGCGATCCCAAACAGTCGATCTACCGCTTCCGGGGAGCTGACATCGACGCCTATCTTGACGCCGCCCGCGGCGCGGAACGCCGCCAGCTCGACACCAACTGGCGCAGCGACGGGCCGTTGCTCGAGGCCCTCGACCTGCTGTTCGACGGTGCCACCTTCGGCGACGACGATATCGCCTACGTCCCGGTGCGTCCCGCCGATGATCACACCGGAGCGCGGATAGCCGGGGTTCAGGCGGCGTTGTCGCTGCGCTGGCTCAGCTCCGACATCGGGGTCGAGAAGCGCAGCGACCGACCCCAGTTCTTCTCGCTGTTCCCGACCCGGTGGGCGGTGGCAGCCGACGTCGCCGCCCAGGTGGTGGACATGCTCGAGTCGGGCGTCCGCTTCGAGGACGGACCGCTGCAGCCGTCAAACATTGCAGTGCTGTGCCGGACGTCGCGCCAGGTCGACATGGTGCGCGCCGAGCTCGACAAGCGGCGGGTGCCGTCGGTGTCGGGTCGGAGCGGGGCGGTGTTCGTGTCGCGGGCGGCGGAGGAGTGGCGCCGGTTCCTGATGGCGGTCGAACATCCCGAACGGATGGACCTGGTGCGGTTGGGAGCCACCTCGCTGCTGATGGGAATGGGGCTGTCCGACGTGGCCGCCCTCGACGACATGGCCGAGGTGTCGCTGCAACTGGAGATGCGGTCGCTGCAACGCATCCTGCACGACGTGGGTGTGCCCCGGTTGATCTCCGAGGTGGACCGCACCCGGCATCTGACCGAGCGGGTGCTGCTGCGACCCGACGGCGAGCGGGTGATGACCGACCTCACCCACATCGCCGAGGAGCTGCACGCCGCCTGGCGTCCGGGGCGGATGGGGTCGCTGGTGGCGTGGCTCGAGGATGCCATCCGCGAGTCCAACCAGCGTGAGAAGGACTTCGCCGAAGAGCCCGAAGCCCGGCAACGTCGACTGGAAACCGACGCCGAGGCGGTGCAGGTGCTCACCGTGCACGCCTCCAAAGGGCTCGAATGGCCGGTGGTGCTGGTGCCCTACGGCTGGGACGTGTGGGACCGATCACCTGACATCCCGGTGCGTCACGACCGCGACGGTGGGGGGCGGGTGGTCGATGTCGCCGGCAAGGACGGCTGGGCGGGATTCGACGACAACGCCGCCGCCGCTCGCCGCGAGGAGCGGGCCGAGGAGAGCCGCCTGCTGTATGTGGCGCTCACCCGGGCCCGTCACCATCTGGTGGTGTGGTGGGTCAAACACATCGAGGACGCCCCCACCAGCACCCTCGGCAAACTGCTCGCCCGTCAGTCGTGGAAGGACGCCGCCCGTACCGCCCGTCCGGGCCTGGTGGCCGCACCCGCCGTCACCGCGCTGCCCGAAGTTCGCCGCTACGGGGGTGGCCTGCGGGCCGAGGCGGCGCTGGCGGCCGCCGCCTTCGAGCGCCCGCTCGACCACATGTGGCGCCGGGCATCGTTCTCGTCGCTGTCACCCGACCATGTCGTCGCCGACGAAACCGCCGCGCTCAAGGCCGACGACGAACTCGGCGACGACATCGAGACCGTCCCGCCCGCCGACCTTCCCATGGCCGATCTTCCCAAGGGCGCCCGGTTCGGGACCCTGGTGCACGAGATGTTCGAGTCGGTTTCCTTCGACGATCCTGATCTGGAGATGTCGTTGCCGGCAGTGCTGGCCCCCGCCATGCAGCGCTCCGGGTGGGAGTTCGATCCCGCCGCATTCGTCACCGGGATGGTGGGTGCCATCACCACCCCGCTCGGCCCTTCGCCCACCGATCCCAGCCTGGCCGGGGTGGGCAGGGTGCTCAAGGAGCTGGTGTTCGAGCTGCCGGTCCCGGCGGTGGTGTCGCTGGCCGACATGGGTGCGGTGATGCGTGCGCACCTTCCGTCCGAGGACCCCTTCCAGACATACGCCGATCGCCTCGTCGACCTGGACGTCCAGAGCTTTCGGGGGTTCCTGACCGGTGCCATCGACCTGACCCTGGCGTTGGCCGACGGCCGCTGGGTGGTCATGGACTACAAGTCCAACGCCCTCCCCGACTACGGGGCGGCCGCGGTGTCGCACGCCATGATCGAGGGCAACTACGTGCTCCAGGCCACCCTCTACCAGGTGGCCCTGCACCGCTACCTGAGTTGGCGGCTCCCCGGCTACGACCCGGCTGTCAACCTGGGCGGTTCGATCTACCTGTTCCTGCGCGGTGCCATCGGGCCCGACACCCCGGTGGTCGACGGCGTCCGCCAGGGAGTGAACGTGTGGACGCCGCCGCCCGCCATGATCGTGGCCCTCAGCGAACTGTTCCGGGGGGAGCGGGCATGACGACGCCTGATCCGCGATTCGTGCTGGCCGCCTCCAACCGTTCGACCGTGGTCGGAGCCTCCGGGCTGCTCGCCGGGTTCAACGACGCCGGTGTCGTCGACCCGCTCGATGTGGCGGCGGCGATGTCGATCGGGAGGCTGCTGGCCGAACCCGACGAGTCGGTGCAGTTGGCGGCGGCGCTGGCGGTGCGTGGCACCCGTTTCGGACATGTCTGCATCCGGCTCGACACCATTCGTGAGGCGGTGGTGGTCGACGGACAGGATCTCGAGTCGATCGAGGCGTTGCCGTGGCCCGACCCCGACCCGTGGCACCAGCGGCTGGCGGCCAGTGTGCTGGTGGGCGACGGAAGCGGCGATCACCCGCTGGTGCTGGTGGACGGCAGGCTCTACCTGGAGCGGTACTTCCGTTACGAACAGCAGGTGGCGGCGATGATCCTGCGACGCTGCGCCCACCCCGCCGGTGTCATCACACAGAAGATGGCCGCCATGTTGGAGACGCTGATACCCGACCCGGGCGGGGAGAACCGCCAGCGCCGGGCGGCCGAGACCGCCCTCACCCGGCGCTTCGCCGTGATCGCCGGCGGCCCCGGCACCGGCAAGACCCACACGGTCGGTGCCATCCTGTCGGCCCTCACCGCCGAGAACGAGTCGGCGTCGGTGGCGCTGTGCGCGCCCACCGGCAAGGCTGCGGCCCGTCTCGGCGAGGCGATCGCCGCCGTGGCGACCTCCATCCCCGACCTGGACATCCGCGGGCGGGTCACGGCGGTCACCCCTTCCACCATCCACCGTCTGCTCGGGTGGCGTCCCGGCCGGGGGCAGTTCGTCCACGACGCCGGTCACCGGCTGCCCCACGACGTGGTGGTGGTCGACGAGATGTCGATGGTCTCGCTGCCGATGGCCGCCAAGTTGCTGGCCGCAGTCGGCGACGACGCCTCGGTAGTGCTGGTGGGAGACCCTTTCCAGTTGGAATCGATCGAGGCCGGCACCGTGCTCACCGACATCGTGGCTCCGGCCGAAAACCGGGACGCCGGGTCGCCCGTTTCCGGCCACATCGTGATTCTCGACCGGGTGCATCGTTTCGACGCCGACTCGGCGATGGCCGACTTCGCCCAAGCGGTCCGCACCGGCGACGCCGACACCGCCCTCGGGCTGCTGTCGGAAGACCACGACGCCCTGCGCTGGGTGCCGGACCGGTCGGCGGCCGGTTTCTCGGAGCTGTGGCAACGGCTGATGGAGCGCCGGGCCGAGGCGGTGCGGTTGGCCGGGGTGGGCGCGGCCCCCGAGGCGCTGGCCGCCCTCAACCAGGTGGCGGTGCTGTGTGCCCGTCGCCACGGCCCCGACAGCGTGGCCAAATGGGGGCGTGACATCGAAGCCGACCTCGACCAACGGTTCACCGGGCTTCGCTACGGGGGTGAGTGGTATCCGGGTCGACCGGTGATGATCACCTCGAACGACTACCGCCTCGACCTGTTCAACGGTGACATCGGAGTCACGGTCCAGATGTTCGACGGGCTCAGGGTTGTGTTCGAACGCGGCGGCGACTTGCGGGAACATCCGCTGGCCCGACTCGGCGAGCACGCCACCGTGCACGCCATGACGATTCACAAGTCGCAGGGGTCGCAGTTCGAGGAGGTGGTGGTGGTGCTTCCCGACGAAGCGTCCCGGCTCCTCACCCGGGAACTGCTGTACACCGCCGTGACCCGGGCATCGAAGCGGGTGTGGCTGGTGGCCGACGAGGCGGTGGTGCGTCACGCCATCACCCGGTCGGTGGAACGGGCATCAGGGCTGGGGACGTTGCTATCGACGTCGGAGGCGGGAACCGTGTAGTCGTCGGCTCGGTATACGGTGGTCGAACGCAACGAAGGGATCCTCATGCGTCGCCTCCGCATCCTCATGCTGGCCAGTGCCCTCCTCCTGACAGTCGTCGCTCCGGCATCGGCCACAACCTCGTTCCCGGAGGTGATTGACCTCCCCAGCGGGTTCTTTCCCGAGGGTGTGACGATGGGGAACGGCGCGACCATCTACTCAGGGTCGTTGGTCGACGGGGCGATTTGGAAGGGCGACGTCCGCTCCGGCGAAGGCGAGATCCTGGTCGACGGGGTGCCGGGCCGGCTGGCGGTGGGGATGGACTTCGACAAGCGCTCCGGCCACTTGTTCGTTGCGGGTGGTCCCACCGGCGTGGCATACGTCTACGACGGTGCCACCGGCCAACTCGTGGCCGAGGTTGCCTTGGGGGCGGGGTTCATCAATGACGTGATCGTGACCCGCACAGCCGCCTACTTCACCAACTCGTTCGCTCCCGAGATCTATGCGGTGCCACTCGGCCACAACGGCGCCATCGCCGGTGATGCCACCACCATCACGCTGGGCGGCGACTTCGGGTTCGTTCCCGTCGGGTTCAATGCCAACGGGATCGAGGCCACGCCCAGCGGCTCGATGCTGGTGGTGGTGAACAGCTCGCTCGGCACGCTGTATCGGGTCGATCCCACCTCCGGGGTTGCGTCGGTGATCGATCTCGGAGGGGCGGTCGTCAACGGCGACGGACTGGTTCTGCGGGGGCGAACGCTCTATGTGGTGGAGGGTTCCAAGAACCAGGTGACCGAGCTGCGGCTCGCCGCCAACCTGAAGTCGGGGCGGGTGGTCGATGCCATCACCAGTGAGGTCTTCGACGTGCCGACCACCGCCGACGCCTTCGGCAAGTACCTCTATGTGGTGAGCGCCAAGTTCAACACGCCGGTCACACCGGAGACTCCCTACGAGATCGTCCGCGTCAAGCGCTGACCGCCGGTCGTCGAGTGCACACAGAGCCCCGGCCGGACCCGGCGTGGGGTCCGATACCCTGACGGCGTGGCCCAATCCCGCAGCTTCATCCGTGCCCGCTACGCCGAAGCGGCGGAGACCCTCGACGCCCTGCTGCAGATGCCCTACCGCATCTCCCGCCGCACTTCGAACCACACCTACGAGACCGGGCTGCTCGCCACCGAACTGGGTCATATCCGGCTGCAACTGAAACTGTCGGGGGAGTGGATGGCGAACGACCACCCGCGCCTGGCCACGTCCTTCCAGGAAGTCCGCACTCTGGTCGAGGCCGAGGTTTCGCCCCGGCTGACAGAGGCGTGGGCGTCGCCCGCCTCGTCCGAGGCGCCCTTCGCCGAGGCCGACCCCGCCGTGGCGGCGGCGGTGCGCCGGTGGAAGCGGACATCGCGGCTTCGATTCTTTCCGTTGCGGCTGCTGCTGCCTCTCCGGGTCCAGTCCCGCTGAGTCCTCAGCTCGGGACCACACACAGCTCGTTTCCCTCGGGGTCGTTGAGCACGATCCAGGGGATCCCGAACTCGTCGACCCGGCCCACCCAGGTGGCGCCAACACTTTCCAGCCGCCGTGCCTCGGCGTCCACGTCTGCGACGTGGATGTCGATGTGGAGACGGTTCTTGGCGGTCTTGGCTTCGCTCACCTGCTGCAGCAGCATCTTGGGGCTGCGGCCCGTCGGGTCGACCAGCGCCCGGTACTGGCCGGCGCCGCCCTCGTGCCGGTAGCCCAGGGCAGCGCACCAGAACTCGGTTTGGCGGTCGAGGTCGGTGACGTCCAGGGTGAGAACGAGATAGTCGGCCATTCACCAACCCTACGCCAGACCGTGGCACCAGTCCGTGTCACAATCCAGCGGTGGAGATCACCGGTTCGCGCTGTTCGACGACGGTGCAGTCGTCTGGTTTCGGTTCTGAGGTGCCGCTGGTCGCTGGCGGACCCAACCCATGATCCTCCGGTATGGGGTTGCGAAGGGTGTGTGGTTGTCGGTGGTGGCGGTGGTTTCGCTGCTGCTCGCTGTGTCCCCGCGTCACGGCTTCCACCGGGACGAGGTCTACTTCGTGGCGGCCGGGCGCAGGCTCGACTGGGGGTACGTCGACCAGCCTCACTGGTGCCGCTCGTCGCCCGACTCGTCGACACGGTCTCGCCGCTCACCTCGCCGGCGCCGCTTCGGGTGCTGCCCGCCCTGGCGGTTGGGATGGTGGGTGTCGTCGCCGCCACCATCTCGCGCCGTCTCGGCGGGTCGGCTCGGGTGCAGGTGCTCTCGGCGATCGGAGTGGGATGGGTCGGTGTCCTCCTGGGTCAAGGGCATCTCCTCAGCACGGCGGTGTTCGACTTCCTGGCCTGGTCTGTGGTCCTGCTACTGGTGATCATGCTGCTCGACGGTGCCGATCGGCGATGGTGGATGGCGGTCGGGGCGGTGATCGGGCTGGGGTTTCAGAACAAGCACACCATCGTTGCTCTGGCCGTCGCCCTGCTGGTGGCAACGCTGGTCGGCGGTCGTTCGGTGTTGGGAGGGAGGTGGCCATGGGTGGGCGCGGCGATCGCATTGGTGCTGGCTGCCCCGAACATCGTCTGGCAGGCCACCCACGGATGGCCGCAGCTGGAGATGTCGGCCGCATTGGCGTCCCGCTCGGATGGACCGGTTGCCTTCGTGCTGCAGCAGCCGCTGTTGTTGTCTGTGTCGACGGCGGTGCCGGCTGCGGCCGGATGGTGGTGGTTGTGGCGGTCGGGGCGATTCCGCCCGATCGCCGTTGCCTACATCCTCTTGTTCGTGACGTTTCTCCTCACCGGTGGCAAGGCCTACTACCTGGCGCCGATGGCAACCGTCCTCGTGCCGGCCGGCATGGAGTGGTTCGCCGGCCGCCGTCTGTTGACGTTCGGCGCGATCGGCCTTGCGGTCGGGTTGTTCGTGGCTCTGCCACTGATGCCGGTGTCTGCCCAGGCTTCGTTCGACCCGACCGGTGAGTTGGGGGAGACGGTCGGCTGGCCCGAGTTGGTCTCCCAGGTCGAGGCTGTTGCGTCCGGGTTGCCTCCCGACACCGTCGTGTTCACCGGCTCCTACGGTCAGGCTGGGGCGATCGAGTTGCTCTCCGACCTGCCGGTGTTCAGTGGCCACAACTCCTACTGGTGGTGGGGCCCGCCCACCGAACACGGGCCGGTGATCGGTCTCGGTGAGATCGAGTCGATCATGGCCTTGTTCTGCGATGACATCGAGCAGGTGGGAACCATCACCAACCCGTGGGGTGTCGGCAACGAGGAATTCGGCAACCCCATCCTTCTGTGTCGTGAACCGACCCGACAGCTGTCCGAGGTGTGGGACCAGGTCCGCCACTACAACTGACGTCTCGGGTGTTGTCGACGCACGTAAAGGTCCGTCGAATGCCGCTGACGTACCACTTGTTGGCAAAAAGGTCGTGCGGTAATGTTGCCCCGTCAGCGAGGGGAGTTGCTGTGCGAGGGATCGCAGGGGTTGTGCCAGGGTTGGTGTCGATCGGCTTGGTGGTTGCCGCCTGCAGCGGCTCAGCCGAGCCGACCGTCACCGTCGCCACCACGCCTCCGTCCACCACCACGACCACCGCTGTCGAGACCACCACGACTACCACCGTGGCCACGACCACCACCAGCCCGGCACCGTCCACCACGGTGGCCCCCGAGCCACCCATCCCTGACACCTCGGGTGACGACTGGACCAAGATCATGACAGAGCTGTACGCGTTTGCTGGGTGGCTGTTTCAGAATCCTGACTCGTCCTTGCTCGGCTACCTCGCGCTACCGGGTTCTGAGGTGGACCTCAATCTGGGAGGGCTGCTTAGGGAGTACGAAGCAGAGAGCTGGCGTGAACTTCCTGGGGGAGGATCGGCGATTCGAGAGGTCGCTCTCCAGTCCGAATCTGGTGGCAGGGCCGTCGTGCTTGTCATTGATGACTTTGACGGATCGGTTGCCGTAGATGCCGAGGGGACCGTCGTGCGGGAGGACGAAGACCGCCCGGTAAGCGGGTTCCTTTGGACATTGGAACTCGGTGAGGATGAACGTTGGCGCCTTGTTGCGGCGGAGCCGCTCGGACCGATCGATGGATTCGACGAATGATGCGATCGGCGCGGCTGCCAGTCCTCGTGGCTGTGTGTATATGGGCCGCAGCTCCGGCCGGCGCCGTGGACCTCGGTGACTCGTCAACTCCTGGCGCTTCCTACGGTGCAACATCGCTCCTCACACCGATCCACCTTGGCAACTATGTGATCGGGGAAGCATC
>JBHJOH010000115.1:0-10103 GCA_050329955.1 Acidimicrobiia bacterium | reverse complement strand
TGCGGGCATGATGGCAACCGGCGCCTTTCACGAGGATGGGTTGGCCGACACCTTCGATGGGCTGGCCGGCGGGTACACCCCGGAGCGCCGACTCGAAATCATGAAGGACTCCCGGCTCGGCACCTTCGGAGCGGCGGCGCTGTTCGTGGCGCTCGGCTCCAAGGCCGGGTTGTTGGTATCGATGCTCGATCACCCGTGGTGGCGGGTGGTGATGATCACGGCGGCGGCCGGAGCCGTGAGCCGGGCGGTCTCGGTGTGGTGGATGCCGCGGGTCGAGGCCGCCTCTCCCGGACTCGGCTCCGAGTACCTCGACTCGGTCACCACCCGGGGTGTCCTGGTGGCGGCGCTGGTCGGAGTGGTAACTGCCCTGGCGGTGGGACCGGGGGGCGTGATGGCACTGGTGGTCGCCTTCGTGATGGGCGCCGGCCCGGTGTGGTGGGCCAAACGTGCCATCGGCGGCATCACCGGTGACATCCTGGGAGCAATTCAGGTGGTGGCCGAGATCGCCTTCCTGGCCGGCGTCGAAGGAGCAGGTTCGTGGTGGTGAAGTTGTGGATGGTGAGGCACGGCGAGACCGACTGGAACGCCAATCGCCGCTTCCAGGGTTGGACCGACGTGGTGCTCACCGATACCGGCCGGGACCAGGCCAGGCGGCTGGCCGAGTCGCTGGCGGGCGTTCGGTTCGATTCGGTCTGGTCGTCAGACCTGAGCAGAGCCGTCGAAACCGCTCGGCTCGCCTACAGCGAGCCCAAGGCCGACCACCGCCTCAGGGAGCTGAACTTCGGCGACCTGGAAGGGGCGGTGTGGGATGACCTCACCCCCTCGGTGCAGGCGGAACTGGCGGCCTTCGACGGATTCACGGCGCCCGGCGGCGAGTCGATCAGGGAGTTCAAGGCTCGGGTCCTCGAGTTCCTCGACGCCCTGCCCGCTGGTGATCACCTGGTGGTGACGCACGGAGGCGTGATCCGTATGGTGAGGCGAGAGTGTGGCAGCGACGGCTTCCCCGGGCATGCCGACGTGGTGGTACTGGACTGGACGAATCGGGCACGGGTCGACGACGTCGGTGCCTGAGTCGCTTTCCCGGGGCGGGGCTCCTTTCGGGCGGCATGGCCCGGCGGATCTGTGCACAATGACCGTCCACCCCGACTGCGCCATTGCGGTGACAAACGATCGGTAAACGCCCGGTCGATACGTTGCCCTCATGTCCGGCGATCAGTCGGGCCGAGACGGAGGAACATGAGATGTCGACCACAGGGGCCGTTTTGATCCATGCCAGCCCGTTGCCGCCGGTCGAGATCCCGGACGTGCCGCTCACCGAGTTCGTGCTCGGACGCGCCACCGAGTTGGCCGACAAGCCGGCTCTGATCGACGGGCCGAGTGGACGAACCCTCACGTACGCGCAACTCGCCGCCGGTGTCGCCTCATTGGCCGGTGGGCTGGCTGCCCGGGGTTTCGGACCGGGCAACGTTCTGGCGATCATGGCGCCCAATATCCCCGAGTATGCGGTCGTGTTCCACGGGGTGGCGATGGCGGGCGCCACCATCACCACCATCAACCCCACCTACACCCAAGGTGAGGTGCACCACCAACTGGTCGACTCCGCCGCCACCATCATGGTCACCATCCCGATGTTCCTCGACGTCGCCCGCGCCGCCATCGTGGGGACCTCGGTCGAGGAGATCTTCGTGTTCGGCGAAGCCGAAGGGGCGCTGCCGGTGACCGCCCTGTTCGGCCCACCGCTCGCCGAGCAGGTGCCGGTGACGCCCGACACCGTCGTGGTGCTCCCGTACTCGTCGGGCACGACCGGGCTGGCCAAGGGAGTGATGCTGACCCACCGCAACCTGGTGGCCAACGTCGCCCAGACGCTTGCCCCTGCGGCGTTGCGGGAAGACGAGACCATCATCGCGGTGCTGCCCTTCTTCCACATCTACGGCATGCAGGTGCTCATGAACTGCGGCCTGGCGGCGGGCGCCACCATCGTCACCATGCCCCGGTTCGATCTCGAGCAGTTCCTGCAGCTGCACCAGGAGCACGGCATCACCCGCTCGTTCGTGGCGCCGCCGATCGTGGTGGCGTTCGCCAAGCACCCGATGGTCGACAACTACGACCTCTCCAAGCTCGAGCAGATCTTCTCGGGTGCCGCCCCGCTGTCGGCCGAGTTGGCGCTCGAAACCGGCGCCCGTCTCGGCTGTGAGGTGGTCCAGGGGTACGGCATGACCGAGATGTCACCGGTGTCGCACCTCACACCGGTCGGGATGGGGAAGCCGGGCTCGTGCGGGGTGACCGCCCCCAACACCGAAACCATGATCGTCGATCCCTCCACCGGCGAGTCACTCGGCGTGGACCTCGACGGTGAGGTGTGGGTGCGGGGCCCCCAGGTGATGGTGGGCTACCTCAACAACCCCGAGGCGACGGCGGCCACCATCGACGCCGAGGGCTGGATCCACACCGGTGACATCGGCCACATCGACGCCGACGGTCACCTCTATGTCGTGGATCGGCTCAAGGAGCTCATCAAGTACAAGGGCTTTCAGGTGCCGCCCGCCGAGCTGGAGGCGCTCCTGTTGACCCACCCGGCGGTGGCCGACGCCGCCGTGATCGGCCGGCCCGACGACGAGGCGGGTGAGGTCCCGATCGGGTTCGTGGTGTTGAAGCCGGGCCAGACGGCGACCGCTGAGGAGATCATGGAGTTCGTGGCGGGCCAGGGGGCCGGATACAAGCAGATCAGGGCGATCATCTTCCTCGACGCCGTTCCCAAATCGGCGTCGGGCAAGATCCTCCGGCGGGTGCTGCGCGACGGCTAGGGCTCCGGCTTGGCGCCTTACGCCACCGCGCGCACAAACCGCCGACGTCGACGCTTTCGTGGTGGGGTCCACCGCCCGGTCGCCCGATGTCGGCGGTGAGCCCTCAGTGGGTGCGGGCGTGGTCCGCCACCAGCAGGGTGAGCTCGAGCGCCTGCTCATAGTTGAGTCTCGGGTCAACCGTGGATCGGTAGGCCCGTTCCAGGTCGAGGTCGGTGAGCCCGCGGGCGCCCCCGGTGCATTCGGTCACGTCCTCGCCGGTCACTTCGATGTGGACGCCACCGAGGCGTGAACCCATGTTGGCGTGGATCTCGAAGGACTGTTCGACCTCGCTGAGGATGTTCTCGAACTTTCGGGTCTTGTAGCCGCCGCTGCTGGTCTCGGTGTTGCCGTGCATCGGGTCACACAGCCACAGCACGCTCTGACCGGTCTGCTTGACGGCGTCAACGACCCTCGGCAGGTGCTCGGCGACGCCCTTGGCGCCGAAGCGGTGGATGAAGGTGAGGCGGCCTTCGACGTTGTTCGGGTTGAGCGTCTCGACCAGGCCCTTCACCCACTCGGCGGTCATGTCGGGACCGATCTTCACACCCACCGGGTTGGCGATCCCCCGGAAGTACTCCACATGGGCGCCGTCGAGCTGGGCGGTGCGCACCCCGATCCAGGGCATGTGGGTCGCCAGGTTGTACCAGCGGTCCTGGTGGGGGAGGAAGCGGGTCTGGGACTGCTCGGCGAGCAGGTGGAGTCCTTCGTGGCTGGCGAAGAAGTCGACATGGGTCGCCTCGTGGACCCGGCGTCCACTCATGCCCTCGAAGAAGTCGAGTGCATCGGCGATCGACGAGGCGATCCGGTGGAACTCGGCCTTGAGCGGTGAGTGGTCGACCCAGCGCAGATCCCAGTATTCGGGGTGGTGGAGGTCGGCGAATCCACCGTCGACCAGCGCTCGGACAAAATTGAGGGTGAGGGCAGCGCGCTCATGGCCACGCAGCAGCAAATCGGGGTCGGGGGTGCGGGCTTCGGCGGTGAAGGCCGCCCGGTTCACGTTGTCGCCGCGGAAGCTGGGAAGCGTCACGCCGTCGCGGGTCTCGTAGTCCGACGACCGGGGCTTGGCGTACTGGCCGGCCATGCGGCCTATCCGCACGATCGGCTTCTTGAGGCCGTGGAGCAGCACCAGGCTCATCTGGAGGAGCACCTTGAGCTGACTGGCGATCTTGTCGGATTCACATTCTGCGAAGGTCTCGGCGCAGTTCCCGCCCTGGAGCACGAACGACTCGCCCCGCTGGGCGGCCGCCAGGCGGTGACGCAGCTGGTCGATCTCCCACGAGACCACGATCGGAGGCAGTGCCGCCAGACGAACCAGAACGTCGTCGAGGGCTTCGCGATCGGGGTACTCGGGTTGCTGGAGGGCGGTCTTCGACGTCCAGCTGTTGGGGGTCCAGGTGCTCATGACCCCCACACTCTACGCCTTCAAGTCGCTTCGTCAGCCAGGGATTCTCGGCGCTGTGAGGCGTGCGACCGCCGCCACGGCAGCATCGACGCCCCGCTCGGCGGCGATGGCGGCGCCAACCTGGTTCGCTCGGTCGTTCGTTCCGGGTGAGGAGCTGGAGCGGATCGCTTCGGCCAGCAGTTGGGTCGTGAGGTCCTTGCGGGGGATGCCGGCCGGTCCGATGCCCAGCGCCTCCACCCGACGCGCCCAGAACGGTTGGTCGGCGAAGAAGGGGACCACGATCTGGGGTACTCCGGCTCGGGCGGCGGTGTGGGTGGTACCCGCACCGCCATGGTGGATGACGGCGGCCATCCGGGGGAACAGGTGGGAGTGCGGCGTGTCGCCCACAACCAGCACGTCGTCGCCCTCGTAGGCTAGGCCCGCCCACCCCGACCCGAGCACCAGCCGGACCCCAGCCAACCGGGCGGCCCGGACCACCAGGTCCGAGATGGCGCCCGCATCGGAGTCGACCATCGACCCGAAGCCGGCGTACACCGGGGGAGGACCGTCGGCCAGGAAGGCGTCGAGAGCCGGATCGGCCGGCGCCGGTTGGTCGAGGAACCACGCCCCGGTGACCTCCACCTCCCGCCGCCAGTCGGACGGGGGCGGAACCAGGGTGGGGGAGAATCCGCACAACTGCGGCTCGGCGATGGCACGGAGCTCCCGGAACGGTCCCGAAATGGGTTGGGCAGGGAGTCCCAGCTCGGACGTCCGCCAGCGGTTCACCTCACCCCGGAGTGGTTGCCAGAACAGTTGCTCGGTCACCAGGTGTGAGGCCCGGTTGATGATCCGACCATGATCGGCTCCACCGTTGGACACGGTCGAGAACGCCCCGGTTCGTGCGAACGGCTGCAGCACCGCCTGGGCGGTGCCGATCCCCCGGGCCTTGGCCTGATGCCACCCGGTGAAGGCGAGCGGCGAGTACAGCACGAAGTCCGCCTCGGCGACCAGCGGTGCGGTGGCGCGGGTCAGATCGTGGAACCACGGTTTGAGCACCTTGAGGAACCGTCCGGCGAAACGGACGATGGAGCGTCCCGACGCCAGCAGCTCGTGCGCTTCGGGTGTCCCCAGAACCTCCCGTGGGTCGCCGGGCAGCGGGGCGAGAGCGACCCCGTGGCTCTCCACGAACCCCCGGAACGGCTCATGGGTGGCGAGGGTGACGTCATGTCCGGCGTCACCCAGACCGATCGCCAGGGCGGTGTACGGCTGGACGTCGCCCCGGGATCCGACGGTGAGGATGGCGATGCGCACAGCCCGAACTTAGGGGACGAGGCGGGGGTAGCTGGAACCAGCTGCCAGCCAGAACGCAGAACGCAGAACGCAGAACGCAGAACGCAGAACGCCCGGAAGGTACAACGTAGAACGTACCGGACCGGCTCCACAACGTTCGTTGCGTGTTGCGTGTTGCGTGTTGCGTGTTGCGTGTTGCGTGTTGCGCCGGACGTCGGACGTCCCGAGCCAGCAGCCACGCTCGTTGCTCGTTGCTCGCTTTGTCTATCCGTCCGTGTCTGTGATGATGCCGGCTCTCATGAACCGCTACATCCTCACCCTGAGCTGTCCCGACCGTCCAGGCATCGTCCATGCCATCTCGGGAGCGCTGCTCGAGGTGGAGGGCAACATCCTCGAGAATGCCCAGTTCGACGACCTCGACACGGGTTTGTTCACCCTACGGACCCGCTTCGAGTCGCCACTCGATCTGGACGCCGTGTCCGCTCCTCTTTCCCGGGTGGTGGCAGACCTCGGTGCCGAGTTCCGCCTGCGGGCTGAGAGCGTTCGGCCCCGGATGCTGGTGATGGTGTCGAAGTTCGACCACTGTCTGCTCGATCTGCTCTACCGCCAGAGCACCGGCGAGCTGAAGGTCGAGATCCCGCTGGTCGTGTCCAACCACACCGACACCGCTCACCACGCAGCCCGCTACGGCGTGAGGTTCGAGCATCTCCCGATAAGCCCCGAGATCAAGCCGCAGCAGGAGCGGCGCCTGCTCGACCTGATCGAGGAGCATCGCATCGATTTCGTGGTGCTGGCCCGCTACATGCAGGTGCTGTCACCCGAGTTGTGCGAGGCGCTCCGGGGCCGGGCCATCAACATCCACCACTCGTTCCTGCCCGGGTTCAAGGGGGCGCGGCCCTATCACCAGGCCCACGCTCGCGGCGTGAAGCTGATCGGTGCCACCGCCCACTACGTGACCTCGGACCTCGACGAGGGCCCGATCATCGACCAGGACGTCGAGCGGGTCAGCCACGCCCACACCGCTGAGCAGCTCACCACCCTCGGCCAGGACATCGAGCGCCGCGTGCTGGCCCGGGCGGTCCGCTATCACGCCGAAGAGCGCGTGATCCTGATCGGCAACAAGACGGTCGTGTTCGGGTAGCCGGCCATCCGCCCGATGGCGAGGTCTGGGATCGTGGTGGAGATTCTCCTGACTCTCCGAGAACGATCCGGGCGCCAGTGCGTCTCTTCTGCAACGGCGACAGGAACGGTATGCATGAGACGAGAGTCGAGGGTGGGGTGAACGCAACTTCTTCGTTCGAGCTGTTCTATCGAAACGAGCGTGATCACATCGTGCGGGTCCTGGCAATGGTCCTCCGGGATCGGGAGCTGGCCGCCGAGGCAACCGACGAGGGGATGGTCCGGGCGTATCAACGGTGGCGGTCGGTGGAGCGCTACGACAACCCCACCGGTTGGGTGTACCGGGTGGCTCTCAACTGGGCCACCTCGCGGTTGAGGCGGCGCAAGCGGGAGACCGGCGCCGAGCCACCAGAACGGTGGACTCACGATGCCGTCGTCGACGTCGACCTGGAGCGCGCACTGGCGGCCCTCGACGTCGAAGCGCGAACCATGGTGGTGCTCAAGCATCTCGAAGGGATGCGATACGACGAGATCGGCCAGGTCCTCTCGATGCCGGAGGGGACGGTGAAGAGCCGCCTGCATCGGGTGATGAACGGGCTGCGAGAGGTGTTGGAGGTCCAGGAATGAAGGGCAAAGACAGGCTGCAACAGCACCTGGAAGCGCAGATGAGCACGATCACCGCCCCTCCCGGGAATCTGACGGAGGTCACCAGGCGAGGTCGTCGTCGCCGGACGCTCTCGACCGTTGCGGTGGGGGCAGGGAGTGTGCTGGCCGTGCTGGCATTCGTCGCGGTGGCGACGATGGTGCTGCCGGGCACCCCCGACGATGTGATCACGCCGCCCAACCTGGAGCCGCCGACCGAGAGCACGTCGATCCCGACTCCGACCGGGTCGGAGTCGCCCATCGGCTACCTGCTCATCCGGGAGGACGGCGTGGAGGTGTCGATGAACGACGGCTCCAGCCGAACGCTTCCCTCCGACCGGTACTACGAGTCGATCGAGATGGTCATTCCGGATGGCCAGGGCGGCATCGTCATCTCCCACGCCGTCACGCCCGTGCCCTGGGCGCAGGGCAGCCTCGTGTGGCTGGCGCCCGGGGCAACGGTCCCGACGCCGGTCGCCGAGCCTGACGACTTCCCACTGATCCCGCTCAAAGTGGTCGGTGGAACGCTCTACTACACGTCGGGGGCTGTCGATCGCGTCATGAGCGTGCGCCTGGATGGACGATCAGAGCCCGAGGTGGTGGCCGACATGCGGGAGATCGCCCCGAGCGACGAATCGGTCCCCTTCGACGTGACCGTTTCGCAGAGTGGCATGGTCGTGTCGTACTTCGCAGGTGACTGCGTCCTGCTCGTCGGAGTCGGCATCGGGTCGGGCCCGGTTCCCGACATCCCATCCGAGTTGGTGGGCTGCGACGGTTCGATCTCCGAGATCGAACTGTCACCGTCGGGTGCGACGCTGTTCGTGGCGCGGTCCAACGGTCCGGGACAACCGGACCTGGTGGTGGCCGATCTCGCCGGCGGTGAGGTTTCCCGCCTGGACCTCGGAGGCTCGTATCTCGCCGCCACCTCGGATGACACGGTCGTGGTGTACGCCGGAGAGTTGGTCCTCGTCTCACCCGACGGTGTGGAGGCGCTCCCCGACTTCGGCACGCTCCCGATCCCGATCACGGTGCCGCTCGATCTCCCCGACGATGCTCGCCTCGGGCCGGGGACCGGTGAGATCCCGTGTGAGCCGGTGGAGGCGGTAGATGTCGCCGGCGAGGAACCCTGGCACCAGACGCTCAACGAGATTCGGCGGTTGGCGGCGGCCTGTGACTACGAGGCTCTCGACCAGTTGGCAGCCGAGGACGGGGCCGTCTACAGCAATGGGGCAGCGTCCTCCTTGGGTTCGGCATGGGTTCAGGACACCCGGTTCTCCGGAACCAACCCACGCGACCTGCTGTTGGCGGTGACCGAGCTGGAACCCGTGCAGGCTGACTCGATGGTGGTGTGGCCGTCGGTGGCTGCGACCTTCGCCGATGCCGATTGGACGGCTTTGGAGCTGGCCGGCGTCTATCCAGCCGATGAGATCGCCCTGATGCGGGCGAACTCGATCTACACCGGTTTCTTCGTGCATATCGATTCTGAGGGGCGGTTGGTGGCGGCTTTAGCGGCACGATGAGGAAGCCCCGGTGACGCGAGGAAAGGGTCGGTGCCGCCCCGTGCACCGACCCTTTCCTCTTCGATCCAGCGAGCCACCCCACAGCTCGGCAGATCACCCCATCCCGGGTTTCCCCCGCCCGGGTTGAGATCACCTTGCCAGGCGGCGCTTTCAAGGAGCTTTCAGCGGACCGGTCGAGGCGGATCCCCGACGTGGCGAGCGCCCTTCCGAGCAGCCTTCCTCATCGCTCGGGGCGTCCGGTACCGTGCGGCCGAATGAGTGTTCTCGTCTACGGAGCCGTCAACCCGGACCTGGTCCATCGGCTGGATCGTCTGCCTCAACCTGGTGATGACCTCCGTTCGACCAGCTGGCGGATCACCTGGGGCGGCAAGGCCGCCAACGCCGCGGTGGCGCTGGCGACATGGGGTGTCGAAACAAGGCTCACCGGTCTCGTGGTCGGTCTGGATCCGCTCGGGGACGCCTTGTTCGAGGCGTTGGATCGGCCGAATCTCGACCTGGTCCTTCTGGAACGCTCACCAAATGAGCAGACTCGTCATTGCCTGATCCTGGTGGAGCCGGGTGGTGATCGCACCATCGTCTGCACCGGATACGAGGGCGCCCGGTGGTCGGTTGTCTTCGAGTGGGACGAGGTGGACATCGTGCTCCTCGACGGATTCGCCGGCGACGCCGCCGCCGCGGTCGCCTCCGAGGCCCGGAGCCGGTCGATGCCGGTGGTGTGGCTCGACTGTCCACCCGAGCACACCGGCCTCGCCGACTGGGTGGTGTGGTCGGCCCACGAGCGCACCGTGGACGAAGCGCGAGCTTCCCACGCCGTGCTCACCGTGCTCACCGCCGGTGCCGCCGACATCGTGACCTTCGGGATCAGGGAGTGGCGCATCACCCCGCCCCCTGTCGAGGTGGTCGACGCCACCGGCGCCGGTGACGTCTTCGCCGCCGCCTGTGCCCGTGGGCTGCTGTTGGGCTGGGACCCGGAGCGAACCCTCCGTTGGGCTTCCGGCGCCGGAGCGGCGTTGGCAGGTACGGGCCGGGCGAACGGGATGCCCGCAGTGCAGGCGGTCGAGTCCTTGTGACGACCCGGGGTGAGGCCGCGTCGTCGGGGTTGTCCGCCGCGGTGGAGTCACCCACACCTCGTGATCGTTTTCGAGCCATTCCTCCACTGCAACGCCGTACTCCCGGCCTTTCGGGGTTGTACGAGATGACGGGGAACTTCGGATCGAACACGATCACCCTGGCCGTGCTCGAGATGGCAGTGGTGGCGTCGAGACGGCTCGGATGGCGGTCATGACCGCATCGGGACGAGCACCAGAA
>JBHJOH010000114.1:0-9921 GCA_050329955.1 Acidimicrobiia bacterium | reverse complement strand
GGCATGCACGGGTCGAAACTGCGGATGGCGCGCAGGATGTCGATCCCCTTCACGTCGTCGTCGCCGACCGACTCGAGGATGGGCGTCCCGATGATCGCCTCCTCGTACGGGCCGAGCCCACCGAAGGGGTCCCGCGGTGAGGCGTTGATCGTGGACGGTGTGACGATCTGGTAGCTGGTGATCCGCCCCTTGTCCATCCGCATGTGATGGGTGAGATAGCCGCGCCCGGCCTCCCAGAAGCCCACCGAGATCCGCTCGTCCTTGGGGATGGTGAACGGTGTGTGGACCGCGGTGTGACCGGCCCTCCAGGAGTCGAACGCCTGCATCAGGTTGGCGAATCCGACGGCCACCGTCCAGGCGACGGTGTAGGCCCGGGCACGGTTGCGCTCGAGGGCGTTCAACCGGTCGGGCACCTTCCAGAACAGGTTCTGCTCGGGGAGGCGACCCTCGGGCATGAAGATCTTCATGCCGTCGCCGGTGGCCTCGTAGAAGTCGTTGCGGGGGTGCTTCTGGGCGAGAGCCGTCGTCCAGATCCGCCCGTAGGTCCCGGTCTCGACCGTCATCCGATCCCAGCGGGGAGCGGTCGACCAGGAGTACTTCTCCTTGAAGCTCTTCCCGGTCGGCTTGGGGATGGTCTCCTTGTTCCACGGGTGATAGGGGCTGAGCGGGTTGCCGGCGGGGTCATGGGACAACTTGGGTGCGACGTCGGAACGGGGGAGGTTGTTCCAGTCCTCGTAGAAGGAATGGTCGACGAACTCCTCCATGCCCATGTTGATGTCGTGCAGCCTCGTGGTCACCAGTTGGCCGTTGATGACCACACCCGGGGTGGACCAGCGGCGATCGCCCCAGGCGCTGGCGTTCTTGTACGTGGCGTCGTAGACGTCGGGATCGTCCCAGATGCCGGTCTGGATGATGTTGACCGGCCGGTCCCCGACATCGGCGTAGCGGGGGTTCATCTCGTAGAAGAAGTCGGTGATGTCGTCCCAGATCGCCACCAGCTTCTTCGAGTAGTCGAGCATCTTCACGAGCCGGGTGTAGAACTCGTTGAAGGTGGAGGTCGACAGGGTCACCATCAGACCACCCGGCACCAGCGTCGAAGGGTGCGGGTACTTCCCGAAGATGAGGCTGCACATCTCGCGGGCCAGGCGGGTGATGCCCAACGCTTCGAGGTAGTAGGCGCCGGTGAGGGGGTTCATGGCGTCCATGAGATCGCCGATGGTCTTGAACCCGTGGAGACGCTCACCCGGCGCAGGGGTGCGCCGGGCGATGGCGATGTACTCGGGGTTGGTGACCTCGGTGAGGGCGGTGGAGTAGTCGGGGCCCGCCAGGAGCCCGAGGTGCAACGGATGGTCGTAGAGCATCTCGGCCACTTCTCCCAGGTTGCGGGCGATGACACCCATCCGGGGAGGCACGATGCCGATCGCCTGCTCGATGGCGAGCGAGGAGACGGTGGAGTGGACGCCACCGCAGACGCCGCACGCCCTGGACGAGATGTCGATGGCGTCACGCGGATCACGGCCCTGGAGGATCAACTCGTAGCCGCGGAACAGCATGGCCATGGAGTGACCCTCGACCGCCACCCGGTTCTCCATGTCGAGCTTGGTGTGCACGGCCAGTGCCCCGGCCACTCGCGTGACGGGGTCGATCATCCAGTCCTTGACCTGGGGGTTGTTCTCGAAGTCGCCGTAGTCGACCTTGGTGAACGAGGTACGGAGAGCGGTGTCGAGCGCGTAGGGGTTACCGGCTCCCTCGACCAGCGTGGCAACGCCGGCGTCGTCGATGTTCACGGGAAGGTTCTTGAAGCACACCTGTTGGACCGCCTATTTGTATGACTGTCGTTGCGACTGGAACATCTTGTAGAACTTCTGACCGAACTTCTCGAGCCCGTAGGGGTTGGCCTGGTGGCGGCGCCAT
The DNA here is from genome assembly GCA_050329955.1 of Acidimicrobiia bacterium. Taxonomy (GTDB): domain Bacteria; phylum Actinomycetota; class Acidimicrobiia; order Spongiisociales; family ZC4RG35; genus JAOUGY01. The sequence goes on along the minus strand of JBHJOH010000114.1, from coordinate 8,007 downwards.
CCCGAAGCCAATTCGACGTCGTCGTCCCAGCGCACACTCATGTTCTTGTCGTCCATGGTCAGGTGGCGGAGCGTTTTGATGAAGGTGCCGGTGACCCGCGAGGTGCCGGTCGAGAGCAGGTGCCCCGGGGAACCGGCGTAGAACGGAGAGAACTTGTCGGGGAACCCGGGCATGGTGCAGCCGATGCAGATGCCGCCCATGTTCATACAGCCACCCATGCCGTTGACCATGCCACGCTCGGAGATGTTGCACTGGACCACCGGGCCCCAGCAGCCGAGTTCGACCAGGCACTCCTTGCCGCCGTACTCGTGGGCGAAGACGCCCTCCTCGTAGTAGCCGGCGCGGGGGCAGTGACGGTGGACGGTCTCGGAGAACAACCAGGCGGGACGTCCCAGCTCGTCGAACTCGGGAAGCGGCGCCAAGCCCTGGAGGAACAACAGCACGGCGGCGGCGGTCTCGATGATGTTGTCGCCGACGGGTGAGCAGCCGGGGACGTTGATGGGCGGGAGACCGAAGGCGGACCGGAAGTCCTTGCCGAGGTAGTCCATCACGCCCATGGCGTTGGTGACGTTGCCGGAGGCGGCCGGAATCCCACCCCAGGTGGCACAGGTGCCCACGGCTATGACGGCGGCGGCCTTCGGCGCCAGTCGGGTCAACCATTCGAGGCTGGTGATCTGGCGGCCGGTCTCGGGATCCTCGCCGAGGCCCATCCAGAAGCCCTCGCCGGTGAGGGTCTCGTCCATCACCGAGCCCTCCCAGCACACCACGAAGGGGGCGTCGAGCTCGCCCCGTTCGGCCATGAAGAGGTTGTGAACCCACTCGGGACCGGACTCCACCGAGACGACGGTGTGGACCAGCTCCACTTTGGGGAGGCCGGGGATGTTCCCGCCGAGCAGGTCCTCGACGCCGGGGTTGGTGGCGCCGGTGATGGCGATGGTGCAGCCGTCACATGACGCGCCGACGATCCAGAACAGGTAGACCTTCTCGAGCGGGCCGATGGCGTCGAATCGACGCTTGTTCGGCTCGTGACGGGAGCGCAGCCCGATTGGCTGAAGAGGATCGGCCTTGCCGGAGACCCGGTTGACGCCCGGGGCATCGACATTGATGGTGGGCACCGCTCCCTGCATGCTCTGCTCCTCGTTACCGATCGGACTTCCCCCTGCGGGGCACCGCTTTCGTGGAGAGCAAGGTGCCGATCTGGGCCGCCTGGCAGGGGTCCCCGGCCCTATACTCGACCTAGATGCTACCAGCACCTACCAGGTGGACGCGGGCGAAACCGGCGTCTCTCTGGTCGATGCACGGGTCGCTCCACGGGTTGATCGACGGGTCGCTGCGCGGGTCGATTCACGAATCGAGGAAAGGACGGTCGGCGTGACGACCGGATGGATCATCGGATATGTCATCGGTGGCGTGGTGGTGGCGATCGTGGCCGTTCTCGTGCTCACGTTGATACGCCAGACCCGCCAGATCGCCGGACAGGCGCACGACATCATCGCCGCACTCGATGCCGCCGAGGCCAACACCTCGCCATTGTGGGCGGTCTCCGACGTCAACCGCCAACTCGAGCGGGCACTGGACGCGGCGAAGGCCGCCAGGGGGGTGGCGGGAGGATGAGCACCGAGACCCTGTGGTGGATCACGCTTGGAGTCGGCCTGGTGGTGGCACTGGTGGTGTGGGGTCTGCTCCACATGCTGTACCGCAACGTGAAGGCGATCGACGAGGGGCTCGAGGCCGTGTGGGCGTCCGGCAAGGCCGTGGCCCGAAACACCGCCACCAGCTGGATGCTCGGTCAGACCGTTCGGGTCGCCGGGGAGATCAAGGAAGAGGCGCTGAAGCACGACGCCATGTTCTCGAGGGGTGAGTCATGACGCTGCTGGTGGTGCTCACGATCATCGAGATCGTGCTCGTGGTGGTGGTGCTCGCCACCTACCTTTCCCTGATCGCCGTGCGGCTCCATCGGATCTCGGACTCGTTCGGCAAGGTCGCCTACGGCGTGCGGGCGATCGACTCGCAGACCGCCGCCATCGGCCCGTCGGTGGTGGCGCTGAACGACGAACTCGAGGCGATCACCGGCGCCCTTCCGGGCATCGCGGCAGCAGCCGAGGCCGCCGCCGCCCGCAGCCGCTGAGACCGGACCCTCCGTCAGATCTTCGCCGGACCCATGCGGCGCAGCGGGATATCGTCCGATGCACAGTTGCCGGCCCGTTCGTAGCGGCCGTCGCAGAGGGGACAACGAAAGTCTCCGACGGGTCGCGGCATGGCCGGCGAGATGACGGCTTTGCCCACTGGCTGCTCGGTTGCGTTCATGCCACCGGAGGGTACCGGAGCACAACGCCACATGTCCGCCGGAGCCGTACTGTCTTCGGTCGACACTCGGTTCGAGGCCCGGAGCCCGGCTGAGGTCGTCATGGCGGCGGGTACATGCCGATCTGTCGGAGCAGCCCGAGCTCGTCACCGAAGAACCATCCCTCGGCGATGAGACCGTTCTCGATTCGCCACATCCCCGCCTCGAGGACATCGACCGACCGACCGGAGCCGGGAATGCCGTACCAGTCACCGGCATGATGACCCACCACCCGCCAGATCGCCCACACCTTGTCGCCCTTGGCGGTCATGTCCACCACAACGTTCTGGCGATCAGGCATGGCGTCGTCACCGTGATGGTGGACACCGTTGATGTCGCCGACGTTCTGGAAGGCAGCCCGGTGACGGCGGTAGTCCGGAGCGAGGAAACGTTTGCGCTCGGCCACCATCGCCGCCCGGTACTCGGTGATGAACGCCAGGTTGGCGGCCTCCTCAGGAGTACAGGTGCACTCGGTGGGCCCGAACAGTGAGATGTGCTCGTGCGGTGGCACCCTTGCTCCTCGTGCTTCGGCGAACAGGCCGACAGTACCTCCACTCAGGAGCAGGACGATTGATCGGCGCCCCCGCTACACACACCGGTTTCGGGGAGCAGCAACTCGATGCGGGCGGCCGATGCCGTGTCGCCGGCCAGGGAAGCCACCACCGAACGAACCTGCTCGTAGCCGGTGAGGGTCAGGAACGTGGGTGCCCGGCCGTAGCTCTTGATCCCCACCGTGTAGAACCGGTCCTCGGGGTGCGACAGCACGTCGGCGCCATGGGGCGGCACGGTCCCGCAGCTGTGCTCGTTGGGGTCGATCAGCGGGGCGAGCCGACGGGGGCTCTCCAGCCACGGATCGAGGTCGAGCCTCAGCTCTCGCGTCATCGTCAGATCGGGACGCTGCCCCGTGGAGGCGATCACCTGGTCGACGACCAGGCGGCGACCGTCGAGCCCGGTCACTTCGAGCCGACCATCGACGTCGCCCACCGCCTCGACTGCGAATCCGGTCACCAGTTCCACCGCACCGCGTTCGGCGGCGCCCCGGAGCCGATTGCCCAGGGCACCCCGCGCCTCGAGCTGATCGTCGTCGCCGCCGCCGAAAGCCGACGCCACGTCGTCGCGGCGCACGGCCCACACCACCTCGGTTCCGGGCTCGGTGGACTGCAGGGCCAGCAGATCGAGGATCACGTTGGCGGCCGAGTGCCCGGCACCGACCACCAACACCCGGTTGCCGGCGAACCGGTTCCTCCCGGACCCGAGAACATCGGGAAGGCCGTAGCTGATGCGATCGGCAGATTCCACCTCACCGATCGCCGGAGTCCCGTCGGCGCCCAACGGGTTGTGGTGTGCCCACGTCCCCGAAGCGTCGATCACGGCCGACGCCAGGTGACGCTGCACCCCGGCCGCGGTCTCGACGGTCACAACGAAGGGCTCATCGGACCGGGTCCCGGTCTTGACCTTGTCATGCCCGCGCCGGGTCAGAAACGTCACCCGAGTCCCGTAGCGGATCGACGGAGCCAGACGCCGGAGCTGAGCCAGCGGCGTCAGGTATTCGGCCACCAGCTCGGCACCGGTGGGGATACCACTGGCGTCGGGCATCTCCCATCCCTCCTCCTTCAACATCCCCGCCGCCACCGGGTCGACCAGTTCAGACCACGGAGAGAACAAGCGGACATGCGCCCAGTCGCTGACGAACGCCCCGGCCGACTCCCCCGCCTCGAACACCACGAACTCGATACCCCGATCCGCCAGGTGAGCCGCCGCCGCCAACCCGGCCGGCCCCGCCCCGATCAGCACCACCGGCAGCCCTTGCAGAGATTCAGGAACGGACGACATCACTTCTCCTCAATACATCGACGCCTATCTATGCGTTGACTCTAGACGAATACATCGACGCGCGTCAATGAGTTTCTTGTCCCCCACGAAGCGAAGTGGGGGAAGGGGCCCATAGTCTTGTCCCCCACGGAGTGGGGGAAGGGGCCCCCGCTTGCGGGGTAGGGGGGGGGTCGAGAGCCCACGCCACCCACCCCAGCACGCGTCCGACACGCGTCACCAGCCTTGCGAGGGAGAGGCCCCCCCTACCCCCGCTCGTTCCTCACGGGGACCCCTTCCACCTCTCGCAAGCTCGAGGGGGACAAAGCTGTTCACTCCGTTCGGGTGCCGGCGCGGGCTTCGGCGAGGCCGCGCAGGGTGAGGTGGGCGTCGACGTAGTGGACGGATTCGACCTTGCGCCACTGGCCGTCGGAGCCGAGCTCCCAGGCGAGGGTGTCATCGGCCAGCACCACTTCGAGGATCTCGTCGAGACGCCACTGCAGATCTGGGTTCTCGACCGGCGCGAGTGCTTCGACCCGGTGGTCGAGGTTGCGGGTCATGAGGTCGGCCGAGCCGATGTAGAAGTGACGGTCACGGCCCCGGGCCCCGAACCGGTAGATGCGGGAGTGCTCCAGATAGCGGCCGACCACCGAGCGCACCGTGATGTTCTCGCTCATGCCGGGGACACCGGGGATGAGGCTGCAGATGCCTCGCACGATCAGCTCGACCCTGCAGCCGGCGTTGGATGCGTCGTAGAGCGCCTCAACCATGCCGGGGTCGACCAACGAGTTCATCTTCATGGTGATGAGGCCATCGGGCCGGCTCGCCTCATCGCGAATCCGCTCCAACAGGCCGGCGCGAACGCTGATCGGCGACACCAGCAGCTTGCGGTAGCTGCGCTGATGGGAGTATCCGGTGAGATAGTTGAAGAGGTCGGTCAGATCGGCACCGATCTGGGGGTCGGCTGTGAACAGCCCGATGTCCTCGTAGATGCGGGCGGTCGAATCGTTGTAGTTCCCGGTCCCGATGTGGGCGTAGCGTCGCAACGCCCCGCCCTCGTCACGGACCACCAGGGCGATCTTGGTGTGGGTCTTGAGGCCGACCACGCCGTAGACCACGTGCACGCCGGCATCTTCCAGGCGCTGGGCCCATTCGATGTTGCGTTCCTCGTCGAAGCGCGCTTTCAATTCCACCAGCGCCACCACCTGTTTGCCTTCGGTGGCGGCCTCCATCAGGGACTGCATGATGGGGCTCTTGCGGGATGTGCGGTACAGCGTCTGCTTGATGGCGAGCACGTGTGGATCCCGGGCCGCCTTCGAGATGAACGCCTCCACCGACGTGGTGAACGAGTCATAGGGATGCTGCACCAGCACTTCGCCGTCGCTGATGGTGGAGAAGATGTTGGGCGACTCCCCCACTCCACCGGCCAGACGTGGTTGGGTGACCCACTGCCAGGAGTCCCAGAACAACTCGGGTCGGTCGAGGTCGGCCAGCACGAACAACCCGGCCATGTCGATAGGACCATCCATCACGATCACTTCGGCGTCGGTGAGGCCCATCTCACGTTTCAACAAGTCGAGCACCTCGCTCGACATGGTGGGGTGGACCTCGAGCCGCACCACCCGCCCGAATCGGCGCCGGGTCAACTCCGACTCGATGGCCTGGAGGAGATCGCCGCCCTGATCCTCCTCGATCTCGAGGTCGGCGTTGCGGGTGACGCGGAAGGCGTGATGCTCGACGATCTCCATGCCCGGGAAGAGCACCTCGGTGTGGGCGGCGATCACGTTCTCGAGTGGGATGAACCGCTCGCCGTCGGGCATAACCAGGAAGCGGGGCAGGATCGGAGGCACCTTGACCCGGGCGAACCTGGTGACGTTGGTGTCGGGGTTACGAGCCACCACCCCCAGGTTGAGGGACTGGTTGGAGATGTAGGGGAACGGATGGGAAGGATCCACCGCCAACGGTGTCAGCACCGGGAACACCCGGTCACGGAACTGACGGTCGACATACGCCCGATCCTCGCCGTCGAGGCTCTCGTAATCCGAGAACTGGATTCCGGACTTGGCCATCCCGGGAGCGAGCTCGTTGGTGAACAGCGCCGCCGCCCGCTCGTACTGGGCGACGCCAGCAGTGCGGATCGCAGCCAACTGCTCGGAAGGGCTCATGCCGTCTCCCGAGCTGCCCCGCACCCCGTGCGCCACCTGCTCCATCAAGCCGGCAACCCGCACCATGTAGAACTCGTCGAGGTTGTTGGACCAGATCGCCAGGAACCGGACCCGCTCGAGCAGCGGAACGCTGTTTTGCTCGGCAAGCGCCAGCACCCGGCCGTTGAAGTCGAGCCACGAAAGCTCACGGTTCAGATAGCGATCCTGCGACATGATCGCCGAAGCCTATTCGACCGGCGTGAACAACAGAGGAACGGAGAAGAGCGACGAGCGACGAGCGACGAGCGACGAGCGAGTTTGGCTACTGGCTCGGAACGTCCGACGCAACACGCAAGAAAGCGAGCGACGAGCAGCGAGCGTTGTGGAGCCGATCCGGATACGTTCTACCTTCCGGGCGTTCTGCGTTCTGCGTTCTGCGTTCTGCGGTTCTGGCTGGTAGCTGGCCGCGGGCCGCGGGCCGCTTCTTTCTCAGCTCTCGAATCCGCCGAACAGGAACTCCGACATCGCCGCGGTCACCTCTTCGAGCCGGGCGGCCGGGTCTTTGGCCACGATGAGGACCTTGGCGGCGGCCATGATCACCTCGTTCATGAAACGACCGGCGATGTCGGGTGCCATGTGACGGAAACGGCCCTCACGTACGCCCTGCAGGTAGAGGCCGGTCATGCGCATCGCCAAGTCCTGGTGGGTGACCCTGATCCGATCCTGGGCCTCCTGGGAGAGGCGGGGCAGCTCGCGGTGCAGGATCAGTCCGAGCACCCGATCGTCGACGATGAACTCGACGGTGGCCACGGCCAACCGATCGAGACGCTCCTTCACGTCGCCGGCGCCGGCGTTGTTGATGAGGTCCTGGATGACCTCGGGGAGCCGCTCCTCCACCATGGCGGCGATCAGATCGTCCTTGTCACGAAAGTACTCGTAGAGGGTGGTGCGACCGATCCCGACCTCGGCGGCGACATCGGCGAGCGAGATGTCGGCGGTGCCCGCTTCGGAGATCAGATCGTGAGCGGCGTCGAGGATTTGACGCCGCGTCATCGCCTTGTGAGCTTCGATGTTTTCGGCGCGGATCCGCGGCATGAATGCAGGGTAATGACGGGCGCGAAGATTGGTTTCGACGCTCAGTCGGGTAAGCGGTACAGCAACGACCCCCAGTGCGCACCGGCCCCGAAGGCGGTGAAACACACCAGGTCGCCCGGCCGGACCCGCCCGGCCATCCGCATCTCGTGAAACAGGATGGGAAGGGTGCCCGAAGTGGTGTTACCCCAGTGGTCGATGTTCGACGGCACCAGGTCCTCGGAGACACCGAGCCGCTTGCGGACACCGGCGAGGATACGTTCGTTCGCCTGGTGGGCGACCACCAGGTCGAGATCGGCCGGCTCCAAACCGGCATCGGCCAATGCGCCGAGCACCGACTCCGGCATCAACCGCACCGCCTGCCGGTACAGGCCACCGCCGTCCATGGCCGGAAGGTGGAGACCGGCTCGCACCTGGTCGACGTCGGCGTACGGGCGTCGCTTGAACCCAAGCCCCGGCACGATGATCAGCTCGAACTGCTCGCCGTCGGTATGGAGCCGTGAGGCAAGGAAACCGGGGGCGTTCGGATCGCGTTCCAGCACCATCGCCCCGGCCCCGTCGCCGAACAGCACACTCCATCCCCGGTGCTCGGTGTTGCGGGCGTACTCCTCTGGAGTC
>JBHJOH010000113.1:0-14328 GCA_050329955.1 Acidimicrobiia bacterium | reverse complement strand
CGGCTCGAGCCGAAGCCGCTCGGTCTCGGCCCGCGCCGCCCGCAGCTCCTCGGTCTGACCTGCCAACCTGGCGAGCAGCCGGGCGTTGGCGGCCTCGGTCGATTCGAGGAGCCGCTCGGCGGTGGCGTCGTTGCGCACCGCCTCCAGGGCGGCTGCCGTTTCCTCCCAACCGTCGGGACGCTCCAGAAACAGCACGGAGGCGGTGTGGCGATCATCCAGATGCCCCGCTGCCTCCGCCCGCAGCCAGTCGAGCCGCTCGAGGTGGTCGATCAAGGTCCGCTCGAGCGGAGCCGGGAGCCGCCGGCCCGACGCCGCCACCACCCGGCGCAGACCGATCGGCACATGTTCCTCGTCGAGCAGCCTGAGAGCCTTGCGGGCAGCCTCGAGGGCGGGTCGGATGAGACGGGGGTCGGCCACGCTGTCAGTCAACCACCCGGCCGGAACAGTTGATACCCCGGGCGGTTGGGAACACCGCCGGTCAGCCGCTATACTCCGTGGCCGAATGACCAGCATTCTCGTACTTCGATAGCGCTCACGCCCCCAAGACCCGGCGTGTGCGCTCGCTTACCCTCCCACCCGGGAGGGTTTTTCATGTTCGACCCAGTCCACCAGACCCAGTCCACCACACCCAGAACCGCCACTAGACACCGCGAGGCATCAGCATCATGAGCACGATCAGCGGAGCACACGCACTCATCAAGGCACTCGAGCACGAGGGGGTCGACACCATCTTCGGCGTACCCGGTGGCGCGATCCTCCCAGCGTACGACCCGCTGCTCGACAGCCCCATCCGCCACGTCCTGGCCCGCCACGAGCAGGGCGCCGGACACATGGCCGAGGGCTACGCCTGGGCGACAGGACGGGTCGGCGTGTGCATCGCCACCTCCGGACCGGGGGCGACCAACCTGGTGACGCCGCTCGCCGACGCTCTGATGGACTCGGTTCCGATGGTCGCCATCACCGGCCAGGTGCCAACCGGCGCTGTCGGCAACGACGCCTTCCAGGAGGCGTACACCACCGGTATCACCATGCCGGCCACCAAGCACAACTACTTCGTGACCGACGTCGACGAGCTCGCCCAGATCGTGCACGAGGCCTTCCACATCGCCGCCACCGGGCGCCCCGGGCCGGTCCTGATCGACGTGCCCAAGGACATCCTCAACGCCGCCACCACCTGGCGGACCCCAACGGCGCTGAACCTGCCCGGCTACCGACCCACCGTCGAGGGCCACCCGCTTCGGGTGCGGGAGGCGGTCGAGATGATCGCCTCGGCCAAGCGCCCGGTGCTGTACGTGGGTGGCGGCGTGATCAAGGCCAACGCATCCGATGCGCTCAAGCGGTTGGCCGAACTCACCGACGTCCCCGTCACCACCACCCTGATGGGCCGGGGCGCCTTCCCCGACTCCCACCCGTTGTGTATGGGGATGCCGGGGATGCATGGAACCTACACAGCCATCACCGCCATCCAGAAGGCCGACGTGCTCATCTCGATCGGCGTTCGTTTCGATGACCGGGTGACCGGAAATCCCAAGTTCTTCGCCCCGCACGCCAAGGTCATCCACGTCGACGTCGACCCAGCCGAGATCGGCAAGGTTCGGGTCCCGGAGGTGCCGATCGTCGGTGACGCCGGTGCCGTGTTGCGCCAGCTCATCGAGGCATGGGGCGAGCGCACCGCACCGGACCGCAGCGCATGGCTCGAGACCATCCGCGGATGGCAGCGGGAGTTCCCCCTCAAGTACGACCAGACCCCGGACGGGCCGGTCAAGCCGCAGTACGTGGTCGAGGAGCTGCACCGCATCACCGGAGGCAACGCCATCGTGGTGGCAGGCGTCGGCCAGCACCAGATGTGGGCCAGCCAGTTCTGGAAGTTCGACGACCCCCGCAAGTGGATCAACTCGGGCGGTCTGGGCACCATGGGCTTCGCCGTCCCCGCCGCCATCGGCGCCAAGGCGGGCATGCCCAACGAGCTGGTATACGCCATCGACGGCGACGGCTGCTTCCAGATGACCAGCCAGGAACTCATCACCGCCGCCCACGAGGGAATCCCGGTGAAGATCGCCGTCATGAACAACGGCGTGCACGGCATGGTCACCCAGTGGCAGCGCCTGTTCTACAACAGCCGCTTCTCGGGCTCCCAGCTCGGCAACGGCGTCGACTACGTCAAGCTGGCCGAGGCGATGGGCTGTGTCGGGCTTCGGGCCGAGACTCCCGACGAGGTGGCGCCCACCATCGAGAAGTCACTCTCGATCGATGACCGCCCCGTGGTGGTGGAGTTCGTGGTCGACCCCGAGGAGATGGTCTTCCCGATGATCCCACCGGGCGGCTCCAACGACGAGGTCATCACCGGGCCGACCGAGCGGATCATCTCGCCGGCGAGCGATCTGCCGTGACCGGCTCCCAGCTCCCAGCTGCCAGCTCCCAGCCAAGCGAGGTCTCGTGAATCACACACTGTCCGTTCTGGTCGAGGACAAGCCGGGTGTCCTGGCGCGGGTGTCGTCGCTGCTGGCCCGTCGCGGGTTCAACATCCATTCGCTCGCAGTCGGCCCCTCCCACGAAGAGGGCATGTCGAAGATGACCATCGTGGTCGACGCCCCCGAGCTGGAGCAGGTCAAGAAGCAGCTTCACAAGCTGATCAACGTCGTCCGGATCACCGAGCTGGAAACGGACCACTCGATCGAGCGGGAGATCATGCTGGTTCGGGTTTCGGCGGCGCCCGGCCGTCGCTCCGACGTGCTGGAGGTCGCTTCGATCTTCAAGGCCATCGCCGTCGACGTGGGACACAGCTCGATCTGTTTTCAGGTTTCCGGCGAGCCTGCCAAACTCAACGACTTCCTCGAACTGGTTCGACCCTACGGCGTGATCGATCTCGCCAAGTCCGGTCGAATCGCGCTGTCGAGGGACACCAAGGGCAAGCAGCCGCGGCTGCGGGCGGTCAACTGAAACACGCGTGCCCACGGCGCGCCGACGGAGGAAACCTGATGGCGACGATCTACTACGAGAGCGATACCAACCCCTCGCTCATCCAGAACCGCAAGGTGGCGATCATCGGCTACGGCAGCCAGGGTCATGCCCATGCCAACAACCTGCGGGAATCCGGTGTCGAGGTGGTGGTGGGGCTCCGTCCCGATTCCTCCAGCCGCACCGAGGCCGAGAACGCCGGGCTCACCGTGATGGATGTCGGCGACGCCGCTGAATGGGCCGACGTGATCATGCTGCTGGTCCCCGATCAGCACATGTCCGGCATCTACCAGGCCGACATCGAATCGCACCTGCGGCCCGGTAAGACCCTGATGTTCGCCCACGGGTTCAACATCCACTTCGATGCCATCACGCCGCCCGCCGACATCGACGTGCTGATGATCGCCCCCAAGGGCCCCGGTCATCTGGTGCGCCGCACCTACACCGAGGGTTCCGGAGTCCCGGCGCTCATCGCCGTTCACCAGGACGTCACCGGCGATGCCCACGCCATCGGCCTGTCCTACGCCTGGGGCATCGGCGGCGCCCGGGCCGGTGTGCTCGAGACGACCTTCAAGGAGGAAACCGAGACCGACCTGTTCGGCGAGCAGGTCATCCTGTGCGGTGGCGTCGGCCACCTCATCCAGGCCGCCTTCGAGACCTTGGTCAAGGCCGGATACCAGCCCGAGTCGGCCTACTTCGAGACCCTCCACGAGCTCAAGCTCATCGTCGACCTCCTCTACGAGGGCGGCCTCAGCTGGATGCGCTACTCGATATCGGACACCGCCGAGTACGGCGACTACACCCGGGGCCCCCGCGTGGTCACCGCCGAGACCCAGAAGGTGCTCGACGACGTGCTCGCCGAGATCCAGAACGGCGAGTTCGCCAAGGAGTGGTTGGCCGAAGCCCGCGCCGGCGCCCCCAACCTGCTGGCCCGCCGTGCCTCCGGTCGATCCCACCAGATCGAGCAGGTCGGCGCCGAGTTGCGCCAGATGATGCCGTTCCTGACCCCGAAGGCTCCCCCGGCATGACGCAGAACGCAGAACGCAGAGGGCAGAACGCCTTGCGCCGCTCGGTGGGCACCGGCACATCCGGCGGATTGCTCGCACTTTGATGGCCGGGCGGGATACGTCCCGACCCGGCCATATGCGTTTTCTCAGGCGTTCTGCGTTCGGCGTTCTGCGTTCGGCCGGTGGGTCGATGTGCACCACACGCCCCGATCCATTGGAGACAAGACCATGTCCGACCGTTTGATCATCTTCGACACCACCCTGCGCGACGGCGAGCAGGCACCTGGCATCGCCCTCAGCCCCGAGGAGAAGGTGGTGATAGCCCACCAGCTGGCCCGGTTGAAGGTCGATGTGATGGAGGCGGGTTTCGCCGCCTCCTCCCCCGGTGACTTCGAGGCGGTGTCGCGTATCGCCGCTGAGGTACGGGGGCCGGTGATCGCCTCGTTGGCCCGGGCGCATCCGGACGACATCGACAAGGCGGCCGAGGCCCTCAAGGCGGCCGAGCGGTTCCGCATCCACGTGTTCATGTCGACCAGTGCCATCCACATGGAGAAGATGCTGCGGATGACGCCCGACGAGGTGCTAGAGGCCTCGATCGAGGGTGTGAAGCGCGCCAAGCAGTACACCGACGACATCGAGTTCTCACCCCAGGATGCCACCCGCACCGATCACGACTTCCTGATCGAGGTGTGCAGGGCGGCGGTGGCGGCCGGTGCCACCACCATCAACATCCCCGACACGGTGGGCTACGCCACCCCGATCGACTTCGTCGAGCTGATGCAACGGGCGTTCCGCGAGGTCAAGGGCGACCGCGACGACGTGGTCATGTCGGTTCACTGCCACAACGACCTCGGCCTGGCGGTGGCCAACTCGCTGTCTTCGATCCACGCCGGGGCGCGCCAGATCGAGGGAGCCATCAACGGGATCGGCGAACGGGCCGGCAACACCTCGATCGAAGAGATCATCATGGCGATCAAGACCCGTCAGGACATCTTCGGCGTCGAGATCGGTGCCGACACCACCCAGATCTTCGACACCTCTCGCCTGGTGTCACGTCTCACCGGCTACCCGGTGCAGTACAACAAGTCGGTGGTGGGTCGCAACGCCTTCGCCCACGAATCGGGCATCCACCAACACGGCGTGCTGCGCGACCGCCTCACCTACGAGATCATGGACGCCGCCTCGGTGGGCCAGGTGGCCGGGCAGATCATCCTCGGCAAACACTCCGGTCGGGCCGGCTTCGCCGACGCCCTCACCAAGCTGGACATCACCCTCGAGGAAGACGCCTTCGGCCGGGCCTTCGACAAGTTCAAGCAACTGGCCGACCGCAAGGTCCAGATCGGTGAAGAGGAACTGCGTGCCATCGTCGATGACGAGGCGGCCGCCCCGGTCGGAGACATCAGGATGGTGGGCCTGCACGTGACCGGCGGCAACGACGTCACCCCAAGCGCCACCGTGACCCTCGAGATCGCCGGACAGGAGCGGGCGTTCTCGGGCGAGGGCGACGGAATGGTGCACGCCGCCTTCGCCGCCATCAAGCAGGGTTTCGGGATCGACGCCCGGCTGGTGGACTACCGGGTGGTCCCGGTCACCTCCGGTGCCGACGCCATGGCCGAGGTCAACGTGGTGATCCGGGTGGGCGGCAACACCTTCGCCGGACGTTCGCTGCACACCGACGTGGTGGAGGGCTCCGCCGAGGCCTTCGTCGAGGCCCTCAACAAAGCGGGAAGCTGAGACTGGTCAAACCGAGTCGACAGGTCAACGAGTCAACCAGACGCGTTGACCTGTCGACCTGTCGACCCGTTGACTTGATTTCGCCGTACTGTGTGGCGCCATGTCACCGTCGACCCCGTTGTTGAAGAGTGGCGCGCCCGCCACCACCGGTGTGCCGCTCGGGCGGGCTGAGACCTGGCTGCTGGCGGCGCTGGTGGTGCTGCCCGTCGTTCTGGTCGACCCGTTCGGGTGGGCCGCCTTCGGGCCAGTGAAGTGGGCGACCATGTCGGTACTGGTGCCCGCCCTGGGGGCGCTGTTGGCGGCAAGGCGCGGGATCGCCATGCCCCGACCCTGGGCGATCGGGTGGACGCTGCTGCTTTCCTGGGCGGCGTTGTCGGCGTGGCGGGGGCTCGACCCCCTCTCCGCCTGGATCGGGACGCCCGACCGGCGTCTCGGATGGTGGGCGCTGTGCCTGTTCGCCATCACCCCGCCGAGGGCGCCGAAGCGACCGGAGAACCAGCCGACGCTGCTGCCATCCCGGCGCCGTGGTCATGACGTCGACCGACGGCGGCGCCAGTTGGGACGCAGTCCCGCTGTCGGAGCTGGTGGAACTGCCGGAGGGCCTGTGGGCGACGACATGGCAGGCCGGTCCGGCCGGACTCGCCATCGCCGTGTCGAACTTCGAGGAGAGCTCGGGCGCCTTCGTGGCGACCTCGTCGAACCTGACCGATTGGCAGGTCGAGCGACTCGACGGTGGCGAGTACGGCACCTACATCGAGGGGGTGGCAGTCGGCGACGACGCCATCTTCGCCAACGCCGGATCGGGGCGGAAGGACGGGGCGGTTGACTTCATCGCCCGCCTGCAGGGCTGATCGGCCCATCCAGACCTACCGGGGAAGCGCCGTGGAGGGGCCGCACCAGCGGCCCCTCCGCCGCGTCCGGCCCCCATTCACACGAGGCGATGCCGCCCGGACGCGCCCTCCGAGACGGTGGTAGCGTCCTCTGCAATCGATTGTCAATGAGGAGATGAGGGCAGCATGAGGATCGGATGGATCGGCTTGGGTGACATGGGCCAGGTGATCGTCCCCCGCCTGCTCGCCGCCGGCCACGCCGTCACCGGCTGGAACCGCTCCCCCGGCAAGGCCGACGATCTCACCGCGCTGGGGATGTCGCTCGCCGCCACCCCCGCCGAGGCGGCCGCCGGTGCCGAGGTGGTGTTTTCTATCGTCACCGACGCCAAGGCGGTGGAAGCGGTGGCGCTGGGCGACACCGGCATCATCGCCGGGCTCGACCCCAACGCCGTCTACCTCGACATGAGCACCATCGACCCCGACGTGAGCAGGCGGGTCGCCGCCGCCTTCGCCGCCGAGGGCAAGACCATGCTCGACGCCCCTTTGTCCGGTTCACCGGTGACCATCGCCGCCGGCAGCGCTTCGGTGATGGTGGGCGGAGACCGGGCCGCCTTCGACCGGGTCGCCCCGATGCTCACAGATATCGGGCCCAAGGTGTCCTACATCGGACCCTCGGGAACGGCGGTGCAGATGAAGGTGGCCATCAACCTCACCCTGATCGTCGAGATGGTGGTGTTCTGCGAGTCGGTGGCACTGGCCGAGAAGGGCGGGGTCGACCGGGCGGTGGCGGTCGACGCCATGTTGAAGAGCGTGGTGGCCTCTCCCGTGATGGGCTACCGGGGCCCATTCATCCTGGAGATGCCCGACAAACCGCTGGCCGATGTCACGCTCCAGCAGAAGGACATGGTGCTGGCGCTCGAGGTGGCCCGTCGCCAGGGCTCGCCCGCCCCGCTGGGAGCGGTCGCCAACGAGCTCCTCAACGCCTGCCGCGGGATGGGCATCGACCACCGCGACTTCGTGACCGTGTTCGACGTGTACCGGATGATGGGAGGCGGATCGTGATCCCCGACCGCATCCATCTCACCCTCGACCAGGTGCCGCTGGTGGGCGGCCTGCGCGAAGAGGAGGGCTGGGTGCAGATGCAGGTCCAGTTCCTGCTCACCCAGGCCAACACCGGGCGTGACGACTTCCTGCTGGGATGGACGGTGCTCCCTCCGGGCGCCCGCCACGACCGCCACCTCCACCACAACGCCGACGAGTTCTTCATCGTCATCGCCGGATCCGGTCACATCTACACCGATGACGGGGTGGCACCCTCGGGCACCGGCGACGTGATCTGGACCCCCCGGGGCAAGGCCCACGGGTTCGACAATACCGGCGACGAAGACGTGGTGCTGGTGTGGGGATGGAACGGCGCCGGCTCGCTCGAGGCCTCCGGGTACGAGGCCGATGTCTGAGGTCGACCCCCGTGTGGCTGCCGGGCTGAAGACCCAACTGGCAGGCCGTAAGCGGCTCCTGCTGTCCAACGTCCGTCACATCGGCTGGAAGATGGCCTTCGGTGCACCCAAGATGATGGAACGGCTCCGGCTGTCGGCACCCGCTCCCGGGTACCTGACCGATCGAACACTGCTCGAGAACGGCTCCTCGGTTTCCATCACCGGTTGGAGCGGCCCGGTGGTCGAGTTCGAGATCGCCCTCCTCATCGGCGTCGACGTGCCAGCCGGAGCCGACCCCGCCCGAGCCCGGGCGGCAATCGACGGGATCGCGCCCGCCATCGAGCTGGCCGACGTCGACCTGCCGCTCACACCGGAAGGCGTGGCCGACATCGTCGCCGGCAACATCTTCCACCGGGGAGTGATCCTGGGCGAGCCGTCGTTCGGACGTCCCGGGGCCGATCTGACCGGCCTCACGGCCACCATCGACGCCACCGCCGGCCCCACCAGCGACGGCCCCACCAGCGACGGGGGCACCCGCACCGAGGTCACCGACTTCGAGGCCCTCACCGGTGAGTACGGATCCGTGGTCGCCGCCGCCGCCGATGCCCTCGCCGGCAACGGAGCGCGACTGAAGGCGGGCGACGTCATCATCGGTGGCTCGATCGTCCCGCCGATGATGGTGACCGAGCCCGCCACCTTCACCTACACGCTGGCGGGTTTCCCGGCGCTGACGCTGTCACTCGTGTGACCGGCTGACCGCCGGCCCTTCTCACCGTCCTCTCATCGGCCGGTGCCATCATGTCGATCATGAGACCGCGCATCCTGGTGGTGGAAGACGACGCCCGTATCGCCGCCGCCGTGCGGCGTGCCCTCGTCTACGAAGGCAATGAGGTGACGGTGGCCGCCGACGGCCCAGCCGGCCTCGAGGCGGCCCGGGCGGGAGGGCTCGACCTGGTGGTGTTGGACCTGATGCTGCCCGGGATCGACGGGATGGAGATCTGCCGCCGGATCCGGGCGGCGGGTGACGACGTGCCGGTGTTGATGCTCACCGCTCGCGACGCCGTCATCGACCGAGTGGCCGGGCTCGATGCCGGCGCCGATGACTACCTGGTGAAGCCCTTCGCCCAGGAGGAGTTGCTCGCCCGGGTGCGGGCGCTGCTGCGCCGACGGGCACCGGGAGGCGAGGAACTCCGCTTCGGCGACCTCGACATGGACGTGGAGGCGATGGAGGTACGCAGTGGTGGACATCTCGTCGAGCTGACCACCCTGGAGTTCCGCCTGCTCGAGTATTTCCTGCGCAACCCGCGCACCGTGTTGAGCCGCAGCCGCATCCTGGAGGCGGTGTGGGGACTCGACGTCGACACCAGCTCCAACATCGTCGACGTCTACGTCGGGTATCTCCGCCGCAAGCTCGAGATACACGGGGCACCGCGACTGCTCCACGCCGTTCGGGGAGCCGGCTACGTGCTGCGGGACGGCATCCGGTGAAGATCCGCCGCCGCCTCGCCCTGCTCGGAACGGTGCTCGCCACCGGCACCATCGCCCTGTTCGCCTGGCTCCTCATTTCTCTCGCCTCCCAGACCGCACCCGCCGACCAGTTGACAAGGCTCCGGGCACTCGCCGTCGACACCGCCGGGGCCTTCGAACCGGGCAGCGCCGAGCGACCCCCGGTGATCGCCGACGCCGCCGAGTCCATCGAACCGTTCGTGGTGGTGCTCGACCGAGCCGGCACCGTGGTCTACACCGACGCCGAGCTCTCCGGCGCCCCGGTGCCCATCCCCGATGACCTGATGGTCTCCGGAGCCGGTGCGGCGACAGACCTGACCACGGACCGATTCGTCTTCGCCGCCACGCCATGGGAGAGCGGGGTGGTGGTGGCGGTCCAATCCGCCGCATTCGCCGAGGCCGAGTTGGGGGGTGTGCGGGTGGCGCTGATCATCGCCGCGGTGCTCACCGCCATCGCCGGTGCCGTGGCGAGCTGGGTGGTGAGCGGGCGGGCGTTGCGGCCGCTGGCCGAGCTGTCGACCACCGCCGACGAGGTGGCCCGCACAGGAGACCTGACACGACGGCTCCCTTCGGGCCGACACGACGACGAGGTACGCCGTCTGGCCGACAGTTTCAACGCCATGATGGATCGGCTGGCCGGGTCGCAACAGGAACTGGCCGACTCGCTCGATGCACAACGACGGTTCGTGGCGGACGCATCCCACGAGCTGCGGACACCGCTCACCTCGATTCGATCGAACGCCGGATTCCTGGCCGAACACCCCGGGGCCGCCACCGCCGACCGCACCGAGGCGATCGCCGACATCGCCGCCGAGTCGGAACGCATGGCGGCGTTGGTTGACGGGATGCTTGCCCTGGCCCGGGGCGACGCTCACGCCGAAATGCAGGTGGTCCCGGTCGATCTGGGGCCGATCGTGGCGGCGGCGGCACGTCGGGTCGGCGCCGAGTACCGGGGTGACGGCGCGGTGGTGTCGGGAGACCGGGAGGCACTCACGCGCCTGGTGGTGGCTCTCGCCGAGAACGCCCGTCTCCACGGGCGGACCGACGTCGTACTCAGCCTGTCGCAATCCGACGGGGCGTCCATTCTGACCGTTTCCGATCGTGGTCCCGGGATCCCGCCCGGCGACCTGGAGCGGGTATTCGAACGGTTCCACCGGGCGGACCCCGCCCGCACCGGGCCAGGCACCGGGTTGGGGCTGGCGATCGCCCGACAGATCGTCACCGCCCACGGCGGGACCATCGTCGTCAACAACCGCCCTGACGGCGGCGCCGAGTTCACGGTGCGCATCCCCGTCTGATCGATCCCACCCCTCGGTTTGGTTCTCACCGTCATCTCATCGTCGGTCAACCGTGGCCTCATCCTCATCCCCGATGCTCTTGGCATGACGACCCCAATCACCCGCACCGACCCCCGCCTCCCGGTGGCACGATCCCTGATCGCGGTCCAGACCATCATCCTCTCCATCACCGCGATCGAGGCGGTGGCCCTTGGCCTCCTCGGTTTCGGCTCGTTCCTGCCCGCCGTCGCCACCGCCGTCATCGCAGGTGCGGTCGGATGGTCGGCCCGGGATGGGGCCGGATTGGGTCTGGTGAGGAAGCTGCAGTGGACGCTGCTGACATTCGGACTGGTCGATGCCGCCGTGGTCGCCTGGATGGCACACCGGCCGCCGTTGCTCACGGTCGGGATCGTGCGGATCGCACTGCCGCTCCTGGTCCTGGCCCTGACCACCGGACGGCGGCCATGATTCTCGCCCACGGTGGACTTCCCATCTCGGGTGACGGCGAATACGTCGGAAGCCCCGTCTACGACATCGTCGAGGCCCACATCCCGGGCCTGTTGGCGCTGGTTCTGCTGCCCGTCATCGCCGTGCTGGTGAGACGTTCCAGAAGTCGATTCGCCGGTGCCCTCGACCGCGGATACCGGAGGCTTGCGCCCCAGCGCCGATTGGCGGTGTGGCTCACGACCGCCTCGGCGCTCATCCACCTGGGCCTTCCCTTCGGCCACGAGCCGACCGGCTGGACGATCGCCTACCTGGTGGGCGGCGCCGCCCTCGCCTGGGGCGCGGTCAGACTCGCCATCGGCGATCGGGGACGGCTGGCTGCCCTTGCCCTGGTGGGGTCCTCGGTGGGGATCATGGTGTCGACCGGGCTGGGGTCGGCACCGGATCAGGCGGCAATGACCACCAAGCTCATCGAGATCACGGCGCTGGTGGCCCTTGCGCCGAGTGCCGGGATCATCCGCCGGGCGTCGGCGTTGATGGGAGTCACCACACTCACGGCGATCATGTCACTGGCCGGCTGGGGTGCTGGCATCCACACCGGCCAAGGCCATCACCTCGGCGTGGTCCCTCCGCTGGGAGTCCTGGTGCCCACCACCGCCGAAGAGCAACCCGTGGGCGAGTCGCTGATCGCGGCGCGCGAACTTCAGCGGGCGACCGCCCACGCCATCGGTCGGTACGCCGATCCGGAGGTGGCGGCCGCCGCCGGGTTCGCCGTCGACGGCCTGAGCGGACTCGACTTCCACGCCGACAATCAGCAGTACATCGACGACGGCGTGACCCTCGACCCCACCAGACCGGAAACCCTGGTCTACGCCTTGGGCGACGACGGGCCGGTGCTGCTGGGGGCGATGTTCCAGATGTCCGAGGTCCACGAACGCGGGCCGGCGGTGGGAGGACGGCTCACCGTGTGGCACGGACATGAGGAGGCGTGCCTCAGCCTGTCTCCCCCCGGGTTGGCGGGAATGACGTCGCCGCTCGGGATGTGTCCGATCGGGTCGGTCACGATTGCGATCACCCAGGAGATGCTCCACGTGTGGACGGTCCCGGGCGCACCGACCATGTTCGGGGAGTTGGCCGACGCCTGGCGAACCGGGTACCTGTCGCGGGTGTCGTCGTCGTGACGCCGGTCGGTCGGTGGTGGCCGCATCGCGCCGAGCCGACCGGCCGTTTGGCGGCAGGAGCGGGGCATGCATCACCTAAGCTCGCCCGATGTCGGATCGAACCTATCGCATCGCAACCATTCCCGGAGACGGCGTCGGCATCGAGGTCACGGCCGAGGCGGTCAAGGCGCTCGATGCTGCCGCCGCCCGCTACGGCTTCACGGTCAGCTACAGCGACTACGACGTGGGTGGTGGCCGGTACGTTCGAACCGGGGAGGTGCTCCCCCAGTCGGTGCAGGACGAGTTGGCCGCCCACGATGCCATCCTGCTCGGCGCCGTGGGTACTCCCGAGGTGCCTCCGGGCGTGATCGAGCGCGGTCTGCTGCTCAAGCTGCGTTTCGATTTCGACCAGTACGTCAACCTGCGGCCGGTGAAGCTGTATCCGGGGGTGCCGACACCGATCAGTGGCCTCACGCCCGAGCGCTGCGACATGTTCATCGTGCGGGAGAACACCGAAGGCCTGTACGCCGGGGTGGGGGGCTTTTTCAAGAAGGGAACACCCGACGAGATCGCCACCCAGGAGTCGGTCAACACCCGCAAGGGCGTCGAGCGGGTGATCCGGTACTCGTTCGAACAGGCGATGCGACGACGCAACAAGCTCACCGTCGGCCACAAGACCAACGTGCTCAACTTCGCCGGTGACCTGTGGTGGCGTACAGCCCAGGAGATTGCCGGCGACTACCCCGACGTGGCCCTCGACTATGTCCACGTCGACGCCGCCTGCCTCTACCTGGTCCAATCACCTGAGCGCTTCGACGTGATGGTGACCGACAACCTCTTCGGCGACATCGTCACCGACCTCGGTGCCGCCGTTCAGGGAGGGCTGGGCCTGGCGGCATCCGGCAACATCGATCCCGAGAAGCGCTATCCGTCCATGTTCGAGCCGGTGCACGGCTCCGCTCCCGACATCGCCGGCAACGGTTGGGCCAACCCGGTGGCCGCCGTTCTGTCGACCGCTCTCTGCCTGGACCATCTGGGTGAGGCGGAAGCGGCCCGAGCCGTCGAGACGGCGGCCGCTTCCATCCTTCCCGAACTCGACACCATGGGTGGCCCCAACATGGGCATGTCGACGGCTCAGATCGGCGACGCCATCGTCGGGCGGATCGCCGGGTAGCGGTCAGGACGCTGGCGTCTCACAATCGGTCGAAAGCATCCGACAGGTCCTTCCACAGGTCGTCGACGTGCTCGCATCCCACGCTCATCCGGATCAGACCGGCTGGGATGTGATCCGATCCGGGGTACCCCGACCGGCGTTCGGCGGTGCTCTCGACCCCACCGAGACTGGTGGCATGATGGATCAACCCGAGGCCGCCGACCAGCTGGTCGGCGGCCTCATCGTGGGCGACCTCGAACGAGACCACCGCGCCGAAACCGGTCATGAAGGATCGGGCGAGCTCGTGGCCCGGATCGGATGCCAAGCCGGGGTACCGGACCCGGGTGACCGCCCGGTGGGATTCGAGTCGGGAGGCGAGCTCACCGGCATTGGCGGTGGCCCGTTCCAGCCGGAGCCCCAGCGTCCGGAGGCCCCGAAGGGCGAGGAAACTCTCGAGCGCACCGGGCTACGCCCCGCCGAGGGTGCGCCGACGTCGCAGGCCTTCGAACAGATCGGGCCGGGCGGTGGTGGCCACGCCTGCCAGCAGATCACTGTGACCGCCGATGAACTTGGTGGCACTGTGGACCACGACATCGGCCCCCAACCCGAGTGGCGCCTGCCCGAGCGGAGTGGCGAAGGTCGAGTCGACCGCCACCAGCGCCTTCCGTGGACGGCTGCCGCAGATGACGGGCAGATCCGACATATCGAGGCGCGGGTTGGAGGGCGACTCCAGCCACACCATGTCGGCTTCGGCGGTGGCAACAACCCAGGCCGCGGTGTCGTCGTGTTGGAGGATCCCGACGGTCCAGCGACCGGTCGCCAC
>JBHJOH010000112.1:0-54182 GCA_050329955.1 Acidimicrobiia bacterium | reverse complement strand
CCGCAACCCCACAATGTAAGCGTTTACACACTACAGGCGAGCAGGCTGACCGTGCAACCGGAAGCGAGCTCAAATCTCGGCCGTCGAGGTTCTGGTCTCGAGATGGACCTCACTTTGGACCGCCCTGATCGGGCCCGTATGCCCGAGCAGTCTGTCCAGGAGCAGCCGAGCACCCTTGGCGCCGAGATCGGCGGGGTCCTGGGCGATGGTGGTGAGGCCTGCGGCGAAGGCCAGTTCGTGATCGTCGAAGCCGACCACCGACAGGTCTCCCGGAACGGATAGTCCCGCCTCTGTCGCCGCCCGCATTGCACCCAGCGCCATGTCGTCGGAGAGGGCGAACACGGCGGTGGGACGACTGGATCGTCTCAGGATCTCCTGCATAGCCTCGTATCCCCCCAGCGCCGAGAAGTTGCCGAACGCCTTGAGATCGACGTCCAGCGCCACTCCCACCCGTTCGAGAGCCCTCCCGAGACCGGCGGTTCGCCGCTCGGTCACGGCTGTTGCCACCTCGTGCGCCGAGCCGGCGATCACGGCGATGCGACGATGCCCAAGCGAGATCAGATGGTCGCCGGCGATCTCCCCACCGGCCACGTTGTCGATCGATACCGAGTCGACCAGCTCCGACCGATCACCCACCACCACCACCGGAAACGAGGGATTGACCTCTCCGCGGAGCGTGGTGGGGATCAGGTCGAGGAGGATGAGGGCATCGGCGCGTTTGGCCAATGAGGCCGGCTCGGACACGACCCGGTCCCGGGTGGCGGCATCGGAGAGCAGCGCTACCGACAACTCGAAGCCGGCGGCGGACAACACCGCCTCCACACCCGCCATCGCCTGACCCGTGTACCAGGACGTGATCGACGGAACCGCCATGGCAACCACTCCCGTCTTGCCGGCTGCCAACCGTGATGCGTTCGGATCGGGTCGATACCTCAGCTTCGACGCCACCTCGAGCACGCGCTGGCGCGTGACCGGAGAGACATTCGGCAGGCCTCGCACCGCGCGACTCACCGTTGCCACCGATACGCCGGATTCCCTGGCAACGTCGTCGATCGTCACACGTCCCACCAGGTGATTGAAAACGCTTACAGCTCGAGAGTCAAGATCAGCGAACCGGTGGAGGCCCCTCCACGGTCCAGATGAGATCGTCTCCGGATCCCAGGGCGCTGGTGGCGTGCGGATGTCGACCCGCCACCAGCGCACAGGCGGCGGCATCGAGAACGTCGTCGGCGGGGATCCAGCCCGCTAACCCCAGCCCGTCAGGGATGAAGATCCCGACCTCGGCGAGCACCCGACGCCGTTGCACCATCCCGGCCCAGGTTTTCTTGGGAGGCAGTGGTGATCCCGCCAGGGACGCGAACACCAGCTCGGGATGGGTCTCGATCCAATCCGGCCGGCGATGGGCCGCAACCTCGCCGATGGCGGGAGCGAGATTCCACATCTGCTTGCTGACACCGCACCGGCGGGCATGATCCCATCCCGAAGAAAGCGCCTCGACCGGCGGCGTCAGGAACACGGTCGAGGCCCGGCCGACCAGGATGCGGCGCGCCTCCAACTCCGACGCCCTCCGCTCCCCCGTGGGAGGGTGCCACATGGGCATGTCGACCGCCACCTGATCGGCCTCACCGACATCGGCGAGCGAAGCCAGCACCCGGCAATCGTCGAACGCGCCGTCCTTCAGGGTCACGGCCGCCCATCCCCGACGGGTCTTGTCGAGCCCGATCGCCCTCACCACGCGACCCTGCCGGTCCAACCGGGCAAACCCCCGAGCATCGTCACGCCAGCACCAACGTGCCCACCGTCCACACAACGAACAGCAGGATCGTTGCTCCGAGGACCCGACCGGTCCGGCGCCACCGTGGGCCGACCACCGCCGCCACCATCACCCACGCACCCGCCATGACGATGGTCCACCAGCGCGGAACGAGTCCCGCCATCGCAGCACCGACCACGAGCACGGCCACGACCAGGTGGACCCCCAGCCCCACCAGCGCGTACAGGACCTGCCGTTCCGAGGGTTCGGTCATGCCTCCACCACGCCTGCCTCGAGCGCGGCTCGCCGGTAGGCGGCGGCCAGCGACTCGACGGTCTCGTGGGCGTTGAGACCACTCGGGTTGGGCACCACCCAGACGACGGCGCCGCCCATACCAAGCTCCTGACGACCGGGCTTCGCCCGGGGAAGGGCGAATGCGCTGCGATAGGCGGAGATGCCCGCCACCGCCACCACCCGGGGGCGGTACTCCGCCACGGTGGATTCCAGACGGGCGGCACCGGCCTTCAGCTCGCCCACTTCCAACTCGGAGGCACGCGCCGTGGCACGCTCGACCAGGTTGGTGATCCCGATACCCCGTTCCACGAGGTGGGCCCGATCGTCATCGGACATGCCGGCAGACCGGTCTATCGATCGTTCGATGATGCCCGCCATGGCCAACGCCGGGTAGAACCGGTTCCCGGGATGCGCGAAGTGGGTTTGGACTGCAGCCGTCCACAGCCCCGGATTGATACCCACGAACAGGAGCCGCAGCCCGGGCCCCACCAGGTCGGGCACCGTGGCGTTCCGGAACGTCTCGAGGTGGTCCCTGCTCAAACCCATGGCAGGCGAGGGTAGTTGGAGCCGTGGTGTCCCCACCCACAACAGCCGACCGACGGCACCGAACCCGGGTCGCGTAGAATCATCTGGTCGACAAGACCGGAGATCATGCCGAGAATCGGAATTCTGCTCACCGCCGGCCTCGTACTGCTTGGAGCGATGGCATCGGCGCCTCCCGCGCTGGCCCATCCCGACCGGCACGAGCCGGGGGACGACATCGTTCTCGAGGCCGGTCCGCTCGAAGGGCTGGCTCCTCTCGACGCCATCACAGTGGAGTTCGATGACGCCTACGACGCAGACCCGATGGGCCTGGTGGCCTACCTTCCCTTCACGTCGCTGTTCACCGACGGCGACGAGACCTGGGATGTGTGGATCTGTCGCCCTGCCGGTGAAGCACTGCTGGGATTGGACCTGATCGCGGTCGTGAGCACGCTGAACACGACGACGGCCGACTACTTCGCGACGATCTCGGAAGGCAGGTACCGACCGGTGTTCCGCGGTCGAGGGTCATCGTCGGATCCCGGATGTGGCATCGGTCAGACCCACGCCGGGACCACGCCTCGCATGTACGTCAACGACTTCACCGTGCTGGCCGACAGCCGGGACGGGGTCGTTGGACAGGGGGCCCCCGGGACCATCTCCTGGTCCCCCGACGCCATGATCTACGAAGGTCTCCAACGCCGGGCCGAGATCGATGGCGCCGCCATTGTCGAAGTCGCCGCCTACGAATACTCACCGGCGGCCTCCATCGCCGCCCACGAGATCGGCCACACCATCCACTGGGCCCACTCGGGTGCCATCGACGCCTACGACAACGAGCTCGACCTCATGTCGCTGGGATGGAGCGGTACGCACGGGTTCAACCTGTACAGCGCCGGATGGATCGAGCCCTCCCAGGTGTCACTCCACGTGGGCGGTGACCGCTCGTACACGATCGGTCCCATCGGATACCCGGGGACGCGCATGGTGGTTCTCACCACCGGCACGGAGGGGCTGTTCTACGCCCTCTCGCTGCGCAACGGATCCGAGCCCGTCCTCGACGCAAACTCCGAGCCTCCGGTCGAAGCCCCCGGGGTCGAGGTCTATCGCATCGACCAGCGCCCGGGATCGTGTGATCCGCTCCCGGATGCCTCCCCCTGTTTCGGCATGATCGCCGATGTGACTCCGTATCCGCGGCTGCCGGCCACGTTCCCCGGTCCGTACGCGCACTTCCACGGGGCGGGAGACACCTTCGAGGTGGAAGGGGTGACCATTGCTGTGACCGATGCCGGTTCGGGGCGCCTCGGACTGGCCTTCGCAGGCGGGATCACCGCCAGTGGCTGGTTCGTCGACGACGACTCCTCGGTGTTCGAGTCCGATATCGAATGGGCAGCCACCATCGGGATCACGCTCGGATGCAACCCACCACGGGGCGACCGCTTCTGCCCCGATGACCCCGTGTCACGTGGCCAGATGGCAGCCTTCCTCGTCAGGGCACTCGACCTTCCTGCGTCCGGGAACGACTCCTTCTCCGATGACGACGACTCCGTGTTCGAGTCGGACATCAACGCGCTGGCGGCGTCCGGGATCACCCGGGGATGCACACCCACCAGCTTCTGTCCCGACGATCCTGTGACCCGGGGTCAGATGGCGGCATTCCTCAATCGGGCCTACGCCCTCGCTTCCTCGGCAGAGGACGCATTCACCGACGACGCAGACTCCGTGTTCCAGGCCGACATCAACGCGCTGGCGGCTTCCGGAATCACAAAGGGATGCACCCCGACCACCTTCTGCCCCGGGGAGGACGTGACGCGAGGACAGATGGCGGCGTTCCTGCGGAGAGCGGGTGACCTGTAGTCCCGCCATCTGGCGGGACCATCGGGGACGAACGGACCGCCAAGCGGCCGGGACGCCCGATCGCTACTTCTTGGCCGCCTGGTAGAAGGGATCCGTGCCCGATGCGTGATCGGTGACGTCGACGACGCCGGTGAGTTCGGGGATCGATTCGAGAAGGATCCGCTCGATGCCCTGCTTGAGGGTGACCTGCGCCATCCCGCACCCCTGGCACCCACCGCCGAGCCGGAGGTAGGCGGTGGAGCCGTCGACGCTGACGAGCTCGGCCATCCCACCGTGGGAGGCGATGGCAGGGTTCACCTGCTCCCGCAGTACCACCTGGACCTGATCGGCCAGCGGGCCGGTCAGATCGCCCTTGGGACCACCGCCCATCGTTGGCGACTCGGGAGCGTTGGGATTGTTCATCGCCAGGCCCTCATCGGTGAGCGACAGGGACGAACCTGCCAGCTTCCCGATGTCTTCGGTGGGGAAGATGAGCGCCAGGTCGCCGTGGCGTTCGACCGTGCGACCGGGACCGGCATCGGCGACGGCCATGAAGCTGAGTTCGTAGGTGAATTGGGTGCCGCGGAAACCGGTCACCTCGATGAGCAAACCATATTCGGCGTCGCCGGGCTCGTCCTCGCGCAGCGAGATGATGAGATCGATGGCTTCGGCGGTGACTGAGAGAACGTGATCGTCTGACATCAGAGCTGATGGTACCCGCCGGCCGTCAGGATCGGAACAAGCACCGCTACGGGTGGGACCAGGCCGGTGTGGCGGAAGGCGTGGCAACCGGCTCTAGCCTGAGCCGATGCCCCGGGTGCTGGTCGTCCTCCCAACCTCGACCTACCGCGCCGCCGATTTCGTGGCGGCGGCGGAGGCGTTGGGCGTGGAACTGGCGATTGCCTCCGAGGAGGAACCACCCATCGACCTCGGAGACCGCTTCGTCGCCGTCTCCTGTGCCGACGAGCACGGCTCGGCCGAGGCGATCGCCGATCTCGCCGCCCGTACCCCGATCGACGCCATCGTCGCCGCCGATGACGCCGGTGTGGTGATCGCCGCCCGGGCCGCCGAAGCGATCGGGCTGAGCCACAACGCACCGGAGGGCGTGGCGGCCACTCGGGACAAGGCGGCGATGCGATCACTTCTCGCCGCCGCAGAAGTCCCGCAACCCGACTTCGTGATGCTTGCCGAGGACGCCGATCCCGAAGCGGTGGTGGAGTCCTTCGGCGCCCCGGTCGTCATCAAGCCGCTCGGTTTGTCGGCGAGCCGGGGGGTGATTCGGGTCGACCACCCCGCACATGCGCCGGCGATCGCCGAGCGCATTCGTCGAATCCAGGGCAACACGGACCCGCTGCTGGTGGAGCGTTTCGTGCCCGGCTTCGAGGTGGCGGTCGAGGCGATGGCCTGGGACGGAGAACTCGAGATCCTGGCCATCTTCGACAAACCCGAACCGCTCGATGGGCCGTTCTTCGAGGAGACCATCTACGTCACCCCGACCCGGCACCCTCCCGACACCGTCGACGCCATCCTCGACTCCACCCGGCGGGCGGCGGGCGCGCTCGGCATCACCCAGGGTCCGGTTCACGCCGAGCTGCGGATCTCGGAGGGGCGGGCGATCGTCATCGAAGTGGCTGCCCGCTCGATCGGTGGGCTGTGCGGGAGGTCACTGCGGTTCGGTCTGATGGGTACATCGCTCGAGGTGATGATCCTCCGCCAGGCGTTGGGCATGCGAAAAGTCGGTCTGCGCCGGGAGCCGGGCGCATCGGGTGTCTTGATGGTCCCGATCCCCTCCAGCGGGACTCTCGAGGGATTCGACGGCGTCGACGCCGTGCTTGCCATCCCAGCCGTCACCGGGTTCGAACCGGGCATCCCGCTCGGCGAGCGTGTCATCCCGCTCCCCGAAGGAGACCGGTACCTCGGATTCGTCTTCGCCCGGGCGGTACACGCCGCCGAAGTCGAGGAAGCTCTCTCGGCCGCCCGTAGTCTCCTCACGCCGCGGATCGTGTGAGTGTTCGCTCCAACCCGACTGCTCACCGCCATCAAACCTTCCGCCTCCCCGGGTGTGCTCACCGCCGTCGGGGTGGTCACGGTGGTCTTCTCCGCCACGCCGTTCCTGGTTCCCGAGGTGGCGGGCCACTTCGGTGTGGCGTTGGGCACAGCCGGTTTGATCTCGACCGCTCAGGTGGCTGGCTTCGCCGTCTCCAGCTTCCTGGCCGGGCGCGTTGCCAGAGCCAGTCGCCGCCTATTGGTGGGAGCCGGAGTGGTGGTGGCACTCGCCAATCTCCTCAGCGCCCTGGTGGGACCCTTTGAACTCCTGCTGGCGACGCGGGTGCTGGCGGGGCTGGCGATGGGCGTCATCACCTGGCTTGCCTGGGCCGATGCCACCCGCCATCCGGGTGGCATCGGGGACGTGGCGGCGGTCGGCCCGGTGGCTGCCATGATCGCCTCCCCCGGTCTGGCATGGCTGGCACAGACCGGGGGACACCGCCTGGTCTATCTGGTGCTGGGCGGCGTCACCCTGCTGGCAACCGTGGTACCGGCCACCGTGGTGCCAACCGAGCCGGTCGGGCGCAGTGTCAGTCGATCGCGCTCGAATCGAGTACTGCTGGGCGCCCTCATGGTCTTCACGATGGCCGGGTCGGGGCTGTTCGTGTTCGCGGCCGTTCCCGGGGAGGTGGCCGGGCTGTCCGCTCTGGCCGTCTCGCTGGGGTTCTCGCTCAACGCGCTGGCGGGTATCGTCGGCGCCCGAACCGTCACCCGCAGGCGGACCGCATGGCTGTGGATGGCCGCCACCGGCGCCTCGGCGTTCGTCGTCGGCGTCGTACCCATGGGCTGGGCGTACCTGGCGGCGATGGCTGTGTGGGGCTATTCGTTCTGGGTGGCGATTCCCCAGGTGTTCCGGCTGCTGGCGGCGAGGTCGATTCGTCCCGAGGAGCGGGTGGGCGATGCCCAGGCGATCATGGGTCTGGGAAGGATGATCGGACCGGCCGTCGGAGGGCTCGTGCTGGGTGCCGACCGGTTCACGGCACTCACGATCCTGGCGACAGCGGGAATCGTGGTGGCGGCCGTCATGGTGGGTGCGGTCGAGTTCCGGCGCGGGGCCACACCCTGAACCGCGCAGCCGAACCATGACCTCGGTCGTGCAGGCGGCCCCTGCCGGATCAGCGGACCGCCATCACAGGGCGAGGACGCCCTGGATCGCCTCCATCCGCCTCACCCGGTCCATCGTGACCTCACTCGACCCGTCGAGCAGGCCAGCAGTCTCGGCAAGGACGTCGTCGATGGCGAACAGCCGAATGAAGGCGTCAGAGGTCGGCTCTCCCAACTCGGTGAGGTTCCATCCCACCATCACATCGGTTCGCCCCGCCAGCACCGCCTCCACCGCAACCAGCCCGAATCGACCTGCCAGCAAGCGGTCGCGGAACGAAGAGTTGCCGCCACGAACCAGGTGCCCGAGGACCGTGCCGCGAATGTCGACATCGGGAAGGTCGGCGAGTTCTGCCTCCAACTCATCGACCATCATGTGCATCGGGATCTCCACACCCTCGGCTTTGATGATGAGCACCCGTCGTTTGGAGCGGGGCGCCTTGAAACTCTCGCGGACGCAGGAGGCGACCGCATCGATGATCTCATCGAAGCTCCGGCCCTGCTCGGGCAACAGTACGGCGTCGGCCGCGCTGGCGATGGCCGATGCCATCGCCAGGTATCCGGAGTGACGACCCATCACCTCGACGATGAACGCCCGATGGTGCGATCGGGCGGTGTCGGAGATCCGATCGCAGGCATCCACGATGGTGTTGAGGGCGGTGTCGACACCGAGCGCTTCGCGGGTCAGCCCGATGTCGTTGTCGATCGACGCCGGTATGGCCACGACCGGGATGTCACACTCGCCTGCGAGGGCGTGGGCGCCGGCGATGGACCCGTTGCCGCCCACGACCACCAATCCGACGCAATCCCAATCCTTCAGGTTCTGGATGGCCCTGGCCCTGAACACCGGGTCGTGGAAGCGGGGACACCGGGCGGAGCCGAGTACGGTCCCACCCAACGGGCCGATTCCATCGATCTCCGGTGTGGGGAGGGGAATCGTGAACCCCTCGACCCGACGTGTCAGCGCGATCGACTCGCCGTCGATGAGACCGTCGTAGCCACGCTCCACCCCCACCACGTCGAAACCATGCGAGGCGGAGACCTTGGCCACCGACTGGATGGCGGCGTTCATTCCCGGGGCGTCACCCCCCGATGTCAGCACGGCGATGGTTGGCATGGTTGCTCCTTGCGAGCGGAGGAAGATAGCGTGGGCTCTGCGACACTTCGGTCACAGGGAGGCGAACATGAGGATACGCATCGGTGTCGCCTCTGTCGCCATCGTCTCGCTGATGACGGCGTGCACCGGATCGGCCCGCCCGCCCGAGCAGACCGGGGCGCCCTCGACCGCACTGTCGTCGACAGCCGCGACGATCCCCTCGACGACATCGGCGAGCGCGGTCAGCACCCAACAGATCCTGGTGACCGGACCTGGAGGTTCGATCACCCTGGTCACCCCCGACGGCGGTACCACGGTTGTGACCGAGCGGTCGGCACCTTCGTTCTCGATCCAGCCCACCCCCTCTCCCGACGGGACCCGGATCGCACATACCGCCCTCGGTGAGGACGGGGCTCCCGTGATGAGGGTCTGGACCGAGTCCACGTCCGTCGACGTCGATTTCGGCTTCTCTCCCTTCTTCTACGCATGGAGCCCGGACGGCGCTTTCCTGGCGGCGCTCGGCAACGACGGTGCCGGCGGGGTGGCCGGGGCGATAGCCCACCTGACCTCGGGGGACGTCACCGGGATCGGATCGGGGGCGCCACACTTCATGGCCTGGTCACCGGACGGTTCCCGGCTGGCAACCCATCGGAACGGCACCCGGATCGACCTGGTTGGCACCGACGGGACCGCCACCAACGTCCCGCAGTTTCCGGCGATCTTTCAGGCGCCCGACTGGTTGTCGCAGGAGGAGGTGCTGATTGCGGTGGCCGACTCCGGACTGCAGGCTTCCCTCATCGACATCCCGGCAGGGGTATCCCGCCTCCGAGCCGTTACGGGTGATGGCGGGACCCGTGATCTCATCGAGGTGGAGGCTATGTCGCAGTTCGATGTCGACCCGGGCGGACTGCGGCTGGCTGTGTTCGACGGGGCTCCGGGCTCCGGTCGCATGCGGATCCTGGAGCTCGAGTCCGGTGTGATCAATGAGGTGGACGCTCCCCGTACGGTGGCGTTCGAATGGAGCCCGGATGGAAGCCGTCTGCTGACCTTCTCGCTCGACGACGACGGACTCCTACCCGAGGTGTGGTCGGCAAATGGGGCGGCAGAAGCCGCCTTCGAGTCGTTCACACCGACGGCGACGTTCGTCAACGAGTACCTGGCGTTCTGGGGCCAGTACGTGCGCACCGTGCGCTTGTGGTCGCCCACCGGCGATGCGTTCGTGTACCCGGCCGCGACACCATCGGAGGAGGCCGTGTTCCTGCAACGTCTCGACGCCGAGGGGCCAGAACGGATCGTCACCGGATCCATGGCGCAGTGGCTCCCGTGAAGCCGTCACAGCGTCTTACGTGCCTTGACGCACCTAAGACGATTTTGTCATTTGCCGGGGAGCACTCATGAGAACCGCAGTGATCGTGGCGGGGGGCGACCCGGTGCCGGCGGAGGTGCTCGAAGATCTACCGGGCGGTGCCTGGGTGGTTGCTGCCGACAGCGGCGCCGACCATGCCCGGTCACTGGGTTTGGATGTCGACGTGATCGTCGGCGACCTCGACTCGATCACACCCGCCACCCTGGCGGCCTTCCCGGAGGCCGAGGTGCACAGTCACCCGGTCGACAAGGACGCCACCGACCTCGAGTTGGCGATTGCACTGGTTTCGGACACCCACGACATCGATCGAGTGGTGGTCATCGGTGGAACGGGTGGCCGGCTCGACCACTTCCTGGCAAACGCCATGGCGCTGGCGGCTCCGAGGTTCTCACACCTCGACATCGTGTGGATCGCCCATCCCGGTCGGGCCACCATCGTTCACCGCCACGCCCGGCTCCACGGGTCGGTCGGTGACCAGATCTCGCTTGTTCCGGTGGGTGGCGATGTCGTGGGGGTACGAACCACCGGATTGAGGTGGGCGCTCGACGGCGATGACCTGCCATTCGGCACAAGTCGGGGCGTGTCCAACACCTTCAGCAGCTCCGTGGCGGCCGTCACCATCGAGTCGGGTGTGCTCCTGGTCGTTCAACCCGTGGGCTGAGGCTGCGGGCGGTCGGCTAAGGGCGTGAAGCGCCACCTCACTCGTCGGCGTACACCTGCTGGTTGGCACACGAGCTCATCCGTTCACCCTCGAGCCCGGCGGCCAGGTTCTCGACGGCCAGGGTGAGCATCGCCGCTCTCGTTCTGTGACTGGCGCTCCCCAGATGGGGAATCACCGTGCAGTTGGGAAACCCAAGCAGAGGGTGATCGCCGGGAAGCGGCTCGGGATCGGTGACATCGAGCGCGGCGGCGCCGATCCCCCCGGTTGCCAGCGAGCGCACCAAGGCATCTGTGTCGACAACGGGACCGCGCGAGACGTTGACCAGGGTGGCGGTTTGTTTCATGAGCGCCAATGCCCGGTCATCGACCAGCCCTCGGGTGTCGGGGGTCAACGGCACCGTGATCACAACATGATCGGACTCCGACAGCAACGCCTCGAAGGCGCGGTACGACACCTTGAGGTCGGCCTCGAGATGCGGCTTACGGGATCGGGAGCTGTACAGCACCCGCATCGAGAATCCGGCGGCCCGTCGCGCCACCGCAGCTCCGATCCGCCCGAGCCCGACCACGCCGAGGGTGGTGCCATGCAGGTCGCCGCCCAGCAGCAGGTCTGGTCGCCAGGGACCCCACTCCCCCGCCAGCACGTGGTCGCGGCCCTCGGGAAGACGCCGAACCACGGCTGACAGCAGCGCCCAGGCGGTGTCGGCCGTGGTCTCGGTCAACACATCGGGGGTGTTGCCAACCGGGATCCCCCGGGCCGTACAGGCCTCCAGATCGATGTTGTCGACCCCCACCGCCACCTGTGACACCACCCGCAGGAGAGGCGAAGCGGCCAGCAGCTCGACATCGACCTGATCGGTGAGCGAGGTGATCACCCCGTCGGCATCCGCCATCTCGGCCCGGAATGCGCCCGCAGGCATCGCCGACGTGTCCGGCCACATCACGGGCGTGATGGGTCCGAGCAGGTCGAGGACCGAGAGGTCGATGGCTCTGGTGATGACGATCTTCATGCCGCCGCCTCAGCGTATCGCGCCAGTGTTCCCCCGTCGGGCTGTACCGGGTAGCGTGTCACGAATGCGGTGGCGCCTGATCATGCTCAGCTTTGTCTTGTCCGGCTGCACCGCAGCCGGCGCCGATGTCGCGCCCGAATCGACCGAGCCTGCCGTGACCCCCGCCACGGTCACCCCCACCACGGTCACCTCGATCGTCACCAGCACGACGAGCACGACGACCACGATCCCGACCACCACCACCACCGAGCTGTCGACCGCATCCCTCGGTTCGTCCGAAGCCCTTTCGGCACGCTCGGATACTCCGCTCGAAGTGTTCGACGCTCCTGATGACGGCGCCCCCTCGATGGTGTTGGAAGCAACCACCATGCTCGGGACCCCCCGGGTGGTCCAGGTGCTGGAGGGCCCTGTCGATGGCTGGATGCGGGTCGCCCTCCCGGTTCGGCCCAACGGCTCTGAGGGTTGGATCCGTGACTCCGATGTCACGCTGTTCGTGGTCGACCGCCGCATCGAGGTGGACCTCGGGGATCGAACCCTCCGGGTGATCGGACCCGACGGGCCGATGCTCGAGACCACCGTGGCCATCGGCTCGCCCGCAAACCCGACCCCGGTCGGTGAGTTCTTCGTGACCGACTCGGTGATCCTCACCGAACCCGCCGGCCCGTGGGGCCCGTGGGCGTTCGGGCTCTCGGCGTACTCGGACACCATCTCGGAGTTCAACGGGGGCAACGGGATCATCGGCATCCACGGCACCAATCAGCCCGCCTCGATCGGCCACGCCCAGTCGCTCGGCTGCGTGCGGGTACCCAACGATGTGGCGCTCGAACTCGGAGAACTGATCAGCGCCGGTGTCCCGGTTCGGATCACCGACTAGCGCCGTCTCCTGCACCGTGCCAGGGACGGTCCACGCAACCCGACCACCGGTTCGCCGACAGGCCGGGCTGGAGGTTTCAGTGCTCGTCGACACATTCTTCGCCAGACAACCGATCTTCGATCGCAGCAGGCGGGTCTGCGGATACGAGCTGCTCTACCGCTCCGGACCGGTCGATCGGGCCGGGTTCACCGACGGTGTGAGCGCCACTGCTCAGGTCCTGGCGAACGCCTTCGCCGATGTGGATACCCCGGATCTGCTCGGCGGCCTTCCCGCCTTCGTCAACCTTCCTCGCGAGCTGATCGTCTCGCGGGCCATCCTCGCCTTCCCGCCCGACCGGGTCGCCGTCGAAGTGCTCGAGGATGTCACCCCCGACACCGAGGTGATGACAGCGCTGGCCGAGCTCCGCGCCGCCGGGTACCGCATCGCTCTCGACGACTACGGCCCCGGAGACCCGCGCCGACTGTTGGTGCCGTTCGCCGACATCGTCAAGGTCGACCTGATGGCGACGGCGCCCGACGACCTCTTCGGCATGGCGTCGACGCTGCGTTCGGCGGGAGTGATCCTGCTGGCGGAAAAGGTCGAAGACCTCGAGGACTACAAGCGGTGCTTCGATCTCGGCTTCTCGATGTTCCAGGGCTTCTTCTTCGCCCGACCAGAGCTGATGTCGGGGCGACGGGTGGACGAGGGCCGATCACGCCTCACCGGACTGCTCGGCGAGCTGCACCGCCCCGGCGTTTCGATCGAACAGGTGGCGGAAGCGGTCGAGCGCCATCCCGACTTCGCCCACCATCTGTTGCGGGTGCTCAACTCGGCTGCCATGGGCCTGAGCCGCCAGGTAGACAGTATTCGCCAGGCGGTGGTCATGCTGGGGATGCGTCGGGTGACCGAGCTGGCAACCGTGCTGGTGCTGGCATCGAACGATCAGAAGCCGCGCGAGTTGCTCAACCTGGCGCTCACCCGGGCCCGCATGTGTTCGGTGGTGGCGGACCGGATGGGCCGGGTCGACGCCGACTCCTTCTTCACTGTGGGAGCGCTCAGCGTGCTCGATGCCCTCGCCGACCGGCCTCTCGCCGAGCTCGTCGGTCCGTTGCCGCTCTCCGACGACGTCAAGTCAGCCCTCATCCACCGGGTGGGCATCAAGGGGGAACTGCTCGACGCCGCCATTGCCTACGAACGAGCGGAGTGGGACCGTCTGACCGACACCGAGCTGGATGCGTCCACCCTCGCCCACGGCTACCTCGAGGCGCTGGAGTGGTCAACCCAGATGATGGCGTCGGTCTAGCGCACCCGTCGGACACCACGGCAGGGCCTCGCCACTCGCCTGCAGCCGCTCGCACCTGCCAGGGGGCCGGCGTCGAAGGGTGGAACGATCGTGGCCGAGGCCGGGCAGGCATTCCGAGCCATCGCCGGCACCACTGCCAAGATCGACGTCCAGGCGGTCGACAGCCGGACCGCCACCGCCGGCATCGTCGACGTGGTGACCCGCATCACCGAGAACGCCGCGAAGTTGGTTGATCTCACCGTATCGAACAGCGCCGTCGCCGTACAGGTCGCCGCTTCCAGCGAGGAGGCGTCCGCCACCGCCGCCGACCTGGGAGCCCGGGCCGGAGAGCTGGCCGGCTCGGCCGGCAGCCTCAGCCAGGCTGTCACGGTTCCGTCTGTATCGAGCGACGAGCGACGAGCGAGTCTGGCTGTTAGCTGGTAGCTACTCCTGCAACAGCCCGCCGAGGAGTGCCAACTCCTCGGCGGCCGAGTTGAAAACGTGATGGGTCGGGAGGGCCCGGACTTCGTCGATGTGAGCAACCAGGTCCTCGACCGTCGGGATCTGGCGGGGGCCGGCGAACCAGCCTTCGTTCACGCCCACGAAGAAGCGGGCGTAGCGGCCACCGCCCGCCGAGAAGACCTCGTGGGTGTAGGGATTCGCCTCCGAGCACAGGTACACCACCATCGGTGTCACCTGCTCGGGGTCTACGAGTTCGGCCAGCGGCCCGAGGAGGGCTTCTGTCATCCTGGTCCGGGCCACCGGCGCGATCACGTTGGACGAGATCCCGTAGCGGGCACCTTCGATCGCCATCACGTTCGAAAGCCCCACCAGTCCCATCTTGGCGGCCCCGTAGTTGGCCTGACCGAAGTTCCCCAACAGACCGGAGTTGGATGCCGTGAGCACCAGCCGCCCGTAGCCCTGCTCCTTCATCGTCACGAAGGCCGGTTGGCACACGTGAAAGGCGCCGAGGAGATGAACGTCGATCACGGCATGGATGTCGTCCATCGCCATGTTGGCGAAGCTGCGATCCCTGAGGATGCCGGCATTCGACACCACGATGTCGATCCGCCCGAACGACTCGACTGCGGCGGCGCAGATCGAAACGCCACCTTCAGGCGTGGCCACCGAATCGTAGGAGGCAACCGCCTCACCGCCGGAGGAGCGGATCTGCTCGACGACCACATCAGCTGCGGTTTGGCCACCGCCGCTCCCGTCGAGCGCTCCACCGAAGTCGTTCACCACCACCGAAGCCCCCCGTCGGGCCAGCTCGAGGGCGTACGACAGCCCGAGTCCTCCCCCGGCCCCGGTCACGATGGCGACGCGACCGTCGAAGCTGACGGTCTCGATCATGCTGTCCTCGTTGATGGTGCCCTCATTGATGATGCCATCGTTCATGGTGTCCTCCTCACAGGCCGAGCGACCGGCCCACGATCTCCTTCATGATCTCGGTGGTGCCCCCGTAGATGGTCTGCACCCTGGCATCGCGATAGGCACGGGCGATCGGGTACTCCTCCATGTAACCCCAGCCGCCGAAGAACTGCAGGCACGAGTCGACCACCCGCTTCTCGAGCTCGGTCACCCACCACTTGCCCTTGGCGGCGTCCTCGGCGCTCAGCTCCCCGGCGTTCAGCGCCATGACCTGGCGGTCCACGTAGACCCGGGCGATGTCGAGCTCGGTGGCCAGCTCGGCCATACGGTGTTTCACCACCTGGAGCGAACCGATCGACGATCCGAACGCCTTCCGTTCCTTGATGTAGTCCAGTGTCCACCCGAACGCCGCCTCGGCATGGGCGAGGCCCCCGGCCGCCAACGACAGGCGCTCCTGGGGGAGATTGGCCACCAGGTGCAGGAACCCCTTGCCCTCCTCGCCCAGCAGGTTGTCGACAGGAACCGCCACGTCGGCGAAGAACAACTCGGCGGTGTCCTGGGCGTGCATGCCGACCTTGTCGAGATTGCGGCCCCGGGTGAATCCTTCCATGCCGGCCTCCACCACCAGCAGGCTCATACCGGCGTGACGCTGGGTCGGGTCGGTCTTGACCGCTACCACCACCACGTCGGCGTTGATGCCGTTGGTGATGAAAGTCTTGGTCCCGTTCACGATGTAGTGGTCGCCGTGG
Organism: Acidimicrobiia bacterium; assembly: GCA_050329955.1. GTDB lineage: Bacteria > Actinomycetota > Acidimicrobiia > Spongiisociales > ZC4RG35 > JAOUGY01. Next base: position 38,243 of record JBHJOH010000112.1, on the reverse strand, counting down.
CGCACTGCCGTCGTGGAGATCCCGGCCAGATCGGAGCCGGCGCCCGGTTCGGTCATGGCGATGGCGGCCATCAAAGATCCGGTTGCCATCCCGGGCAGCCAGCGCTGCTGTTGCTCATCGGTGGCGAGGTGGAGGAAGTAGGGCAGGCACACGTCGTTGTGGAGCGTGATGCACAATCCCGAGGCCATCACGTCGGCCGCCATGATCTCCTCGCCGATCACGACATTGAACCGGAAGTCCTCGACGCCACCCCCGCCGAACCTCTCCGGGATCGCCATCCCCAACAGGCCCTGGGCACCCGCCCGCCGGAACATCGCCTTGTCGACGATGCCGGCACGCTCCCACTCGTCACGATGTGGAACCACCTCGGACTCCACGAACGAGCGGGCGGTCTGGCGGAACAGATCGTGGTCCTCGGTGAAGATCTCGCGGCGCACCCGCTCAGCCTTTCTGTTCGATCAGGGCGGCGAACAGCGGCTTCCACTGCTCCACCACCTGCTTCTGTTTTGCCGCGTCGGAACGGACGATGGCGGTGAGCGCCGCCCCGCGCATGAACTGAAGGGTGAGTTCGATGGCATCGGCGAAGCTGGGCTCTCCCGCCACCCGCGGGCCGAACAACTCCACCATCACCGCATGGAGGTCGGCTCGCAGCCCCCGCTCCGACTCGACGATCGCCCTCCGTAACTCCTCATCGGTCCGCGCTGCCGACCACAGCTCGAGATTGGCGGTGAACAACGGGCCGGTGAAGATCTCCCAGAGAAGGTCGATCGCCTGACCGATCCGATCGTCACCCTCGGGGAGACGCCCCGCCTGTTCACGCAGGTTCGCCCCGCGCTGGCCGGCCAGATGGCGGACCGACGCCACCAGCAACTCCGCCTTCGAGGTGTAGTGGTGCATGAGTGCACCCCGGCTCACCCCGGCACGTTCCTGCACGGCGCTGGTGGTGGTGCCCTGGTACCCCAGCTCGAGCAGGCATGCCACGGTTGCGTCCAACAGCCGCGTCCGGGTCCCGGTGGATCGCTCTTCCTGGGTACGGCGTTGGGGCATGGCCACGCCGAGGACGCTACCAGGAACAAACAGTACGGTCGGTATGAACCTCCGAAGCACCACGTCCGACGCAACACGCTGAGTGAGGCGTGTTGCGTCGGACGTCGGACGTCACTCCTGGTACATCGCCTCGATCTGATCGGCGTACTTCTCCAGCACCACCCGCCGCTTGAGCTTGAGCGAAGGGGTGATCTCACCGGAATCGGGCGTCCACTCGTCGGAAACCACGTGATACTGCTTCACCTGTTCGACCCGGGATACGTGTTCGTTGGCCTCATCGATGATGCGCTTCATCTCGGCCTCGACCTTGGGGTTCGCCGCGAAGGTGGCGAGGTCGGTGTACTCGATACCGTTGGCCGCCGCCCAGACGGGTGCCTCCTCGGCATCGAGCGCCAGCACCATCGTGAGGTACTTGCGGGCGTCGCCGATCATGCACGCCTGCGAGATGAGGGCATTGTTCTTGACGATCGTCTCGAGCTTCGCCGGGGCGATGTTCTTGCCGGCCGCCGTGATGATGATCTCCTTCTTGCGCCCGACGATCGACAGGAACCCGTCGGCGTCGATGGCGCCCAGGTCGCCGGAGTGGAGCCATCCGTCGGCGTCGAAGGACTCAGCCGTCTCCTGGGGCATCTTGTAGTACCCGGCGGTGATCACACCACCCCGCATGAGCACTTCCCCGTCCTCGGCGAGTTTGACTTCGATTCCCGGGAGAGCCGGCCCCACCGTCCCGATCTTGTTGAGCCCCTGCCGGTTGGAGGTGGCGGGACCGGTGGTCTCGCTCATCCCGTACAGCTCGTAGAGCGGTACTCCGATCGCCTGGAAGAAGTAGATGATCTCGGGGTCGATCGGGGCAGCGGCGGTGATGGCGGTGACCACCGAGTCCAGCCCCATCTGCTCACGGACCTTCGAGAACACCAGCTTGTCGAACAGGGCCATCTTGGCCTTGCCCAGGAAGCTCGGCTTGCGACCCGCCTGCTCCGCCTTGAGGACCTCGACGGCGTTGTGGAGCGCCTTGAAGATCAGATCCCGCTTCTCGTTCTCCTCGAAGCGTCCCATGAGACGGGCGTGGAACTTCTCCCACACCCGGGGCACGGCCACGAACAGCTGTGGTCGGGCCTTCTGGATGTAGTCGAGCACCTCGGTGAGATCGGGGCAGTAGTACACCTCACCGGCCAGGTACACCCCGGCGTAGTGGGTGGACATCCGCTCGGCGATGTGGGCGAGCGGGAGGTACGAGACCATCCGGGGGTTCAAAGGCAGGTTGGCGCCCCGGCGCACGCACTCGGCCGTCCACACCACGTTGCGATGCGTGATCATCACGCCCTTGGGCACTCCGGTGGTGCCCGAGGTATAGATGAGGGTGGCCACGGTGTCGGGGGTGATCGCCTCGGTTGCCTTCTCGATGGCATCGGGCTGGGAGGCGAGCAGAGCCCGTCCCTTCTCCAACAGGTCATCCCAGGACAGCACCCAGTCGCTGGTGGCGTAGTTCTCGGCGCCCTCCATCAGAACCACGTGCTGCAGGTTGGGGAGGTTCGGTTTGATCTCCTCCCACCGCTTCATGAACGACAGGTCTTCGACCACCGCCACCTTCGCCTCGCAGTTGTTGGCGATGTACTCGATCTGATCGGCGGTCAGGGTGGAGTAGATGGTCACACCGGTACCACCGGCATGGATGGCGGCGAGGTCGGAGGTGGGGTGTTCGGGACGGTTCCCGGCCATGATCGCCACGTAGTCACCGGCACCGAGCCCCAGCGACAGCAGTCCGGCGGCGGCCTCAGAGACCCGGGTGCGGTACTGGGACCAGGTCAGGTGTTTCCACACCGACCCGTCTTTCCAGTGAATCGCCGGCTGGTCGGGGTAGCGCTCGGCGTTGCGCTTGAAGATGTCGACCAGCGTCTTGCCCTCGACGACGGCGTCGATCTCCTTGCGCTCTCGAAGCGTTGTCTCTGAGGTCATCGTTGGCTCCTTGGTCAGCGCAGCGTAAGCAGGAGTCTATCCACCTCGTCATCCTCGAGCCCCAGCCAGAGCAGGATCTCTCGCGAATGTGCTCCGATTGCGGTGGGAGCTGCCGGGAGGGCGGTGGGCGTAGTCGAGAACCTGGGGGCGGGTGCAGGCTGCGTCACACCACCCACCTCCACGAACACTCGCCGCGCCCGATTGTGTGGATGATGGGGAGCCTCGGCCAGACTCATGACCGGCGCCACACAGGCATCGGAGCCCTCGAACACCTCGGCCCACTGGTCACGGGTCCGGGTCCGGAACACCTGGGCGAGCCTGGTGCGCAGACGCGGCCACTCCGCCCGGTCGAAGCGGTCCGGCAGACCGGCCTCGGCCAGACCGAGGCGATCGATCAGTTCGGAATAGAACTGCGGCTCCAGCGCCCCCACCGCCAGGTGGTGCCCGTCGGCTGTCTCATAGGTGTCGTAGAAGGGTGCTCCGCCGTCGAGCAGGTTCGACCGGCGCACCGTGCTCCACATGCCGGCCGCCATCAACCCGTGGAACACGGTGGTGAGGTGGGCCGCTCCGTCGACCATGGCGGCGTCGACCACCTGGCCGCCGCCGCCGGCCCGGGCGTGGAGGATCCCGGCCAGCACACCCACCGCCAGGAACATGGCACCGCCACCGAAATCGGCGGCCAGGTTGAGCGGTGGAATCGGCTTGTCCTCGGTTCCGATCGGATGCAACGCTCCCGACACGGCGAGATAGTCGATGTCGTGACCGGCCGTCGCCGCCAGCGGCCCGTCCTGGCCCCATCCGGTCATCCGTCCGTACACCAGATTCGGATTCCGGGCCAGACACTCCTCCGGACCCAGTCCGAGTCGTTCGGCCACCCCGGGTCGGAACCCTTCGATCACGGCGTCGGCCCGATCACACAGCCGCCCCGCCACATCCAATCCATCGGCGGTCTTGAGGTCGAGCACAATGGAACGCTTGCCGCGCTGAAGCACCTGATCAGGCGCCAAGGCCAACCCTTCCCCACCGGGCCGATCCACCCGAATGACATCGGCCCCCAGATCGGCCAACAGCATCCCGCAGTACGGAGCCGGCCCGAGACCGGCGAACTCGATGATGGTCGTGCCGTTCAATGGTCCAGACATGACCGAAGGCTATCGCAAGAAGCAGAACGCAGAACGCAGAACGCAGAACGCAGAACGCAGAACGCCAAGAGTCTCGCCGACGATTCTTCGTGTGGCCGACTTGATCGATACCCGCCGGGCGTTGCGGCTGAACAAGCCAGGTGCCGAGGTCCGGAGCATCCTTCGCTCGACCATCGCTCTGAAACCACGATGGTTGCTCGAGCTTCCGGGCGTTCTGCGTTCGGCGTTCTGCGTTCGGCGGCCTTGCGTCGCTTGCGTTCAGCCAGCTGAACGGGCGGTCTTGATCATGAGCGGCTCGGCGAAGTGGCAGGCGGCGAGATGGCCGTGGTGTTCCATCAGCGGTGGTGCCTGTTTGGCGCAGATGTCCTGGGCTTTCCAGCAGCGGGTGCGGAACACGCAGCCCGAGGGGGGGTCGGCCGGGTTGGGAACGTCGCCGGTGAGGACGATCCGCTCGCGCTGGGACCGCCCGACCGGTTCGGGCACCGGGACCGCCGAAAGCAGGGCCTGGGTGTAGGGATGGACCGGGTTGTGGAAGATGTCCTCTTTTTCCCCGATCTCGGCGATCTTGCCCAGGTACATCACTCCGACCCGATCCGAGATGTGGCGCACCACCGACAGATCGTGGGCGATGAAGAGGTACGAGATGCCCAACCGCTCCTGGATCTCCATGAGCAGGTTGATCACCTGCGCCTGGATCGACACGTCGAGAGCCGAAACCGGTTCGTCAAGCAACAGCATCTGCGGGTCGAGGGCGAGCGCCCGGGCGACGCCGATGCGCTGACGCTGGCCACCGGAGAACTCGTGGGGGAAGCGGTTGCCGTGCTCGGGGCTCAGCTGGACGAGTTTGAGGAGTTCCGCCACCCGGTCGGGTCCGCCGTCGTCGAAGAGCCCGTGGATGCGTAACGGCTCGCCGACGATCTCGCGGACCGTCATCCGGGGGTTGAGCGAGGCGTAGGGATCCTGGAACACGATCTGCATCTCGCGTCGCAGCGGCCGCATCTCGGAGCGGGAGAGTCCGCTGATCTCGGTGCCCTGGAACCGAATGCTGCCGGCGGTGGGGTCGAGCAGCCTCATCACCGCCCGGGCGGTGGTGGACTTGCCACATCCGGACTCACCCACGAGTCCGAGTGTTTCGCCGGGTGCCAGGCTGAACGAGACACCGTCGACGGCGTAGACGTAGCCTACCGTCTTGCGGAACAGGCCCTCCTTGATCGGAAAGTGAACCTTGAGGTCGGAGACTTCGAGCAGACCTCCCGTGGATTCAGCCAATGCGACCCCCCTCCGATGCGATGCCGGCTTCGGCGGCTTCCTTGTCGACCTCGGTCGCCATCTCGTGGGTGAAGTGACAGGCGGCGGCCTGGGAACCCTCGCCCAGCACCGGCACCTCGGCGCGGCAGATGTCACGGCCCTGGAAGAGGCGGCACCGGGGATGGAAGGCGCATCCGCTGGGCCGGTTGATGAGGCTGGGCGGGTTGCCCGGGATGGGGAGCAGCTTCTTGATCTCTCCACTCAATCGGGGAAGGCTCATCATGAGACCGAGGGTGTAGGGGTGGCGTGGGGCGTGGAAGATCTCCTCGACCGCTCCCTGCTCCACCACCTTGCCCCCGTACATCACGGCGACCTTGTCGACCATCTCGGCGACCACTCCGAGATCGTGGGTGATGAGGACGAGGGCGGTTCCGCTCTCGATGGTGGCCTGCTTGAGGACGTCGAGAACCTGGGCCTGAATCGTGACATCGAGGGCCGTGGTCGGTTCGTCGGCAATGATCACTGCCGGATCGTTGGCGATGGCCATGGCAATCATGGCCCGCTGACGCATACCGCCCGAGTACTCGTGCGGATACTGGTCGAAGCGTCGATCCGGATTGGGGACGCCGACCCGTTCCAACAGGCTGATCGTTCGGTTCCGGGCGTCGCCGGAGGTCATGCCGTGGTTGTGCTCGAGGAGTGCCTCGGCGATCTGCACGCCGACCGAGAAGACCGGGTTGAGTGAGGTCATCGGGTCCTGGAACACCATCCCGATCTCCTTGTTGCGTACTTTTCGCAACTCTTCGATCGGTAGACCAATCAGGTTCCGCCCCTTGTAGCGGGCCTCACCGCTCACGATCCGGCCCGGTGGCATCTGGATGAGGCCCAGGGCGGACATCACCGTCACGCTCTTGCCCGATCCGGACTCCCCCACCACCCCGAGGGTCTCGCCCGCAGCCACCGAGTAACTGACTCCGTCGACTGCGTGCACCACGCCGTCGGTCGTGTCGAACTCGACCACCAGGTTGTCGATCTCCAGGACGGGTTCGCTCACGACGTCACGCCACCCGCTGCTTGGGGTCGAGTGCGTCGCGCAGACCGTCGCCTATGAAGTTGATACACAGGGCGATGGTCACGATGGTCAGGCCCGGGAAGGTGGCCAGCCACCACTGCGTGGTGAGGGCGTCCTGTCCGTCGGAGATCAGCTTGCCCAGTGCCGGGAACGGTGGCTGGATGCCGAAGCCGAGGAACGACAACGCCGCCTCGACGAGGATGGCGGTGGCAACCGTGAGGGTGGCGTTCACGATGATGGCGCCGAGGGCATTGGGCAGGATGTGCCGGAAGATGATCCGGCTGTCGGACGCACCCAGCGCCTTGGCCGCCTCGACGTACTCCTTCTCGCGAAGACCGAGGAACTCACCGCGCACCACCCGGGCCAGTGTCGTCCAGAACAGGAACGCCAGCACGAACGCCACCCGGATCGGGTTGCCCTGCCCCCAGAACTTGGCGAGGATCATGAGCACCGGTAGGAACGGCAGCGTGAAGAACAGGTCGGTGACGCGCATGAGCAGGTTGTCGACCCACCTGCCGTAGTAGCCGGCGATACCCCCGACCACGATCCCGATGATGGTGGACACCGACGCCACGATCGCCGCCACCGTCATCGAGGTACGGGTCCCGTAGATCGTGCGCGAGAAGTAGTCCCGACCGATCTTGTCGGTCCCGAAGAAGTGGCTTCCCTCCAGGGTGGGGGCCAACGAACGGTCGGGCACGTTGGGCTCGTCGAAGGGATACGGGGCGATCTGCTCGGCGAACAGCGCCGACAGAACGATGATGGTGAGCACGACCAGTGAACCCACTGCCAGCTTGTGCTGGAAGAACTTTCGCCGCGCCAACTGCCACTGGCTGAGCGACTGGATCTCGAGTCCCTCCATCTCGAGATTGTCGAGCTCGGACCTCGCCATCGTGTCGACGGGGTTGGGGGGCTTCTCGTCGTCGCCCGGAGCCGAACCGGGGAGCCGTTCTACCTGATCAGTCATATCGGATCCTCGGGTCGAGCCAGCCGTAGGCGATGTCTGCCAAGAGATTGCCGACGATGATGGCAATGGCCGTGACCACCAACCACGCCATGATGGTGTAGGCGTCGCCCTGACCGAGCGCATCGAAGAAGAACTTGCCCATGCCGGGCCAGGCGAAGATGGTCTCGGTGATGACCGCTCCCCCGAGGAGGCCACCGAAGCTGATCGCCGCCAGCGTCACCACCGGGATGAGGGCATTGCGAAGACCGTGTTTCATGGTGACGGTTCGCTCAGAGAGACCTTTCGCCCGGGCGGTCCTGATGTAGTCGGCATTCAGGACCTCCAGCATCGAAGCCCGCTGGAAGCGGCTGTAGGTGGCGATGTTGACGTAGGCGAGAGTGGCGATGGGCAGCACCATGTGCTGGATCCGGTCGATGAGTTCGGGTACGAACCCGGTGCCGACCACATCGAAACTGGTCTGGCCAAAGGTGTAGAACAGCCGGACCCCGGTGGCGAGGAACAGCCCGGTCACGGCCGCCTGCAGCATGAGGGCGAACCAGAAGATCGGAACCGAGAAGCCGAAGAAGCTGAGGGTGGTGGTGGTGTAGTCGAACACCGAATACTGGTTCTTGGCCGATTTGACCCCCAGCCAGATGGCCACAGAGATGGCAATCACCTCGGAGATGAGGATGAGCTGGAGCGTGTTGGCGGCGGCCCGGCGAAGGTCGGGCCAGATCGGGTTGTCACCCAGGGCGGTGGTGTTGCGTTCTGTGAAGAAGTCCTGAGCCCAGTGGCCGTACTGGATGTACCAGGGCTGGTCGAGGTGCTTGCGCTCGACGATGTTGGCGATGGTCTGCTCGCTGACATTGGGAATCAACTGGAGCGCTGCCAGCGGGTCGGCGATCTCACTCATGCCCCAGAAGATGATCACGGTGGAGAGGATCAGCACCGGGATGCTGTTGAGGATTCTCCTGATGATGAAGGTGGCCATGTGTGGAAGCGTCGCCTGGTTAGGGAGCGGTGGTCGGTGAGGCTAACGGGTCTCGTTCGCTCTGGGCGCCTCGACCGGGGAAAAGACTCGGAAATGCCGAGTGGCCTCGGGCGATGATGGATCGGGAAAGAAGTGTGGGGGGCCACCGAAGTGACCCCCCACATTGTCTTCCTGCGATCAGCCTGCCGGGACGATCGCCTCGGCGCTGGTCACGAGCTGTGGCACGTATGCGAAGTCGGGCGTCACGGTGAACGCACCCTGCAGCACGGCCGTTGCGATCAGACCGGCGGCAAACAGGTTGCCGTCCGGTTCGAAGACCTGCATCGACTGCGGCTGCTGGTCGGCACCGTAGATCACCGTCTCCTTGCCGGTCCACGTCTCGATGTTCCAGAGTGGTCCGATCTGCGTGGCGTTGTCCTGGGGACCCTCGATCGTGGAGCTCCAGGCGAAGAACGTCGGCTTCTGGTACATCGGGATCAGCGGCACCTGCGACAGCCACAGGGCATCGGCCTCGTTGTACACAGCGGCCCGCTCGTCGGGATCGACGATGAAGTCGGTCGACCGGATCAACTCATCGACGTCGGGGTCACAGAAACGCATGGCGTTGCTGAGACCGAGGTCGATGGCCTCCTGGCCGATCGGGGCTTCACCGGCTTCGTTGCAGTAGTAGAGCGTGTTGCCACCGGCCGGGTCGGGCGAACCCACCCATGCGAAGTTGAACACGTCCCAGAACGTCGAGTCGCCATAGAAGTGATCGTCAGCGAACACGGTGGCGGCGTCGGCGAACTTGGCAACTGCCTCGATACCCACTGCTGAGAGATCGGCCTGCGCCAGTTCGAACTGGAGCTCACGACCCTCGTTGCCGGCGGTGGTGGCCCACTCGAAGGAGAGGCGCTCACCGTCGCAGACGTAGATGCCGTCATCACCCTTGGCGCACCCGTTGTCGGTGAGGAGCGCTTCGGCTCCGGCCGGATCGTAGGGGAACACCGAGTTGAAGTGATCCTCGTAGTACGGGGAGTTCGTCATCCACACCGAGTTGCCGAGCGGTACGGCATCAGCGTCGATGGGCTTGACGATCGCCTCGACGATGGCATCACGGTTGATGGCATGGGCAATGGCCTGGCGCACGTACAGGTTCTGCAGGGCAGGGTTGTCCTGGTTGAAGTCGAAGTGTTCCCAAGTCGGGCCGAGGCCCGCTTCCCATTCGACACCCTCGATGCCGGCCACTTCCTCCACCAGGGAGACCTGCGGCTGCGGGTAGAACATGTCGATCTCCTGGCCACGCAGGGCCTGGATCTGGGTCTGGCTGTCCTCGAGGAACAGGATCACCAACTGCTGAACGTCACCGAGCGCCGAACCGTCGACACCGGCGGTTGCCCAGTAGTTGGGGTTGCGGGTCAGAACGATTCGCTCGTCCTTCACCCACTCTGTCATCTCGAAGGGACCCGATCCGAGGGTGATCAGATCGTCCCACACCTCGTTGAAGACCGCTCCGTCGAGCTCGGCCTTCGGCAGGATGGCGCCGAACAGCGTCTGCCACGGGGCGTAGACGTTGCCGAACTGGAAAACGATGGTCTTCTCGTCGACGACTTCGTAGCCCTCGATCTGGTCAAAGCCCTGACGGCTGGTGATGTCGTTGCCCTCGTCCATGATGGTTTCCCACGTGAAGGCGAAGTCATCCGACGTGACCGGCGTGCCGTCCGCCCAGGCGGCGTCCGGGTGAATGTTGTACTTCACGCAGAATGCCGTCGGGCAGTCACCGACGACGGTGGTCGTCGTGGTGGCAGCCGTGGTTGTGGTTGTCTCGGGTGCGGCCGTGGTGGTCGACGCCTCGGCTGTCGTGGTCTCAGAAGTTGCGTCGCCACCGCAGGCGGCGACGACCAATCCGAGGACGGCAACGAGGGCGAACATCCGAACGGCGCGCAAAGAGCGCAGTGCTCGCACGGTTTCGTTTCCTCCCTACTTGCTTACATGAGCGGTGGGGTGCTCGTTCACAGCGCGGGCGCCGTGAACTCTCACTCCCTCGCCTCCGGGAAATCCCGGATGGCTCAACGATAGACGTGGAAGCGGTCGGTCGCCACCTTCCAAAAGGCCTTTCGCGCTTCGCCGATCACCGTTCACGAGGTCCGCGCGCCGCGTTCACACAGCTGAAACGGTCACACCGGTCGGTCGTCGCCGAGCGAATCGTCCTCCACCACCTCGTGTCGCTCCAACGCAGTGGCGATAAACGCCTGGATCGTGGCCGCCACCGGCAGCGCCAGTACTGCGCCGACCCCTCCCAGCAACGATGCCCCGGCGATGACGGCCCCCACCGAAATCGCCGGGTGAATGGCCATCGCCTTGGCGGTGATGCGGGGCGCCACAACGTAGTTTTCGATCTGCTGGTAGCCCACCAGGGCGACGAGGACCCACAACGCCTTGATCGGATCGTCCACCAGCGCCACCAGCACCGGAAGCACCGCGGCGATATAGGTACCGACCACCGGGACGAACTGACTGATGACCCCGACCCAGAGACCGAGGGCCACCACGTAGGGCAGATCCAGTACCATCAGCACCACCGCCGTGAAACCCGCCGCAACCACGGCCAGCACCAGCCGTGAGTAGATGTAGCCACCGGTCTTCTGGACGGCGATCTCCCAGATCATCAGGAGCTCCCGCTGACGTTTCGGGGGGAACACGCCGAGCACCGCCCGCCGCATGCGCGGGCCCTCGGCCACCATGTAGTAGGCGAACAGAGCGATCGTGACAGTCTGGAAGACCGCCGACAGCACCGTGTTCGAAAGGGCGAACACGCCACCGGCAACGCTGCCTCCGTACCGGCCGAGCAGCGAGCCCAGATCCTCGAACTCGGCGATCAGCTCGGCGTCGACCAACTCGATGTCGAAGAGCTCGAACTCCGCCAGCATCGCCTGCAGCGACGTGATGTAGCGGGGTAGGTTGTCGACCAGGCCCGCCGCCTGGGACACGAACAGAGGGACCAGCGCCGCCACGAATCCGGCGCCGACCAGGAGCGACACCGTGAACACCAGCGGTGTCGCCTTGCGTCTGGGCCAACCGCGCTTGCTGAGTGTCTGAACGGCGGGCTCGAGCGCCACCGAGATGAACAGAGCGATGAAGACCATGAAGATGAGGTTCCGGAGCCGAGCGGCGAACCACACGGCCACCATCACCGCCAGGATCACCAGCAGCACACTCAGGGAAGCCCGCGGAAGCCAGTGCGGCACCCCGCCGATTTGCATCGACGCGGGGTCCTCACCGCCCGACGACGATTCGTTGCCCTTGTCGGTCACAAGCCGAGAGGCTACCCGCCGTCGAGGCGGCAACCGCCTCACGGCGCGAGAAGATCGCACCATCGCCCCATCCGGCCGTCCCGGGGGCCTCGGGCGCGCCGGCTGAACCCAGCCGTCCATATACTCGCCAATCCATGACACCCCGCTTCGAGCATGCCCATCCACACTCCGAACGAACCTCAGGCGTGCTCCTCCACCCCACTTCGCTGCCGGGGCGGCTGGGCATCGGCACGCTCGGATCCTCCGCCGCCAACTTCGTCGAGGCCTTGCAGCGGATGGGCCAGTCGTGGTGGCAGATGCTCCCGATCGGGCCCACCGGATACGGCGACTCGCCGTATCAGTCGCCGTCGACCTTTGCCGGCAATCCGCTCCTCATCGACCTGGGCGCGCTCGGCGACCTCGTGGACTCCGACACCATCGAGGGAGCTCCTTCCTTCCCCGACGACACCGTCGACTTCGGCCGGGTCATCCCCTGGCACATGGAGGTGCTCTCGACCGCCACCGCCCGGCTGGTCGCCCACCGGAGCAGCGAGCTGTTCGAGTTCGAGAAGCGTCACGGTGACGTGTGGCTCGACGACTTCGCGCTGTTCACCGCTCTCAAGCGGCATCATCGACTGGCTCCCTGGTGGGAGTGGTCCACCGACCTCGTACACCGCCAACCGACCGCCCTCCGCGCCGCCCGGGATCGCCTCGCCGACCGGATCGCCGCCGTGAAGGCCGAGCAGTTCCTGTTCGACACCCAGTTCCGCTCGCTGCGCGACATGGCGCTGCAGAGCGGCGTGAGGCTCATCGGTGACATCCCGATCTTCGTGGCACACGACTCAGCCGACGTGTGGGCCAACCCGGAACTGTTCTTCCTCGACGCCCACGGACTTCCGACGGTGGTGGCGGGTGTGCCCCCGGACTATTTCTCGGAGACGGGTCAGCGCTGGGGCAACCCCCTCTACGACTGGGATCGTCACCGGGCCGATGGGTTCGCCTGGTGGACCGCCCGGCTGCGACGCATCTTCGATCTGTTCGACCTGGTCCGGGTCGACCACTTTCGCGGCTTCGCCGCCTCCTGGCACATACCCGCCGACGAGCCAACCGCCGTCAACGGAACCTGGGTCGAGGCTCCTGGCGTCGAGTTGTTCGACCACCTGTTCACGGTGTTCGGCCGACTGCCGGTGATCGCCGAAGACCTCGGCGTCATCACAGCGGACGTGGAAGAGCTGAGGGACCGATACAACTTCCCCGGCATGAAGATCCTCCAGTTCGGGTTCGGAACCGAGAGCGCCCACGCCCCCGACGAGTTCCGACCCAACGTCGTCGCCTACACCGGCACCCACGACAACGACACCGCCATGGGCTGGTTCGACGACCCCCGCCCCGACCGGATCCCCGAGCGCCAGGTCGCCCTGGAGACACTCGGCTCCGACGGCGTCGACTTCCACTGGGACCTGATCGAAGGGGTGATGTCGTCGGTCGCCGATACCGCCATCATCCCCCTCCAGGACCTGATCGGCCTCGGCGCCGACGCCCGGATGAACACCCCCGCCACCACCCTCGACAACTGGCGTTGGAGGTTCCGCCCCGAGCAACTGACGCCGGAGATCGAGCAGCGGATGGGCGAGCTGACAGAGGCGACGGGGCGGGCGAGAAGATAGATCCAGCTACCTTTCGTGCTACTTCTCCACCGGTACCCGCACCGCGTTCCCGTATTCGGTCCACGATCCGTCGTAGTTGCGGACGTTGGCGAATCCGAGCAGATGGGTGAGGACGAACCAGGTGTGGCTGGAGCGTTCACCGATGCGGCAGTAGGCGACGACGTCCTCGTCGGGTGTGAGTCCCTGCTCGTCGAGGTAGATCGCTTTCAGATCGTCGGCCGGCTTGAAGGAACCGTCGTCGTTGGCGGCCCGCTTCCAGGGGACGCTGCGGGCGCCGGGGATGTGGCCACCCCGGAGGGCACCTTCGTTGGGGTAGTCGGGCATGTGCATCCGCTCGCCCCGGAACTCCTCAGGCGAGCGCACGTCCACCAGAGCCTTGCCGGACTGGGATTGGGCGAGGGCTTCGGGCAGGAAGGCGCGGATGCGGGAGTCGTCGCGGGTCGGGACCGGGTAGTCGGCGGTCGGCCGGGTGGTCGGGTCGGTGGTCATGGGGCGACCTTCCGCAACCCACTTCTGCCGGCCCCCGTCGAGCAGACGAACATCGGCATGGCCGAACAGCGAGAACACCCACAGGGCGTAGGCCGCCCACCAGTTGAAGTTGTCGCCGTAGAACACCACGGTGCTGTCGGGGGCGATGCCCTTGGCGGACATGAGCGAGGCGAAAGCCTCGGCGTCGAGGTAGTCGCGCACCAGCGGGTCGTTCAGGTCGGCGTGCCAGTCGACCTTGACCGCCCCGGGGATGTGGCCGGTCTCATAGAGCAGGACGTCCTCGTCGGACTCGACCACCACCACACCGGGGTCGTCGAGGTGCTCGGCCAGCCACTCGGTCGAGACGAGGCGCTCGGGGTGGGCGTAGGCGGCGAACTTCTCCGAGGTGTCGAGTGATGCGGGCATGGTGTCTCCTCACCGAGTCGGATCTTTCGATTGTAAACAACATGGCGGTAGTGCAAAACACCGTTCACCGTTCACCGTTCACCGGGTGGACCGAACCGGCGGAGGGCCCATCGTCAGCCGGCGGGTTCGACGAGCTGTTGTCTGATCTGGCGTTTCATCCTGGCCAGGATCGCGCCCATCCCGCGCAGACGCAGAGGCGTCACAACCTCTTCGAGGCCCATGCCGTAGAAGAAGTCGTCCGGCACCGCCAGGATGTCGGTCGCCTGTTCACCTTCGAGACCCCCGAGCAGGAGCCCGGCGAACCCCCGAACGGTGGGCGACTCCGGAGGTGCCTGGAAGAACATGTGGGCGGCGCCAGCCTCGTCCACTCTGGTGAGCAGGAAGAACGGCGTCTGACACTCGTGTACCTGTTCGAGCGAGCCGGGATCGATGTCATCCGGAAGCGGCTGAACCCGCTTCGAGTAGTCGAGGAGGACCTCCACCCGGAACTCCTTGGGCGAAGCCTTCATCACCTCGACGATCTGCTGGAGGCGGGGAGGAAGGGGCATGGGGGGACTGTACCGCGGTGGGCGCGGGACCGTTCACCGGAGCAGGCCGGAGGCCGGAGGCACGAGGCCCGAGGCCCCGGAATCCGGAACGTGGCAACCGGAGTTCCGGGTGGGGCCTGCGCCCCCGGCCAAGCACGCGAAGAACGCAAGACCAGCACCGGCGGGGGGTCGAAGGGGGGTCGTCCCCCCTGGGATCTATCGCGGCCCCATTCGGATTCCGCCGTCCATGCGGATGGTCTCGCCGTTCATGTAGTCGTGGGTGAGCAGCAGGTGGGCGAGCTCGGCGTAGTCGGCGGGGGCGCCGAGCCGCTTGGGGAAGAGCACCTGGTCGGCCAGTGACTGTCGGGCGGGTTCGGGCAGGCCGGCGAGCAGGGGGGTGTCGATGAGGCCGGGGGCGATGGTGTTGACCCGGATCCCCACCGTTGCCAGGTCGCGGGCGATCGGGAGGGTCATCCCGACGATGCCTCCCTTCGAGGCCGAGTAGGCGGCCTGGCCCATCTGGCCGTCGAAGGCCGCCACCGAGGCGGTGTTGACGATGGCGCCGCGGGTGCCGTGTTCGTCGACGGGGTCGGTGGCGGCCATGGCGGCGGCTGCCAGTCGGATGCAGTTGAAGGTGCCCACCAGGTTGATGGCGATCACCTTCTCGAAGGATCTCAGGTCGTGGGCGGTCCCGTCGCGGTTGACGGTCCTCGAAACCGACCCGATGCCGGCACAGTTGACGAGCGACCGGAGCGGGGCCATCTCGGAGGCGGCGTCCACCGCTTCCTGTACCTGGTCACCCGAGGTGACGTCGGCCGCCACGAACGCGCCCTGGACCTCCGAGGCGAGCGCTTCGCCCAGCTCGGCGTTGCGGTCGAGGATCACGACCCGCGCCCCGGCACCCGAGAGACGTCTGGCGGTGGCAGCCCCGAGTCCGGATGCCCCACCGGTGACGATGGCCGATGAACCGTCCAGTTCCATGGATGCTCCTCCGTGATTCGACACCGGGACGGTACCGTGCCGCTCGATGATCGGAGTGTTCGATTCGGGTGTGGGAGGCATGTCGGTGCTGCGCTCTGTGCGCGCCCTCCTCCCTTCGGCCGACTTTGTCTACTACGCCGACAGCGGTCGGGCTCCGTACGGGCCCCGACCTCTCCAGCAGGTGCGCCTCTTCTCCGAGCAGATCACCGATCATCTCATCGCATCCGGTGCGGGGCTGGTGGTGGTGGCATGCAACTCGGCGTCGGCGGCCGCCCTCCATCACCTCCGTCGCATCCACCCCTCGGTGCCGTTCGTGGGGATGGAACCGGCTGTCAAGCCGGCGGCGGCGACCACCGGTAGCGGCGTCGTGGGGGTGCTCACCACTGCCGCCACGTTTCAGGGGGAACTGTTCGCCTCGGTGCTGGACCGGTTCGCAGTCGGAGTCCGGGTGGAGACCGCCATCTGTGACGGGTGGGTGGAGCTGGTCGAGGCAGGGCGTTTCGACGGGGTGGATGTGGAGGCCGCCGTCCGCACACATGTCGAACCGCTTCTCGCAGCCGGCGCCGACACCCTGGTGCTGGGATGCACCCACTACCCGTTCCTGGCCGACGCGATATCGCGGGTGGCCGGTCCCGATGTGACCCTGGTGGATCCGGCTCCGGCGGTGGCACGGCAGGCGGCGCGGCTGGCTGCCGAGGTCGGGACCGACGCCGGGTCGGGGCTGTTGGTGGTGGAGACGTCGGGTGATCCGGCGGCGGTGGCGGGAGCCATCGAAGCGCTCACCGGGTTGGCACCACCCACGATGGCCGTAGGCTTGCCCACGGCATGAACGACGGACTCGACCCCTGGGACAAGGCTTTGCTCGATGCGTTGGCGCCATCGCCAGGCGCCGGTCTCGAGACGCTCGAGGAACTCGCCGCCTCGAGTGGCATCTCGCTGCCCCTGCTGGAGGCCCTGCAACGGGAGGGTTTCCTGTCCCCCAGATCCGACCAGGGAGAGCCACTGTTCGACCCGGCCGACGCCGAAACCGTGCGATCGGGGCTGTCGTTGGTGGAAGCGGGTCTGCCACTGGGCGAGCTGCTCGACCTGGCCCGGGCCATGGATGAAGCGATGCGGCCGGTGGCGGCCCGCGCCGTCGATGTGTTCGCCCGGTTCGTGAGGGATTCGGTGGAGGCGTTCGCCGGCTCCGAAACCGATGCCGCCGAACGCCTGGTCGAGGCCTTCCGCACCATGCTTCCCGCCACCGGCCGCCTGGTGGAACACCACTTCCGAGCGCTGCTTATCGCTGAGGCCAAGAGGCGGTTGGAAGGATGACGACGGTGGTCCGCACCGTCGCCATCGGGACGCCGCCGCAGGTGCTCGACCACTCCCCTGCCCTCGTGTGGCTGTCTCCCGACCAGACACTGGTCGGATTCGGTGAGGCGATCAGGTTCGCCCCCGGGATCGGCGGGGAACGCTTCGACGTGGCCCAGGCGGCCTTCTCGGAGTGGGTGGCGGGAGCCGAGGTCGACGACGAGGTGTCGTTGCCGGGGTCCGGTCCGATTGCGTTCGCCTCGTTCACCTTCGACCATCGCTCCCACGGCTCGGTGGTGGTGGTACCCGAGGTGGTGATCGGCTGCCATCGCGGGCAGTGGTTCCTCACCACCGTTGACGGCGCCGATACCACACCCATCTTTCATCCATCGGGTACGGGCGAGCTTCCGGTGGACCGGCCGCGTTATGCCGGCGCCTCCATTCCCGATGTCGCCTGGCTCGAAGCTGTGGCCGCCGTCATCACCTCGATCGAGTCCGGCATGCTCGACAAGGTGGTGCTGGCCCGCGACTACGCGGTGTGGTCGAAAGAGCGGTTCGACCCACGCCGGGTGCTGCGCAACCTGGAAGAGCGGTTCCCCGACTGCTATGTGTTCGCCGTCGACGGGCTGGTCGGCGCCTCGCCGGAGCTGCTTGCCAGAATCTCCGATCGCACCGTGGAGTCGGTCGCCCTGGCCGGGTCGGCCCGGCGCTCCGCCGACCCGATCGAGGACGAGCAGATCGGCAAGGCGCTGCTCTCCTCGGACAAGGACCGCCGCGAGCACGAGATGGCCGCCGCCTCGGTGGGCCGGGTCCTCGGCGAGGTCTGCGAGCGGATGCTGCGCGATCCCGAGCCGGTCCTGGTCGAACTCGCCAACGTCCGCCACCTGGCCACCCGGTTCCGGGGGAGGCTGAGCGAGCACCGCTCGGCTCTCGAAGTCGCCGGGCGCCTCCACCCCACGGCGGCGGTGGGCGGCCACCCGAGCGACGCCGCCGTCGATCTGATCCGCTCGCTCGAAGGAATGGACCGCGGTCGCTACGCCGGCCCGGTCGGATGGATCGATCGTCACGGCGACGGTGAGTTCGCCATCGCCATCCGCTGCGCCGAGATCTCGGGCGCCCGTGCCCGGCTGTTCGCCGGAGCCGGGATCGTGGCCGGGTCCCTTCCCGAGAACGAACTGGAGGAGACCCGACTCAAGCTGCAGGCGATGCTGACCGCACTCGAGTGATCGGGCAGCCGGCTACCCCTGTTCGGTGAGAGCGGCGTGGACGACGCCGGTCACGTGGCGATGTTGCTCCACGTTGGCGGCACGGTCCGTCTCCACCACCACCAGCTGCACCCCGCCGGCGGAACGGGCGGTCCCGATCGCAGGAATGAGTTCCCCAGGGGTGTCGACCGGGTGATATCCCACCCCGTGGAAGGCGGCGTACCGCTCGAAGGATCGCCCGTGTGGGGTGGCGAACAATCGCTCGAAGGTGCCCGGAAGGGATGCCTGCGGCAGGAACGAGAAGATCCCGCCGCCGTCGTTGTCGACTACCACGAACACGACGTCAGGCCGCCGGTCGACCAACAGCCCGTTCTGGTCATGGAGCATCGAGAGGTCCCCGGCGAGGGCAACTGCCGAGCCCTCCACGGTCGCCACACCCAGCACCGTCGACACGAACCCGTCGATCCCTGAGGCGCCCCGATTGGAGACGATGCGGGTGTCGCCCGGTTCCATCACGATGTCCAGATCCCGCACCGGCATCGAAGATGCCACCACCAGGATGCCACCGGCGGCACGAGCGGTGTCCCGGGCGACGCGCATCTCGGAGACGGTGTCGAATTGGTCGAGGCAGGCGTCGAGTGCCGACCTCGCCACCCGTTCGGCGTCGAACCATGCCCTCCGCCATCCCCCGCTACGCGCCGGCACGGAGCCGGCGTCGACCTGCGGGATCCCGGCGAGTCGCAGAGTTGCGGAGCGTCCCGGATCAGACCAGGCGCCGCCATCGGAGACGATGGTGGGCACCCCGGACAGGAGACCGGCCAGCGGGCGACTCAGGCCGACCCGCCCCAGCACCAGGGCGACATCGGGCCGGTGCCGGGACACGAATCCGGGATGGGAAGCCAGCAGGTGGGCGGTGGAGATGGACTGCTTCGGTCGCCTGCCTGCGGTTGGCTCGGCGATGAGCGGCCACCCGAGCGTGGCGGCCAGCCGGTCTGCCACTCCGCCTTCGATGCCACCGGCACCCGCCACGACGACGCCCCGCTCGATCGCCGCCAGCTCGGCCGGGATGGGTGCGACCGGCGCCGATCCGGGGACGCTCCGCGTCCACGGCGATCCGTCGGCGCGCCCGTCGATCGCCGACTCGAACGGCGGTGAGCTGACCCGGCCGTCGTCGGACAGCGGGACCAGCGGCTCGCGGAACGCCAGGTTGATGTGGACCGGTCCGGGCCGCTCACCCGTCGCCTCCTCGACCACCCGGCACACCGTCGAGCGCCAGAAGCCGTTGGAACCGGGACGATCCTCGGCGACACCCATCTCGAAGAACCAGCGAACGTGCCGGCCGAACAGGCCCGTCTGGTCGATGGTCTGATTGGCTCCCACCTCACGCAGTTCGGGAGGGCGATCGGCGGTGAGCACGATCAGGGACGCCCACGACATCTCCGCTTCCACCACGGCCGGCAACAGGTTGGCGCCTGCGGTGCCGGAGGTCACGATCACCGCCGCCGGCTGGCCCGCCTTGCCCATGCCGAGGGCGTGGAATCCTGCGGACCGCTCATCGATGGCCACGGTCAGGTCGGCATCCGGGTGCCCCGCCACGGCCGAGGCCAGGGCCGCCGACCGGGATCCGGGAGCGATCACAAAACGACGCACACCGTTTCGGATCAACTCATCGACGACGGTGACGGCCAGGGCGGTGGATGGGTTGGGCTGACTCATGTCAACAGATCCGCCGCCTGGCGCAGCCGACGGGTCAGCCGCGACGCCGTCTCCCGGTCGGCCATCCATTGCTCCAGCAGTGCGGGCGACGGCACCGGGCGACGCACCTCGAGCCATCCGTCCACCGGCATGAGCGGATCCTCGACGACGTCTCCGGCGAGCAGGGAGGCCGTCCCGAGGCCACAGGCGTAGGGAAGGTCGGGCAGCGCCGCCGCCGCCGCCAACCCGGCAGCAAGGCCCACCGAGGTGTCGAGCGCCGACGACACCACCACCGGGAGACCGCTGCGGCGGGCAAGATCGAGCAGGCGCCTCATGCCGCCGAGTGGCTGCACCTTGAGGACGAGCAGGTCGATGACACCCCGTTCGATCACGGACATGGGGTCGTCGGACAGGCGGATCGCTTCGTCGGCGGCGATCTTCACGTCGACCTGGGGTGCCAGTTCGGCGATCTCGTCGATGGTGGCGACCGGCTGCTCGACATATTCGAGCTGGTACTCCTGGAGCCGTTCGATGCGTTTCACCGCCTCCGGGACAGACCAGCCGGCGTTCACGTCGATGCGGATCCGACCCTGCGGGCCGAGGGCCTGGCGGACCGCCGCCACCCGCTCGACGTCCTCGGCGAAGGTCTGCCCCGGCTCACCCACCTTCACCTTGGCGGTGGAACAGCCCGACTCGGCCACCAGGACAGCCGCAACCGGGGCGGGAACCGCCGGGACGGTGGTGTTGACCTCGACCCGACTCCGGACAGGTTCCGGCCACGGGCTGCAGGCCGCCTCGAGAGCGGCCGCCAGCCACCGGACGGTGATCTCGGGTGGGTAGTCGGGGAACGGCGAGAATTCGCCCCATCCCTCCGGCCCCTCCACCAGCACCGCCTCCCGCCAGCTGACCCGACGAAACCGCATCCGCATCGGGATGCGCACCGGGTGAAAGGCCACCTCGCCGAGGGCGTTCATCCCGCCTGCTCGTCACGCAGGAACGCCACCAGCGCCAGGATCTGCTCATCGGTGAGTGTCCCTGAGAAGCCCGGCATCCTGCCAAAGCCACGGGAGATGGTGGTCACGAGATACTCGTCGGGCTGGTCGGCGGAATTCGTTCCCGCTCCGAGCGCCGGCCCCACCCCGCCCTCGAGCTGCGAGCCGTGGCACCGGGCACATGACAGGGCGTAGACGTCGGGAGCGGAGGCGTCCTCGGGGACCCCCGAGCAGGCGACCAGCACGAGCGCCAGCACCGCAACCATCCGAGTTCGCAGTGAGCTCCGTGCCGCAACCATGTGGTCCCCAGTCTCGCCGTCAATCCAGTTCGGGCCGGCCGGCGAGCCGCTCGACGATGGCCTTGACGTCCTGCACCCGGTGGCGGGCGGCGACCAGCACCGCATCGCCGGTGTCGACCACCACCACGTCATCGAGGCCAATCACCGCCACCAGCCGTCCATCAGCCCGGACGTAGGAGTTCGTGGACCCAATCAGCACAGCATCGCCCCGCACCACGTTGCCGTCGGCGTCCTTGTCATCGATCTCCCACAACGTTGCCCAGGATCCGACGTCGCTCCATCCCACATCGAGCGGAATCACCACGGCACGGTCGGTGTGCTCCATGACGGCATGATCGAATGAGATGGAGGGGCATTCCAGGAACGCCGGCCCCGGTAGTACCGGGTCGGTGTCGAGGCGGCCTTCCAACGAAGCGACCACCGAGGCGTACACCCCGGGCGCGAGGCGTTCGATCTCGCCGCGAACGACATCGGCCCGGAAGGCGAACATCCCGGAGTTCCACAGGTACCGGCCTGAGGCGACATAGCCCTCGGCGGTGGTCAGATCAGGCTTCTCCACGAAGGCCTCGACCGGCCTCACTACCGATTCCACATCCGACGCCCGGATATAGCCGAACCCGGTCTCGGGGCCGGTGGGGACCACGCCGAAGGTGACGAGCGCTCCGGCGGACACGGGGTTCCCGGCCAACGCCACCGCAGCCCGGAAGCCGGCCCCGTCGGTCACAACGTGGTCGGCAGGGAGGACCAGCAACATGGCGTCGTCGGGGGCGGCCAGCGCCGCCAGCAGGACTGCGGCGGCGGTGTTGCGACCTGCCGGTTCGCACACCACGGTGGCGGGCGTGACGCCGATCTCGGCCAGCTGAGCCCGAATCGGCTCGCCGTGCGATGCGCCGCACACGACGATCGGATCGGTGACACCTTCCATCTCGGCCAGGCGCAGGGCGGTGGCCTGGATCATGGTGTGCTCGCCGAGCACCGACTGGAGCTGTTTGGGGGTGGCGGCGCGCGACAGCGGCCACAGCCGGGATCCGATGCCGCCGGAGAGAAGTACGGGAACGATCTGCATCCGTCACCAGGCTACCGTTGCCCGGCCGCCACAACGACCCAGGACTCCCGATGGACACGCCTCCCAACGCCGATCACGAGCCGGCACCGGGCTCGCCAGACCGGCCGGCGGACGCGCAGCCGGCGGTGCGGGTCCGCGGTCTGCGGCGTTGCTTCGGCTCGACCGTCGCCGTCGACGGGATCGACTTCGACGTGGCCGCCGGAGAGGTCTTCGCGCTTCTCGGACCCAACGGCGCCGGCAAGACCACCACCGTCGAGATGCTGGAGGGATACATCGCGCCCGACGCCGGCTCGATCTCGGTGCTCGGCCAGGATCCACTCGAGGGCGGATCCTCCTACCGTGACCGGATCGGGATCGTGACCCAGCACAGCGCCATCGAACGTGAGCTGACCGTACGGGAAGCGTTGGCGCACATCGGGAGCTGGTACTCCAAACCACAACCGGTCGATGGGATGATCGAACGGGCCGGACTCGTCGAGAAGGCCGACGCCCGCATCAAGACCCTGTCGGGCGGCCAGCGCCGACGACTCGACCTGGCTGCGGCCCTGGTGGGCACCCCCGAGCTGGTGTTTCTCGACGAGCCCACCACCGGATTCGATCCGGCCGCCCGACGCGAGGCTTGGGACATCGTGCGCGGTCTCACCTCGGGCGGGACCACCGTCATCCTCACCACCCACTATCTCGACGAGGCGCAGGCGCTGGCCGACCGGGTGGCGGTGATCCGCTCCGGGGTGATCGTGGCCGAGGGCGACCCGTCGACCTTGGGCGGAAGGGACATGGCCAAGGCGCAGATCACATTCCGTTGGCAGGGCGCCCACAACGAACTTCCCGACGCCGGGGTCGAGCCTGTGGTCGACGGCGAGCGGGTCTCCTACGCCACCGATCGCCCCACCGCCGTCCTCGCCACCCTCACCGGCTGGGCGACCGCCGGCGGCATCGAGCTGACCGCACTGGAGGTGTCACGACCCACTCTGGAGGACGTGTACCTGCATCTGGTGGGAGATCCGTCGTGAAAGCCTGCCGCCTGATCTTCGCCGAAGTCGTCCATCACATCCGTCTGCTCTGGCGGGTACCGGTCGCCGCATTCTTCACCGTTGCCTTCCCGATGATGTTCCTGCTGCTGTTCAACCTTCTCAACGCCGACGTCACCGTGGAGTCGATGGGCGGTATCCGCTTCGCCCAGTTCTACACCCCGGGGATCGCCGTGTTCGCCATGGTGACCGCCGGTTACACCAACCTGGCGATCACCGTGTCGATGGATCGTGACGAAGGCATCCTCAAGCGGATCCGGGGCACTCCCCTGCCTCCCTGGGTGTATCTCGCAGGTCGGATCGGGGCGGCGGTGGCGGTCGGCGTTGTGTCGGTGGTGCTCATGTTCGTGGTCGGTTTTCTGTTCTTCGGCGTGGAGCCGGTGTGGGACCGACTGCCCACTGCGGTGCTGGTCCTTGCGGTTGGGGCGGCGACGTTCGCCTCCCTGGGGTTGGCGGTCGCCGGGGTAGCTCCCAACAGTCAGGCCGCTCCGGCCATCGCCAACGCCACCATCCTGCCGCTCGCCTTCGTGTCGGGGATCTTCTTCCCGATGGACACCGCCCCGGGCTGGCTTCAGACCGTGGCCGGCTGGTTCCCGCTTCGCCCGTTCGGGTCGGCGTTCACCGACCAGTGGAACCCGATGGTCGAACCCGCCTTCCCATGGTCCGACCTGGCCGTCCTCCTTGCCTGGTTGGCGGTGGGCGTGATGGTGGCCGTGAGGTCGTTCTCGTGGGACCCAAGACCTGCGGGCAGGCGGCATCAGCGCGACTGAACCGGGGTACGGTACTGGTGAGCGGTCGACGGATCCTCCGCCCGATCTTCCGCCTCAGCCGTGGCGGCGGTAAGTGGCGCCGAGCCGCAGATAGGTGTTCACGCCGGAGTCCTGACGTGCGATCTCCTCGGGGCGCAGCTCTCGCACCGGTTTGGCGGGTGTTCCCATCGCCAGAGTCCACGGAGGTATCTCGCGACCTTCCGGAAGCACCGAGCCGGCGGCCAACCAGGAACCCTCTCCCATCACCGAGCCGTTGAGCGCCCGGGCGCCGATGCCGACCAGGCAGCGGTCTCCGATGGCGGCGCCGTGCACCACCGCGGCGTGCCCCACCGTGACCCGACGGCCGATGAGGGTGGGGATGCCCTCGTCGCAATGGATCACCGTGCAGTCCTGGATATTGGACTCCTCACCGATCTCGATGACGTCGAACTCTGCTCTGGCGACCACCCCGAACATGATGACAGCGAGACGCCCCACGGTGATGCGGCCCATGAGCGTGGCGTTGTGGGCGACGAACGCTTCGGGATGGATGATCGGATCGGGCAGATCGAGAGGAGTCACTTCCACTCCTGGTAGACGTCTTCACCTGCGAAGGACACATGACCGCAGTGGGCGCACACCCTGCGGGTGATGCCGCCGACGGTCTTGGATTCGGCATAGTCGTGCACGTGCGCCTCCTCGGCCCGTGATCGCCCGAACCGACGCCGCCGGGCAGGAGCGGGAGCGGGAGCGACGGATGGGGTGCCCTCGGACGCGGGCGGGGTAGGGGCCGGCGGGGCCGGCGGGGTTTCTGCAGGTTCCCTTGGCTCTTCCTCGGCAGGATGGTTCGGGCCATCACCCACCAAGGGCCCCGAAGCGTGCTGGCAGGATGCCTCATGGGCGATCGGCGGGTTCCCGTCGACAACCTCGTGCACGATCTCGGCCGGTTCCGGGTCCTCCACGGCATCGGCGGACCCACTCGGGATCAGCTCGACGGGTTCGACCTCGACCAGGTCGAACCCTTCATCGGCCGGGTCGCAAGTGGCATCGCTGCCGGTCGCCGGAGCAGCGGCACCCTCATCGATCGACTCGACGATCGTGACGTCGACTCCGGTCAATCCGTCTGCGGAGGTGTTCTCGACGTCGTCGGTTTCGGCGAGGCCCTCCACCTCGACCAGTTCGGGGACGTCGTCGATGGTGACTTCGATGGCAACCGGCGGCAGGGGTTCGAGCGGTTCGACCCCACCGGGTTCGAGGGTCTCCACCTCGGCGATGTCGTCGCTGACCTGCCAGTCGACTCCCTCGACTTCCTCGACGGCCTCCATCACCTCCGTTGCCTCGGCGCGCGCCTCTCCGCCACCGGGCGGGGGGAGGACTTCCCGATGGGACGTCCGCCCCACGGGCGGCGGGAGCAATCGGCTCAGGTCGGGCGTCGAAGGGAGCAGATCATCCAGATCGGTCGAGGGCTGGTGACCGACTACTTCGATGGTGGGAACCGAGTCGTCCTCTAGCTTGCGGGAAGCGTCGGACCGTTTGCGGAACAGGCCCCGTTTCTTGCGAAGGCGGCCCGAGATCTCCTCGATGGTGGTGACGGCGTTGTAGGCGAATCCGAGCGGATCGGCCGCTACGAAGACCATCTGCTCGCCGTCGAGAGACAGGGCGAACTCGTTGCCGGCGAGACGGGACAGGTCGACCACGTCCATCCGCCAGCGGCCCAGGTTCTCGTCCCCCGAAGCCAGGTCGACGAAGACGTCGTCGATCGACAGGTCGACGGGAATCCCCTCGCCTGGATCGCCAGCGACCTTCAACCGGCCCTTGTAGACCACCTCGTCTCCTCCAGCTCCACAGCTTCCACCGAGTCCCCGATCAACCATCGCACCGCCCCTGACCCGCGTCAAGCGGACCACTGGATCATCGGTCGTCGGAGGCTCCGACCGTACCGGTTTGCGTCCAGGGTCAGTCGACGTAGGCCTCGATCGGGGGACAGGCACACACCAGGTGGCGGTCGCCCGCTGCCCCGTCGATTCGACTCACCGGAGCGAAGTACGACTTGTGCCCGGCGGGGAACGCCGCCAGATGGCGGGGGTAGGGGTGCTGCCACTCGTCGACCATGAGATCGGCGGCGGTGTGAGGGGCGTTGTGGAGCGGGTTGTCGTCGGCCGGCCACTCGCCGCGTTGCACCCGGTCGATCTCCTCCCGGATGCCGACCATGGCATCTATGAAGCGGTCCAGCTCCCGCAGCGACTCGCTCTCGGTCGGCTCCACCATGAGCGTCCCCGCCACCGGGAAGCTGAGTGTGGGGGCGTGGAACCCGTAGTCGGCCAGCCGCTTGGCCACGTCCTCGGCGGTCACCCCGGAGTCGTGGGTGATGCCGCGCAGGTCGAGGATGCACTCGTGGGCCACCCGTCCCGTCTCTCCCCGGTACAGGATCGGATAATGCTGCTCCAGCCGGTTCGCCACGTAGTTGGCGGCCAGGATCGCCACCTTGGTGGCCCGGGTCAGACCTGGCCCTCCCATCAGGGCGATGTACACCCACGAGATCGGAAGAATCGACGCCGATCCCCACGGTGCCGCCGAAATCGACGGACCGTCTCCAACATGTGGCTGAACGACACTGCCCGGCAGGAACGGCGCCAGGTGGGCCTTCACTCCCACCGGCCCCACCCCGGGACCACCGCCTCCGTGGGGGATGGTGAAGGTCTTGTGCAGATTGAGATGCGAGACATCCGCCCCGAACCTGCCGGGTCGGGCGATCCCCACCAGGGCGTTGAGGTTGGCGCCATCGACGTAGACCTGTCCGCCGTGGTCGTGGACGATGCGGCACAGCTCGACGATGCCCTCCTCGAACACGCCGTGCGTCGACGGATAGGTGACCATGGCCGCTGCCAGCCGGTCGGCGTGGTCCGTCGCCTTGGTTTCGAGGTCCACCAGGTCGACGTTGCCCCGATCATCACAGGCGACCACCACCACGCGCATCCCCGCCATGGCGGCCGAGGCAGCGTTGGTCCCGTGGGCCGACGCCGGGATCAGGCACACATCGCGGTGGGCCTCTCCCCGTGAGCTGTGGTAGTCGCTGATGGCGAGGAGACCGGCGAACTCCCCCTGGGACCCGGCGTTGGGCTGCAGGCTGACGGCGTCGTAACCGGTGATCTCGCACAACCACCGCTCCAGATCTCCGATGATCTGGAGGTGGCCCGCCGCCTGGTCGAGCGGCACGAACGGATGGATCCTGGCCAGCTCCGGCCAGGTCACCGGGATCATCTCGGTGGTGGCATTGAGTTTCATGGTGCAGGAGCCCAACGGGATCATGCTGCGGTCGAGGGCGAGGTCCTTGTCCGAGAGGCGCCGGAGATACCGGAGCATCTCGTGCTCGGAGCGGTACTCCGAGAACACCGGATGGGTGAGGATGGCGGTGGTGCGCAGCAGGTCTTCGGGCAACCCCGGCACCGGCTCGGAGGCCTCATCGCCGACGCCGAAGGCAGCCAGCACGTCGGCGACGACGGCGGGAGTGGTGGTCTCGTCGAGCGCCACCCCGACGGTGGTCCCATCGACGGCACGAAGGTTGATGCCCCGTTCCAACGCCGCCGCCATCACCACCGCGGCATCGGGGACGCGCACGGTGACCGTGTCGAACCAGGTGTCGCCGACCAGCTCGAACCCGGCGTTTCGCAGCGACCCGGCCAGCACCCCTGTCAACCCCGTCACCCGACGGGCGATCCGGGTGAGGCCCTCCTCGCCGTGCCACACGGCGTACATGCCGGCCATCACCGCCAATAGCACCTGGGCGGTACACACGTTCGAGGTGGCCTTCTCACGCCGGATGTGCTGTTCCCGGGTTTGGAGCGCCAGCCGGTAGGCGGTTCGACCGGCGGAGTCCTGCGAGACCCCCACCAGACGTCCCGGCATGGCCCGGACATGCCGTTCCCGGGTGGCGATGTAGGCGGCATGCGGGCCGCCGAAGCCCAGCGGCACCCCGAACCGCTGGGACGTTCCGACCACGATGTCGGCCCCCCACGCACCCGGGCCCTCCAACAGAACGAGAGCCAGCAGGTCGGCCGCCACCACCGACAGCACACCGCCGGCCGCTGTTCTCTCCAGCAGCGGACGATGATCTGAGACCACACCGCTGGTGCCCGGGTACTGGATCAGCACCCCGAAGGTGTCGGACAGGTCGGCGTCGTCGGCTGACTCCACCGACACCTCGATGCCGAGCGCCCGCGCCCGGGTCTCGACCACGGCGATCGTCTGGGGATGACAGTCGGAGTCGACCACGAACCGGTGGCCGTCGAGCTTCGACAGCCGCCGGCACATCGCCATCGCCTCCGCCGCCGCCGTCCCCTCGTCGAGCAGCGAGGCGTTGGCAACCTCCATCCCGGTGAGATCGGTGACCATCGTCTGGAAGTTCAGGAGCGCCTCGAGTCGACCCTGGGAGATCTCGGGCTGGTAGGGCGTGTACGCCGTGTACCAGGCGGGACTCTCGAAGATGTTGCGGGCGATCACGGGCGGGGTGACGGTGTCGTGGTACCCCATCCCGATCAGCGATGTCAGCACCCGGTTGTTGGCCGCCACCAGCCTCAACCGCTCCAGCGCCTCGACCTCGGACAAGGCTTCGGGAAGCTCGAGCGGCTCTTCGGACATGATGCCCTTCGGCACTGCGTCGCCGATGAGCGCTTCCAGATCGGAGGCCCCCACCGCCGCCAGCATGACGTCGATGTCGCCCGGTCTGGGTCCGATGTGGCGGGTGTCGAACGATTCGACGAGCGATGCGGTCTGCGACGGTCGGGTCATGTCAGCTCCTAGATCGATCGGTTCGATCCCCGACTGTCCCCCACCTGACGGCGTTGTCCAGCGTTGCCTCGCCCGGCGGTCCTTCGGCCTGAGAGATTCCGGGGAGGTTGCCCCTTCGGCGCCCCACTCAAGGGGCTCTCCCGCCGGCGTCGTTGGCAAGCTCAAGACTAGAGCAGCGACGAGCGACGAGAAGCTGGCAGCTGGCAGGGAAGTCCGACGTCCGATGCAACACGCAACACGCCCGAGCGCGTTCTGGCCGGTCAGGTACGTTCAACGTTGTACGTTCTACGTTGTACCTTCCGGGCGTTCTGCGTTCTGCGTTCTGCGTTCTGCGTTCTCGCTGGCAGCTCTCTGTTGTTGCATTCGACATTTCGGCTCATCTAACGTTGGTGACGGCCGGTGTCCCCCAATACCGGCCACCCCAACCCCACGCAGGGGTCCTCGGAAACGACGGACGAGCGCTCAGGCCCTCACCCCCTGCATCAGGAACGCCCTTCTCCGAAGGGCAGACGGGGCTCCGGTCACCCCCTTGCCGGAGCCCCGTTCCTTTTCCCCAGTCGCGTTGCCCGGCGATTCCCCGTGCTCGGTGCTCGTCTCCGGCTGGAAGCTGGCAGCTGGAAGCTGGCAGCTTGGTACCCTTCCGCTCCGCTTCCCCTGCCAGGAGTTTCACCGTGTCCCTGCAAGCCGGCATCGTCGGCCTTCCCAACGTCGGGAAGAGCACGCTGTTCAACGCCCTCACCGCCGCCTCGGTGGAGGCGGCCAACTATCCGTTCGCGACGATCGAGCCGAACGTGGGCGTCGTTCCGGTTCCCGACGAGCGGCTCGGCGTCATCAATTCGGTGATCGTCACCGAGAAGATCGTGCCGGCCGCGGTCGAGATCGTCGACATCGCCGGTCTCGTGAGAGGCGCCTCCGAGGGCGAGGGGTTGGGCAACCAGTTCCTCGGCCACATCCGCAGCGTCGACGCCATCCTGCATGTGGTGCGGTGCTTCGAAGGTGAGGTCACCCACGTCGAAGGATCGGTCAACCCTGCCCGCGACATCGAGACCATCGATTTCGAGTTGGTGCTGGCCGACCTGTCCGTCGCCGAGCGCCGGCTCGACCGGCTGACTCGTTCTGCCCGTACCGGCGACAAGGCTGCCGCCACCGAGAAGGACGTCATAGAGAAACTGGTGGCGGTGTTGGCCGAGGGCACCCCCGCCCGCTCGGCGAAGTGGAACGACGACGAACGCACCGTGCTGGCCGAAGCCCAGCTCATCACCATGAAACCGGTGCTGTACGTGTGCAACGTCGACGAAGACGGACTGGCGGGAAACGCCTTCGTGGAGGTGGTCAAGGAGGTCGCCGCCCGCGACAGCGCCGGCTTCGTGGTGATCTGTGCCGAGGTGGAAGCCCAGATCTCACAGCTCGACGAAGATGACCGAACCGGCTTTCTGGCCGACCTCGGCCTCGACGAGCCCGGGTTGGCCATCCTGGCCCGCGAGGCGTACCGACTGCTGGGGCTGGACACCTTCTTCACCGCCGGCCCCAAGGAGATCCGCGCCTGGACGATCCGCCACGGGACCAGGGCACCCAAAGCGGCCGCCACCATCCACACCGACTTCGAACGCGGCTTCATTCGCGCCGAGGTCTACCAGATCGACGATCTCCTCACCTTTGGCTCGGAAGCCGCCATGCGCTCCGCCGGAAAACTGCGCGTGGAAGGCAAGGACTATGTGGTGGCCGACGGCGACGTGATGCATTTCAGATTCAACGTGTAGCGAGCGACGAGCGACGAGCGACGAGCGACGAGAAGCTGGCAGGGAAGTCCGACGTCCGACGCAACACGCAACACGCCCGAGCGCGTTCTGGCTGGTCCGGTACGTTCAACGTTGTACGTTCTACGTTGTACCTTCCGGGCGTTCTACGTTCTGGCGGGCAGCTGGCAGGGAAGTCCGACGTCCGACGCAACACGCAACACGCAACACGCCCGAGCTTGTTCTGGCCGGTCCGGTACGTTCATCGTTGTACGTTGAGGTCGCGCGGATAGTTGACGCGACCGGCAGAGATCCTCTCGCCGGAGCGGTCAACCGGTCCACGGGTCAACAGGTCAACAGGACCGGAAACCCGGGTTGGCCTGTTGACTTGTCGACCTGTTGACTTGTTGACCATCCCCGCACCAGGCCAGGTCCGACATCCCTATCCGCTAAACCTCGTTGTACCTTCCAGGCGTTCTGCGTTCTGCGTTTTGCCTTCTGCGCTCTGCGTTCTGCCTTCGGGTTGGAGGGGGTCGCCCGACACCCGCGTCAGGAAGTAGCCTCTCCACCATGCGTGTTGCCGTGGTCGGTGCTGGGTCGTGGGGGACCACTGTCGCCGCCCTGGCGGCCCGTTCGAATCCGACCGTGTTGTGGGCGCGGCGACAGGATCTGTGTGATTCGATCAACGCTTCGTCGGAGAACGTGGATTACCTGCCGGGTCATCGGCTGCCGTACACCCTGCGGGCGGTATCGGACCTGGCCGAGGCTGTGGAGGGTGCCGAGCTGCTGGTGATGGGGGTTCCCTCCCATGGCTTTCGGGAGGTGTTCACCGAGTTGGCACCGGTGCTGCCGGCTGGTCTCCCGGTGATCTCGCTGACCAAGGGGATCGAGCAGACCACGCTGATGCGGATGACGGAGGTGATCGCCGAGGTCGCCCCTGGGCTCGACCCGGCCAGGGTGGGCGTGCTGACGGGCCCCAACCTGGCGCGGGAGGTGATGGACGGGCACCCGGCGGCGGCGGTGGTGGCGATGGTCGACGAGGAGTCGGCGGGTCGGGTGCAGGAGGCGTTCATGGCGCCGACGTTCCGGGTGTACCGCAACACCGACGTGGTGGGTGCCGAGCTGGCGGGGGCGCTGAAGAACGTGATGGCGATCGCCGCCGGTATGGCGAAGGGTCTCGGGTTCGGCCAGAACACGCTCGCCGCCCTCATCACACGAGCACTGGCCGAGCTCACCAGGTTGGGAGTGGCGCTCGGTGGCGAGGCGGCGACGTTCGCCGGGTTGGCGGGGATGGGTGATCTGATCGCCACCTGCCAGTCCGACGAGTCCCGCAACAACCGGGTGGGAATGGCATTGGCGGCGGGCAAGAAGCTCGACGCCGTGATCGGGGAGATGAAGATGGTGGCCGAAGGCGTGAAGAGCGTCCAGCCGATCCTGGGGTTGGCGGCTACCCACGGGGTGGACATGCCGATCGCCGGCCAGGTCGAGCGGGTGCTGTACTCGGGTGCCCATCCTCGCGAGGCGGTGCTGACGTTGATGACCCGCCAGGCCAAGGCGGAGAGCGCATGAAACGATTCCTCATCGTGTCGTCGCTGCTGGTGGTGGCGCTGGTGGCGTCGGCGGTGGTGCTGGTCACGAGTCCACCTGAGACGGATTCCCGCTCGGGCGACGCCGTGATGGTTCACGCCGGGGGTCGCGGCGACCGCCTCCAAGCCGGTCTGGCGCTGATGGGAGCGGGCGCATCGACCACCCTGGTGATCATGAACGGGACCGCCGAGGAGTGGCCCGAGGCCAACGCCCTGTGTGGCCAGGCCGAACCGTTCCTGGTGCTGTGCCCCGACACGAGTATCGACAACACGGTCGGCGAGGCGAGGACGCTGGCCGAGTTGGCCGCTGAACGCCAGTGGCGGAGTGTGGTGGTCGTGTCTTCGGACTATCACCTGCGTCGGGCTTCGATCATCGACCGTCGCTGCGCCGAGGGCGTGGAGATCCGGCCGGTAGCTGCCCAGGCCGACATCTCGACCAGCCGGCGGGTGCTGCTGACCTTGCGGGAGGTCCTGGCACTCCCCCAGGCCTACACCACGGGCTGCGGA
The DNA here is from genome assembly GCA_050329955.1 of Acidimicrobiia bacterium. Classification (GTDB taxonomy): domain Bacteria; phylum Actinomycetota; class Acidimicrobiia; order Spongiisociales; family ZC4RG35; genus JAOUGY01. Next base: position 5,553 of record JBHJOH010000112.1, on the reverse strand, counting down.
TAGCCCCGAGCGTTCGATTCCTTCACCGGTAGTACCGGTACACCACCTGCGCCACACAGACCGGTTTGCTGCCGCCCTCGACCTCGAAGACCAGATCGAGCGTCGCCTGGGCGCCACCGTCGAACGTGTCGAGCGACGCCAGCGTGGCGCCGGCCCGCAGCCGCGATCCGACCGGGACCGGCGCCGGGAAGCGAACCTTGTTGGTGCCGTAGTTGATGCCCATGGCGACTCCCCCCACGTCGAGAATCTGTTCGACGAAGGGAACGGCCATCGAGAGGGTGAGGTACCCGTGGGCGATGGGGCCTCCGAAGGGCCCGGTGGCAGCGCGTTCGACGTCGATGTGAATCCACTGGTGGTCGTCGGTGGCGTCGGCGAAGGTGTTGACCCGCTCCTGGCTGATCTCCCACCAGTCCGAGTATCCGAGGTGTCGTCCGACGGCATCGGCGAGTTCACCGAGCGTTGCGAAGCTGGATGCTGCCATGTTCGGCACGCTACCAGCGCCGTGCGGGCGGACCCCGCGGCCCGTCCCGTCTTGCGCCGGCGTGGGGACACTCCGGCCCCGGTACGGTGGGAGTCGTGCCCGATGTCTGCAACCACCCACATGCAACGATGAGCGATGTTCGGGGGTTCTTCCGACCATGACCCCGCCCATCCTTTCCCGATCCGACCGCCAGTCGTTCGAAACCCAGGACTGGGCCTTGTTCTCTGCCGTTGGGCTCATCTGGGGTTCGTCGTTCCTGTTCATCGCCATCGGGTTGGAGTCGTTCCATCCCGGCCTCATCACGTGGGCCCGTGTCGGCCTCGGTGCGCTCGCCCTGGTGGTGCTCCCCGCGGCTCGTCGTCGCATCGACCGCCAGCACCTCCCCCGCTTGCTGGCGCTCTCTATCGTGTGGGTGGCGATCCCCTTCACACTGTTCCCCTTGGCCGAGCTGCACATCAACTCGGCGGTGACCGGGCTTCTGAACGGGGCTACACCCATCTTCGCCGGGGTGATCGGCGGTCTCTTCTTCGCCCGGCCTCCGCGCGGGCCGCAGAAACTCGGCCTGGCGGTGGGTTTCGTGGGGGTGGCCCTGGTGAGCCTGGGATCGGCTGCCGAGGGGGGCACCGCCTTCGTGGGTGTGCTCATGGTGTTGGGCGCAACCTTCTGTTACGGCATCGCAACCAATCTCGCCGGCCCCCTCCAGCAACGGTACGGGTCGGTGCCGGTGATGGCGCAGATGCTGCTGCTGGGTGCTGTCTGGACCGCACCGTTCGGCGTCTACGGGCTGGCTCGGAGCGACTTCGCGGTGTGCCCCACCGCCGCCATCGTCGTGTTGGGGGTTCTGTGCACCGGCATCGCCTTCGGACTGATGGCGACCCTGGTGGGTCGGGTCGGCGGACCCAGGGCGACATTCATCACCTACCTGATTCCGGTGGTGTCCCTCGTGCTCGGCGCCGCGTTCCTGGGTGACAGGGTCAGCCCGATCGCTCTGGTCGGGGTGGTGCTGGTGATCGGAGGGGCAGTACTCGCCGGTCGCCGCGAAGCCTGAGCGAGACGGACCCATCTGCTCCCGCCTCCGCACCCTCCGGTGACTAGTCACTGCGAGCGGGACACCAACCATGCTCTTCCTCTCACCGGGAGCGACCGATGAACACCATGTCGACGGAACGACGCCGGGTTGAGACCCAGCGGGCCACTCTCAGGGGGAGAGCGGCCCCCACCGTCGGGATGGGCATCCCGACCGGAATGGTCTCTCGAACACCCGCCGGATGATCCGGGGACGCCGGGATACCGGAGCCGGGCTGGCTCCCACACCCGCCGCCCTGGTGAATCGTTCCATCGTTTCTGGAGGCGGCGTCCCGGGCAGGACGTCGCCTCCTCAGTTTTGTGCCGTCAGGGTTCGGGCCTGGCGAGGAGGGCCTCGGCCGAGAGTGCCGGAAACGGCTCCAACGAGAACAGCGCTTCCACCGGCAGACCGAACAGCGCCGCCACCTTGAGGGCGAGGTGGAGGCTCGGCGAGTACTCGCCCCGCTCCAGGTACCCGATCGTCTGATAGTGAACGCCGACTGCATCGGCCAGGTCCTGGCGGGACAAGCCGCGTTCGGTGCGGAGCAGTTGGATCCGGTTGTGGACGATCTCGTCCTGCTTGGGACGTCCCACCATCAGGTCTCCGCCTCCTGCCATCCGACGACACAGGAGGGCAGGACCATCATGAGAAACATCAGCCCGAACGCCGTGGTCTGGAGCCAATCCGTGGGAATGGTGCGGACGTCCAGGGCGTCCATCCCGATGGTCGCCAGCCCCAGCGTCGCCCCGAGACCGCCGACGATCCGGTAGGCGTGGAGATACGAACGGTCGCGAACCTGCACCTGACGCTCGTCGAGCCGTTCGTCGGGGAGGTCGGCCATCGAGCGGATCGCCGCTCGCAGCAGACCCCACGCCCCCAACATCAGGAGCAGACCCACGAGCGAGGTCAACGGCCACGCCACCGAGCGCAATGGGGTGTCGACGACCTGGCCGACCACGTACACCACCCACCCAGCCACCGCCACCGCCACCAACAGGCGCCGGCGCGGCTGTGGCCGCCACCGCTCCATCCGATTCGACATCGCCGTCACCATGCTTCTGTCTCCGTTCGAGATCACAACAGACCATCGCAAGGACCCGTTATGTGGCATCAGTACCACTCGTAACAATACTATTTATACTGTATCCTGTCCAAAGCCTTCTCCGCATAGGGAGACCGGCCCCGGCGCAGCCCGGTGTCGCTGTCCCGGCTCGTGTGGCAGCATTGACCCATGACTCTCCGACTCAGGGATCTGTCCTCGTCGTCCGACCGCCTTCTCACCGAACGGCTCGACACACTGGTTCCGGCGCTTTTGGAGCGAGCCGACCTCGACGCCTGGATCGTCACCGCCCGGGAGTACAACGAGGACCCGGTGTTGCAGACCATGCTTCCCGCCACCTGGCTATCCACCGCTCGCCGGAGGACGGTGCTGGTCTTCACCCGAACCGCCGACGGTGTCGAGCGGCATGCCGTTGCCCGGTACTCGGTGGGCGAGGCCTTCCCCTCGGCGTGGGATCCGGAGGCAGAGCCCGACCAGTGGAAACGGCTGGCCGGTCTGCTCGCCGCTGCCGACCCCGGGCGCATCGGCGTGAACACGTCTGAGACGTTCCCGCTGGCCGATGGACTGTCGGCTTCCGAGCACGCCGCCCTGATCGCCAACCTTCCCGTCGATCTCCAGGAGCGACTCGTCAGTGCCGAGGTGGCTGCGATCGGCTGGCTCGAGACCCGTCTTCCGTCGGAGCGGCCCGTATTCGCCGGAGCCTGCCGTGCGGCGCACGGTTACCTGCGTCGAGCGCTGTCAGAGGAGGTGATCGAACCCGGGAAGACCACCACCGGGGACGTCGAGTGGTGGCTGCGCGACACCGTGCTGGGGGCGGGCCACGGATCATGGTTCCATCCGACCTGCAGCGTGCAGCGCCGGGGCAGTGACGCCCGCACGTCGTTCGCCGGCAAGCCCGGTGAGACCGTGATCGAGCCAGGTGATCTCGTCCACATCGACTTCGGGATCGTCACCCCGGATGGTTACTGCACCGATCAGCAACAACACGCCTACGTCCTGGCTCCGGGAGAGACCGAAGCACCGCCGGGCCTGAGGGCCGGGCTGGCATCGGCCAACCGGCTCCAGGACATCCTGATGGGAGCGTTCGCGACCGGCCGGTCCGGCAACGACATCCTCGCCTCCGCCCTCGCCACCGCCACCGCCGAGGGGATCGATGGCCTCATCTACACCCACCCGATCGGCGTGCACGGCCACGCCGCCGGCCCGACCATCGGTTTGTGGGACCAACAGGGCGGCGTCGACGGCCAGGGCGACTACCCGCTGTGGCCGTCCACCGCCTACTCCATCGAGCTCCAGTCGCGCCATCCCGTCGCCGAGTGGGACGGCCAGACGGTTCAGTTCATGCTGGAGGAGGACGCCTGGTTCGATGAAGACGGTTGCAGCTTCCTCGACGGTCGCCAGACCGAGCTGTGGTTGATCTGATGGTCACCACCGCCGATCTGCGCTCCGCCTCACGCTTCGCGCTGGCCGCCCTACGCCCGTACACCACCGAGGACTGGACCGCCCCGGCCGGTGACCTCGACTGGACCTGCCGACAGACACTCGACCACATGGCCGGAGCACTCGTCTTCTACTCGGGCCAGGTGGCGACCAGGTCCACCACTCTCCGCCGACGGCTCCGACACGGCGACCCCGACGCCACCATCGCCGAGCTGCTCGAGTCGGTGGAGACCGCCACCGCGCTGCTGTGCCACCTGATCGACGGGATGGGACACAACGACCGCGCCTTCCCCCCGGCCGGGATGGCCGACGCCTCCGGGTTCGCCGCCATGGGTGCCGACGAGCTCCTGGTGCACACCCACGACATCTCGGTTGGGTTGGGCCGCACGTTTCAGTATCAGACCTCGGTGACCGATCGCATCGTGCAACGGCTGTTCCCCTGGGCACCGCCCGGCGCCGACCCATGGTCCACGCTCCTGTGGTGTAACGGACGCGCCGAGCTGGCAGACCAGCAACGTCTCGGATCGGACTGGTGGTGGTGGTGTGAACCCCTCGACACCTGGGACGGCCGCATCAAACGCCGGACCTGACCGACGCCCCCTCCGAGGGAAGCGGGGATCAGCGCTCGAAGATGTTGCCGAAGACGTTCTCGCCGACAGACGACCCGCCGCCGCCGCTGGCCCGGGGCGCGGCTGCCAGGATTCGGTCGGCCAGTCGAGAGAACGGCAGCGACTGCAGCCACACCCGACCCGAACCCGTGAGGGTGGCCAGGAAGGCCCCTTCACCGCCGAACACCATCGACTTGAGATTTCCGGCCCGCTCGATCGAGTACGTGATGCCCGGTTCGAACGCCACCAGGCAGCCGGTGTCCACCCGCAACGTCTCACCCTGCAGCCGACGCTCCACGATCACGCCACCGGAATGCAGGAAGGCCTTCCCGTCGCCACTGATCCGCTGGAGGATGAAGCCTTCCCCACCGAAGAACCCCGTCCCGAGCTTGCGGTTGAACTCGATCGAGATCTTGGTGCCGAGCGCCCCACACAGGAAGGCATCGCGTTCACAGATGATGGCGCCGCCCAACTGCCCGAGATCGAGAGGAACGATGGTTCCCGGATACGGGGCGGCGAACGCCACCTTTTGCTTGCCGCCACCGTGATTGGTGAAGTGCGTCATGAAGAGCGACTCGCCCGCCACCATCCGTTTGGCCCCGCCGGCCAACCTACCGAGAAAACCCTTGTCGGGCTCGGTCCCGTCGCCCAGCTTGGTCTCGAAGACGATGCCCTGCTCCATCCACAGCATCGCTCCGGCTTCGGCGATCACCGTCTCACCGGGATCGAGCTCGACCTCGACGAACTGGACGTCTTCTCCGAAGATCTGATAGTCGATCTCGTGGCTCTGCATGGGCGGGTCCCTTCTCGAGGTGGTGCTGCGGCACCCGGCTTCGGTGGTGCCGGAGTAGAAGCTACCCGCTGAGACGCCCAACGGAAGGGGTCAGCGCGAGGCTAG
>JBHJOH010000111.1:0-4483 GCA_050329955.1 Acidimicrobiia bacterium | reverse complement strand
CGACGCCGAGTCGGGCGCGCAGGTGGGTTTCGGCGAGCGCCATGCCCACCCCGGTGGCGAAGCCCTGTCCGAGCGGGCCGGTGGTCATCTCGATGCCGAGGTGTGGCTCCCGCTCGGGGTGCCCGGCGGTGGGTGATCCCCACTGCCGGAAGTTGCGCAGATCGTCCATCGAGAGCGGGAACCCGGCGAGGTGGAGCACCGAATAGAGCAGCATTGACCCGTGGCCGTTGGAGAGCACGAAACGGTCACGGTCCGGCCACTCGGGATCATCCGGGTCGACGTTCAGGAACTCGCCCCACAGCACCGCTGCCAGGTCCGCCATCCCCATCGGCATCCCGGGATGACCCGAGTTGGCGCGTTGCACGCCGTCCATGGAGAGGCCGCGGATGGTGTTGGCAATGAGCGTCTGAGAGTCGACCGTGAGCGTCATACCCGCAGGGTACCCGGACCCGGAGACGAGTCGGGCGGCACCTCAGGCATGTGCATCCGGCGCCTCCAGGGCACCCACCCAGGCTTCCAGCCTGTCGATGACCGCCTGTTGCACCTCCACCCGATCGAGGGCGTGCACCGAGCCGGGGATCACCTCGAGCTTCACGGTGGCGACGCCGCGGTCGAGCAATCCACCGAGCCGACCGGCCCTGGCCTCGGTGAATTCGTGGAAGTCGTTCTCGTCGGAGCCGTACAGCAACAGCGTTGGTGTACCGGCCGCGATCAGCGCTTCGAGTTGACGGAGGAAGGGCCCGCTCACCCACGGGGTGGGGTCGGGCGTGCGGAAGCGGGCGGTGGCTTTCTGCCAGCGGGCCCGCAGGAACGCCCGGCCGATCCGGGCGACGCGAACCAGTTCGGTGCGATCGGTCAGCATGGCGGGCCGCAGCCGCTTGGCACCTTCCTTCAGGTAGCCACCGGCGGACAGCTCGTACGCCCTCATGGTGGCCGTTCCCTCACCGCGTGCGTGGTCGCGCACCGGAGGGGAGATCAGCACCACGCCTCCCAGCCGTTCGACGGAGCCGGCCATGGCCAGGGCGGTACGGGACCCGTAGCACTGCCCCATCAGCACCCGCTGCTCGGAATCCAACAGCGTGAGGGCGGCGGAGGCGTCTTCGATGGCGGGCCGGTCGAGGGCGAAGGTGTCGACGCTGCCGGTGCTGTCACCGATCCCCTTCCAATCGAAGCGGACGGTTGGATGCCCGAGCGAGGCGAGCCGGTGGGCCATGTCGACACCCCACCGGTTGCGCTGGGGTGTGAAGGTGTAGCCGCCGGCGGGAAGCAGGATCACGCCCACCCGACCGGGGTGTTCCGGCTCGGAGCAGACTGCGAACAGGGTCTCGCCTCCGGCGTCGACGAAGGCGGGGCGATCGACCACGTTCATGGCAGCGAACTTCCCACGAAGGCCAGGATCCCGTCGATCAACGTGGCGGTGGCTTCGTCGCGTTCCAGGGGACGGAAGAGGTCGCCGCCTTCGTTGACCCACCAGGTCTGGCGACCCACCACCGGCAGCACCGACACCGCCATGCCCCGCTCGGCCAGTGCCAGCCCGGCCCTGTCGATGTCGGGCCGCATACGATCGTTACGCCCCATCTGAACCAGCAGCACCGGGGCGTCACCGGCCATCTCGGCCGCGAGATCGGCCGCTCCCACCTGCCCGACGATTTCGGCCGGAACCGTCTCACCGAGCACGAAGACCACCCCGTCCGACGCCCACCGGGCCCGCACGGAATCGGCGTTCACCGCAGCGCCCTGGGCCACCTCGCGGGCCAGGCACGCCCGGATCACCTCCTCGACCCAGCGGGCTCCATCGAGCACCGGCTCCCACAGCACCACCGGGACGTCGAGCCGGGCACGGAGCCGGGCCACGGCCAGCGCCCCGAGTCTGGTGCCGCACAGCACAACCGGCCCGGTGGCGGCTGCTGCCACCTCGGCCAAATCGTCGGTCATGGTGTCGAGCGTGGGAGGTCCACCCGCCAGCGAGTTCCCCGCCCCCCGGTAATGGAAGCGGAGTGAGGTGATGCCGTCGGCGGCGGCGGCGCGAGCCACCAGCACCTCGCGGCGATAGTTCCGCTGGAACTCGGCGAACAGCGACGACGCCATCACCAGCGTGCCCCGGGAGTCGCCCACCGGCTCGGTGCGAAACACCAGTCGGCCGGCCTCGTCGAAGAAGGCGGTCTCCCGGTACTCCGGCGTCAGGCGCGTGGCAGCGCCGGCTGCTGCGACCAGCGGCGCCGAGGACCCCGGCGCACCGCTGGGCACGGCTGCGCCGGTACCGTTCGAGTCGGAATGGGAGGGGTTCTCCCCCACGGATGCTGCCCCCATAGATAGGGGGCGAGTGTAGCCTCCTGATCGGCGATCTCCAGGGGTGGGGTCCTGCTGCGTGGCCGACTCGGGCCGCGGCGGCGTCGTGGGTGGGTCGGATGCGGGGAGGCGGAACATGACTGCTCGTTCGAGGGCGCTTCGGCGCTCCTGGGCCCCCGGCGCGTCGCTCTGTGTTGCCGCGATCACCGTATCCGTGCTGATGGTGGCGCTGGCATTGCCGGCGGCGGCCGCCGGCACCTTCGTCGACGACGACGGGTCGGTTCACGAGGGCTACATCGAAGCTGTCGCCGCCCGCGGGATCACCAAGGGCTGCAACCCGCCCGCCAACGACCGGTACTGCCCCGACGACGCCGTGACCCGCGGCCAGATGGCCGCCTTCCTGGTGCGGGCACTCGAACTGACCGGACCCGGTCCAACCGACTTCGTGGACGACGATGAGTCGCCGTTCGAGGACGACATCGAACGGCTGGCGGCGGCGGGCGTGACCTCAGGCTGCAACCCGCCCGACAACGACCGGTACTGCCCCGACGACGCCGTGACCCGCGGCCAGATGGCCGCCTTCCTGGTACGGGCGTTCGACCTCACCGACCGCAGCGCGGTCGACTTCGTCGACGACGACGACTCGGTGTTCGAGGACGACATCGAACGGTTGGCAACAGCAGGGATCACACTGGGGTGCAACCCGCCCGCCAACGACCGGTACTGCCCCGAAGACCCGGTCACCCGGGCGCAGATGGCGACCTTCCTGGGGCGGGCGCTCGGGTTGACGCCGGTCACCCCCACCGGCTTCACGTGCACCGAGGTCATCGGGTTCAGCCAGACCAACCAGTGGTACTCGGGTGGGGAGCAGCGGACCTACAGCCCCTTCGAGGAACTGGTGGGCGACGGCGCCTGGCAGCTTCGCTGGTTCGAAGGCGCCGAGGCCCGGATCATCGCCAACCAGGCCTGGTCGGGTTGGGGCACCGACCCCGTCTCCCCCTGTCAACGGGGACCGGTCGACCGGGTGGTGCTCACCGTCACCGGTGCTCGCGGCACCGACGTGTCGGCCTGGGAAGGAGACATCCGGGCTGCCATCGACCGGATCCGCATCGAGATCCCCACGGTCTCGGTGATCGTCCTACAGCCGGTGGTCGGGGGCCCCGAGGGCGAAGCGTGTTTCCTGGGCGGATCCCAGGTGCGCGCCGACCTCCAGCACCCGTACATCTGGGAGGCGATCCTTGAGGTCTCGTCGGAATCGACCAATGTGTTGGCGGGTATGCAGCCGAGGGTCGACTCCTGCGCCGACTTCCGAGACGGCCGGGGCCATCTGACAGAAGACGCCATACCCCGCGTCGGCGCCGACATCGGAGACTATTACTCCTGAGAGGACACCATGAGCGACGTCACAGCAACCATCCGCGACTACCTGACCACCGAGTTGGTCAGCGACGCCCCCGCAATCGCCGATGACACTCCCCTGCTCAAGACCGAGCTGATCGACTCGATGGGTGTACTCACCCTGGTGGGGTTCCTCGAGGACGAGTACGGCATCACCATCGCCGCCGACGATGTCTCGGCCGTGAATTTCGAGACACTCGTCAGCATCACAGCCCTGGTCGAGTCCAAGCTCACATGACGCGGAGCCTGGTGGTAGCCGTGGCGCTCGTCGCCGCCGCCTGCAGCAGCGGGGAAACGGCCGCCTCCTCGACCACCACCCTCGCTCCACCCGCCACCGCCACCACGGCGGAGGACACGACCACCACTTCGACCGCTCCGCAGACCACCACCACCGCGGCCGTGGACGTCGCACCGGTGGCGCCCGCCGACATCGAGGGGACGGTCGGCTTCGTGGGGTGCTCGATGAGCCAGAACTCTGTCGAGGGCTACGAGACTCTCGGGGGTTCCAACATGTGGTCGTTCCGGGCGCCGTACGGGGGTGGCGGCATCGGTCGCTGGTTCGTCGACATCGGCGACGACCGTAGCCGCTACTGGGAGGGCTTCGACGACCAGCTCGCCTCGCATCCCGACACCGCCGCCGTCTGGCTCAACCTGTGCACCGTTCGCCAGAACCAGCTCGACTCGTTCGAATCTGCGGCGGCCATCATCGACGAGGTTTCCAGCCGCATCCCCGACGTGACGATCTACGTCTCGGCCCAGCCGTCATACACCGACGCCCACTTCTGCGGCCTCGCCG
>JBHJOH010000110.1:0-18962 GCA_050329955.1 Acidimicrobiia bacterium | reverse complement strand
GATAGGCGAACTCGTCGCCGGGTACGCCGCTTCAACGGTGAAGCGGGTGTCAACGGCTGCAGATGGTTCTCGAGTCGGCTGTAGAGGACGGACGGATTCCCCGCTCCCCGTGCCGACGGGTCAGCCTTCCGACCCTTGCCAAGGACGAGAAACGGTTCCTTGACCCTTCCGAGATCGATGCACTCGCCGAAGCAATACAGCCCCGATGGCGAACGTTCGTGCTCACGGGCGCCTACACGGGGCTGCGACCGGGCGAACTGACCGCACTGCGAGTGAGTCTGGTGGACCTCGAACGTCGTCAGCTTCGCGTCGAGGAACCCCTGAAGACACGCGCCGCCCGGCGAACGGTCAGCTTCCCGGGCTTTCTTGCCGAAAGCCTGGCTCAGCATCTCGAGGCCTACCCCGGCGGGGACGGCCGCGTGTTCACGGCTCCCAACGGCGGATCAATCCGCGTGGATACCTGGCGACGGCGGTTCTGGTACCCCGCCGTAGACGCCAGCGTAGGACGGCCGATGCGTCCGCATCACCTTCGACACACCCACGTGGCCCTGCTCATCGCCTCGGGAGAAGACCCCTATGTCATCTCCAAGCGCCTCGGCCACGCCTCCATCCGCACGACATACGACACGTACGGACACCTCTTCGAAGGCCGAGACCGGCAGGCGGCCGACCGGCTCGAACGCGTCTACCAGCGGAGCCTGACGGACACCAGACGGACACCAACCGAATCTCTCGCGCACCCTTCGACCAGCTAGATGGACCGAAACCCTTGCCGTGCAAGGGGTTTCGGATGGTGGAGGTGAGGGGATTTGAACCCCTGGCTTCTTCCGTGCGAGGGAAGCGCTCTGCCGGGCTGAGCTACACCCCCAATGAGGGGAACCGTGATGATAGTGGATGATCGGTGGGCGGGGTCAGAGCGGTCGTCGTTCCAGATCCCGGCGGAGTCGTTCCTGGACGGCGGTGGCGGTCAGGTCGGATCGGGAACGTTCGACCAGTGATCGGGAGACGTCGGTGGTGCGACGCAGGCTCGAGGTCATGCCGTCGGGGTAGTCGAGGTCGGCGAGCATGTCGACGATGGCGTCCATCACGGTGAGCAGATGTTCCGCTTGGTCGAGGTCGCCGGCCCGGAGGGTGTCGAGGAGGCGGCGGCGGCACTCGCCGACTGCTTCGCCGAGACCGTGGAGATACGGCACCGGGTCGAGACCCAGGTCGGCGGGGAGGGGAAGAGCTGCCCCGGTGAAGATGGCGGCGGTGATGCGGGCTTCGGCGTACTCCTTGGCGGCGTCCCACACGAAGCCGGCATGAAACACGCTCGGGTGGTCGGCCATGGCGGAGACGGTGTCGGCGAGCAGTGTCTCGGCTTCGGCCATCAGGGCTTCGGCTTCCTCCACCTGCCCACGGTGGAGGTTGCGGATGGCGTTGGCCGAGGCCCGGATCACCCGACGCGAATTGGCGAGGCCGCGTTCGCGAGCGGTGAAACGGCCGTCGAGCTGTGGCCGCACTGCGGCTGCCACGGCCGACAGGTCGGTGAGGTCCAAGGATCAGGATCCGGCGACGATACGTACGGGGGGCTCGTCGGCATCGTTCGGCCGCACGAGGATGTGGTGTTCGGCGACACGGGCCGCTTTCTGCTGCTTCATCTGCAGCAACAGTCCCACATAGGCTGCGATGAGGGCGTCGACCGCCAGGTGGGCGACCAGCCACCACACCGACCTGGTGACGAAGGCGACGACCAGCATGACCACGGCCATTCCGATGAGCACGGTGAGCGACCGCCGTCGACGTGCCCGGATGTTGTCGCGGGTCGACACTCCGCGCGAGCTGTAGCTGCGTCCCTGGACCTCGGCCATGACGTGGGTCCACCGGTCGAACTCCTCGGTGGAGTTGAGCGGGGCGTTGCGGCGTCTGCCGAACAACGATGGGAACAGGTAGATGCCCCAAATGGTGAAAATCACCAGGGCTGCGATCAGAAGTGGCGCGTCAGCCATCGCTCTTGCACTCCGCCTCGATCCGGTTGTGTTGCTCTGTCTTCACGAAATGTCTTTCGCACTCGGACCTGCTCCCGGACGGGACCACGGTACCGGCTACTCCGGCTTCGTGTCGCCGAAAGCACTCTCTGTTCGGTGACCAGTGCTTCACCGAACAGCAAAAGCGTACCCCATGTGGACATCCAGAGGCAATCTTTGCGCAAGGCGGAGGGTCTCGACGACTGGTTCGTCGGGGATGTCACGAACCCTGGCGGACCCAGTGACCGGACCGCCCGCCCCGCTTCTCGAGCAGGCGGAGGGATTCGACGGCCACGGAGCGGTCGAGTCCTTTCACCATGTCGTACAGGGCGAGGGAGGCGGCGGCCACCGCCGTCATCGCCTCCATTTCGACCCCGGTGCGACCGACGGTGCTGGTGGTGGCGGTGATGCGGGCTCCCGCCGCGTGCGGCTCAACGTCAACGGTCACGCCGGTGAGGGCGATGGGGTGGCACAACGGCACCAGATCGGGGGTGCGTTTGGCCCCCATGATGCCGGCGAGACGAACCGAGGCGAGGGCGTCGCCCTTCGGCAGGTCACCGGTGAACAGGCGGGCGGCAACCTGGGCGGACATCGCCACCACCGCCTCGGCGGTGGCCGATCGCTCCGTTTCCTGCTTCCCGCCCACGTCGACCATGTGAACCTCTCCCGCCCCGGTGAGGTGGGGAAAGTCGCTCACCCGAGCACCTCGTCGATGGTCCGGGACTCGGGCCAGCCGAACATCTCGAGCGACACCGCACCGCCTTCCTCCACCGCGCCGACCCCGGTCGGGACGACGGCGAAGGCGTCGGCATTGGCCGCGGCCGACAACACGTTGGAGGACTGCTCGCCGGCACTGGTGGCGGCGAATCCCGGCAGTTCGACCATCACCCGCAGAAACACGGTCTTCTCCGGATCGGTCTGCACCCGATGGGTCATGCTCCCGGGCAGTCGCGGTCGGAACAGGAAATGGCTCCCCATCATCTTGAGCAGGGCGGGCCGAGCGAACTGCTCGAAGGCCACCATCACCGAAACCGGGTTACCGGGGAGACCGAACAAGGGTGTCGACCCGATCGCACCGAAGGCGAACGGCTTGGCGGGCTGCATTGCCACCTTCCACAACTCCACTCCTCCGAGCTCGGTCAGGACAGCCTTGACCAGGTCGTAGTCACCCATCGACACCCCACCGGATGTCATGACCACGTCACACTCCTCGGCGGCACGCTGCAGGGTGGCCCGCAGCCGAGCGGCGTCGTCGGGAATGATGCCGTAGTCATGAACGTCGACACCCAGCTCGGAGAGGAGACCGGTCAGCAGGGGGCGGTTGGCGTCGCGAATCCAGCCCGGCTGAAGCGTCACCGTCTCCGGGGGCTGGACCTCGTCGCCCGTGGACAGGATCGCAACCCTCGGCCGACGATGCACCACCGGCGTGGCCGCACCGATGGCGGCCAGCACTCCGAGGTGGGCGGGCGTGAGACGGGTACCGGCGGGGAAGACGGTTGTACCGGCGGTGACATCTCCGCCGGCCACCCGCACCGAGGCTCCCGCCGGGGGTGCCACCCGGATCCGGACGCTGTCACCGGCAGACTCGGTGTCCTCCACCCGCACCACAGTGTCGGCCCCATCCGGGATCGGCGCCCCGGTCATGATCCGAATCGCCGTGCCCGGAGCCACCGAACCGGCGGCCACATGGCCGGCGGCGACGTCCTCGCTCACCCGCAGCGTCACCGGGGTGAAACCGATGTCGGCGTGCCTGACTGCAAAGCCGTCCATCGCCGAGTTGGCGAACGGTGGGACGTTCTGGGACGCCACCACGTCCTCGGCCAGCACCAACCCCGACGCCCTCCACACCGGGACCCGGGTTGCGGGGAGGGTCGGGATGGCGGCCAACACGCTCCGCTGGGCGTCGGGAAGAGGTCTCACGATCCGAGGATGTCGCGCAATTGGGACTCGAAGGCGTAGCCGTAGCGGGAGAGGCCCAGTTCGACCGACGCCTCCAACAGCCCGAGGGGGTTGCCCACGTCGAGCAGGTCGGCGTCGGCGATCGAGCCGCGCAGACGCTCACGCCGGCCCAGCTCGTCGATGGCGTCGGTCAGCTGGATCTCGCCACCGTGTCCCGGCTCGAGCTTTCCGAGGATGTCGAACACCTCCGGGGTGAACAGGTACCGGCCGATCAGCCCCAAGCGGGACGGGGCGCGTTCAATGCCCGGCTTCTCGATGGCTCCGCGCAGCTCCAGAGGATCCGAGTCCTCGCCGTCGGCCGGGATGACCACGCCGTAGCGCGACAGGAACTCCTCGCTCAGGCGACGGAGACACATCACCGAGGTCTTGCCCCCGTCTGACTGGGCGACGAGGCCCGGCAGCACGTCGTGGCCGGGCCGGACGATGTTGTCGGCCAGCAGACAGAAGAACGGACGGTCGCGCACCATCTCACGGGCCTCGTAGACGGCATGGCCGAGGCCGAGCGCCTCCTCCTGAACCACGGGGCGAATCCGAACGTGCTCGATGCCGGGAAGCCGCTCGTCGACCAGGAAGTGCTGCTGGATGAGATGGCCGACATCGAGGTCGACCACCAGCACCGCCTCGGTGGCGCCGGCGCGGGCCGCCTCCTCGACCGCGTACTGGATGGCCGGGCGATCCACCACCGTGATCAGCGCCTTGGGCACCACCCGGGTGGCCGGACGCATCCGGGTGCCACGACCGGCTGCCGGGATGACGGCCACTTCGATTCGTTCGCTCATGTCGGTACCCTCTGTTCCGATCCGCTGATCATTCGTTTGATGTTGGGGGCGTGACGGATCACGATCAACGCCAGCATCGCAGCGAGCCAGCCCAGTGCAACCCCCCTCGTTCCCTGCCAGAACCCGAGCGGGACCGCCAGCACCACCACGGTGAGGGATGCCACCGACGCCACCTTGAACACCTTGGCGACGATCGCCCACACCAGCGCCAGAGCGAAACCGACCAACGGCAGCGTGAACAGCAGGACCCCTGCTCCGGTGGCGACCCCCTTGCCACCCTTGAACTTGTGGAACACCGGGAAGCAGTGCCCCATCACCGCCATGAAGCCTGCCGCGAACGCGATCGGCTGGGTGGCCGGGTCGCCGGCTCCCACCGCCATCCATCCGATGGCAGCGGCGATCACTCCTTTGAGGGCGTCACCCAGGAACACCATGGCGGCGGGACCCTTCCCCAGGGTGCGCAGGACGTTCGATGCACCGGGATTCCCGCTGCCCACGGTGCGGATGTCGACGCCGTGGGCACGGGCCACCACAACGGCGAAATCGAGGCTTCCGATGAAGTATGCGCCGACCAGCGCCAGCCAAGTGGGCATGGCTGATCAGACTACCGGCAAGCCACCAGACGCGGGAAGCGAGCAGCGAGGGAGCGAGGAGCCCCATCCGGCCGGAAGCACGAGGCCGGGTCGCACAGGCACGAGGCAGGAGGCAGGAAGCACGGGGGCCGAAGGGCAAAGACACGAGGAGGACCGAGCTGCCCGAGGCCCAACACGCGTTCGGGGCCTCTGGCTTCCAGCCTCCGGCTTCCGGCCTGCCGTCCCCTGGATCTGCGGGAATACGCATACGAGTACACTGGTTGCCCTCCACGCCAGGAAGCTTTGAAGATGCCCACGTACGAATATCTCTGCAAGAACTGTGGCCAACAATTCGACGTGTTTCAGTCGTTTTCGGCGAAGCCTCTCAAGAAGCACGACGTCTGCGGCGGCGAAGTGCAGAAGGTCTTCCACGCCCGCGGCGTCGTGTTCAAGGGTTCCGGGTTCTACGTCACCGACTCGAAGGCGTCGAAGAGCTCGATGAAGGCACCCGGCGCCTCGTCCTCCTCCGAATCGGGCGCCACCTCCGAATCGAAGTCCGAATCGAAGTCCGAAGCGAAGAGCCAATCGAAGTCCGAGGCCAAGTCGAGCGATAGCTCCGCCTCCAGGTCGTCTTCCTCCTCCTCGGACGACTGAGACCTTGACATCCGTTGTTCTGGCAGGCGACTGGCACGCCGACACCGCCCACGCCCTCCGGGTCATCGACACCGCCGCCGACATCGGCGCGTTCGGGGTGCTGCAAACAGGTGACTTCGGCTTTTGGCCGCGCCATCCGCGCGGTCGGGACTTCCTCATCAAGGTGGCTGCCCGCTGTGTGGAACGCGGCGTGAGCGTCTGGTTCTGTGACGGCAACCACGAAGACCACTCCCAGCTCCCCCATGGCCGGGTGGCGGCTCCCGTGTCGGTGGCGCCGTTGGTGTGGTGGGTTCCCCGGGGAACGGTCATGGAGTGGGCCGGTCGCCGCGTCCTCTTCATCGGTGGGGCTGTGTCGGTCGATCAGCCCCGTCGCACGCCCGGAATCGATTGGTTCCCCAGCGAGATCCCCACTGCCGCCGAGATCGAACGGGCATCACAGAGCGGCATCGTCGACCTGGTGATCGCTCACGAAGGACTCCCCGGCACCCCCCTGGTATCGAACTACACCTCGTACATCCCCCCCGAGATCGTGGAGCTGGCCGATGGCGTGCGGGCGGCGATGGGAGACATCGCCGACATCCTGGCACCAAGCGTGTGGGCGCACGGCCATTGGCACCATCGCATGAGCGCCGCCCGCGGACCGACGAGGGTCGAATGTCTGCATGAGAGCCGGGGGCCGTTCTCGGAGACGGTGCTGGTGTGCGACCTCGAGACGATGGAGACGACCGGGATCTGAGACGCCGGTCACATCTCCCGGTCGGTGGGCCACCCGTTCGGAGTGCATGCCCCGGTGGTCTTCGATTGCTGCATCATCACCGGGGCCGGTTCCCCGGCGGCGGGGCATCCCACATGACCGAACCCTAGACCGTGACCGACCTCGTGGTTGATCACGTACGAGCGGTACTCGATCAGACCCTCGCCGAAGTCGGTGGCGCCGGTTTCCCACCGCCACAGGTTGATCATGGCCCGGGACCCGTCCCAGCAGGAGAAGATGCCGCCCGTGCGAAGGGGCAGGCAGTATGCGTCCACCGTGCCGGGTGAGGCCAGGGTCACCCTGATCGAGGCATCCTCGGTGGCGACACGCTGCATCGACCACCTCCCCGACCCGACCCAGCTGCGATCGTCGCCCAACGTGAGCTCGACCACCCGGGCGAAACAGTCCGTATCGACCGGCAGACCAACCTCGACTTCGACCGCGTACGTGACGAGCTCACCGGTGGTGCCCACCACGTCACTCGTCCCACCAACCACCTCCAGCTCGCCGGTGGGACGGGTCGGCCGCCGCTCGTCGAGGCAGCTCGTTCCCAATTCGATGGTGTTCGTTTCCAGGATCAGCTCGGGCAGGTAGATCCCCTGTCCCAGCGCAGTCACGCCGCCCACGGGCGTCACCAGGACAAGACCGACGATTGCCACCACCAGGAGCTTTCCGATCACGGTCCAACGGTACCGCGTCCGCCCTCACGAACCTCTTCTCCTCGGTGCGGGGCTCAGGTACGTTCCGACCATGTTCCTTCTCGCCCGCCCTCCCGTGATGCGCTGGGCCGCCGCCGCCGCTCTGGTGGTGGCGGCCATGTGGCTCGACCTTCGCCCACCGGCGGTCACGGACCATCCGTTCCTGCTGATCGACGTGGGAACCGACCAGACCATCGAGGACTCCATGGTGGAGATGAGGCCGGTCCTGGTCGGCACCTTCGATCCCGTCCAACTCCCGGTCACCGCTCTGCGTCCGATGGTGACCGGGGACCCGGTGATCGCCGGGGCGATGCCGGCCCCGTCCCCGTCGGTGCCGGAAGGCTGGCTGGTGGTGGAGCTTTCGGTGCCGGCCGGCACCAGCGCCGGAGCCGACGTGGTGGTGGTCGTCTCGGATACGGACGCCGAGCCCATCCTGGTGTCGGGTGTGGTGGTGGAGGCCGGCGCAGTCGACGATTTCGGGGAGGCGGTGGCGGCATGTGCCTTCCCTCCCCGGGAAGCCGCCCTGGTGGCGGTGGCGATCTCGGAGCAGCGGGCCAGCGTGCTAGTGGGTGGCTGAGCGCCGCAGAGCGCGGTCGATCAGCCCCGGGCGAGTATCCGACGCAACGGGGACAGCTCACCGGTCATGGCGTCGTTTCCGTAGAGGGCGACGATGTAGAGACCCGATTCGATCGGGAGACTCGTCACGCCCACCTGGGCGATCGGCAGGTCGGGATCGAACCGTTCCCGCTCGACATCGAGCACTTCCTTTCCGGCGTTGGTGAGGCGCACCCCGCGAGGCAGTGCCGTGAGGACGACGATCGCCGCCACCACCGTGACCACCGGCAGAAAGCCCACGCTGATCTCGGACGCCCACGCCACCCCAACCGAGATGACCGCCGCCACCACCGCCGAGACCATCGCCGGCAAGGCAACCATCCACGACTGACGAGCTGCCACGACCAGCCCGACGAGGTTGCCCTCCACCCACCGGGCGGCATCCCGGGCCGCCGACATCGGGATCGCGGGTCGTCCACCCTCGGGTGGGATCGTGGCGATGAGAGCCTGCTCCACGGGGGCCAACTCGACACTGGCGGCCGGCGCCGCTCGCAGGGCGAGGGTGCGGGCGTTGACGCGGGCCTCCACCAGCCCGGCCCAGACCAGATAGGCGACGGCCACTTCGGCCACGCGAGCCCGACCGCCGGCGAGATGGGCGAGCTGGTAGAAGGTCACCCGTTCCGAAGGCCGGGCGCCGCCCTTGATGACCCGGTGGTTCGCCACCGATGAGATCGTCACGCCGAGCGCCATCAGCCCCAGCAGCCCGACGGTGAGCCATGTCATGTCGTTGTTCCTCCCCGGCCGATCAGGCTAGGGACGAAGAGGCCCGTTGAGAAGCTCACTCGTCGAGCATCGCCGGAGAGGCGTCAACGTCCTGCGAGCTCTCACTGGGCGTAGTTCGAGGAGGCGCGCACGGTTTCGGCGATGTGAACGTCGACGAGTGCCGGAAGGCCGCTCGCCTCGGCCCGTTCGAGGGCAGGTCCGATCTGGGCGGGGTCGGTCACCAGTTCCCCGTACCCACCGAGTGCGGTCACAACCGCGTGGTACGGGCGGCGACCCAGGTCGGCGGCCACCACCCGGTCGGGGAAGAAGGCCTTGTGGATGGTCTTGATGTTGGCCCACACACCGTCGTTGCCCATCACTCCGATCACCGGCAGCCCGAGGCGGACCATCGTGTCGTACTCGAACCCGTTGAACCCGAAGGCGCCGTCGCCGAAGACGATCCCGACGCGGGTCTCGGGGAAGGCCACCTTGGCAGCGATGGCGAAGGGGGCTCCGGTGCCGAGCGTCCCGAACGGGCCCGGATCGAGCAGGTGTCCGGGGTGGGAGATCTGGAGCCACCGGGCGGTGCTGGAGACGATGTCACCGCCGTCGACGGCGATGATCGAGTCCGGCCCGAAGAACCGCGAGACGTCGCGGGCAAAACGCTGCGGCATGACCGGGATCGTGTCGTCGTCGGCCTCGGCGGCAACCGCCGCCTGCCGGGCCGCATCCTGGGCCATGATGTCCGTGGTCCACTCCCCCGGCTCGCTGCTGGCGAATCGTGCCGCCGCCTCCACCAGCTGGCCGGCGACTTCGATCGGGTCGGCCACCACACCGATGTCGACGCCCCGGTTCCACCCGACCTTCCCGGGATCGGCGTCGATCTGGATGATGACCGCATTGGATGACACCGCCTCCCCGTACCGGGCCCGAAAGTCCCAGTCGACTCCGAGAGCCAGAACGAGGTCGGCCCCGGCGAAGGCGGCCGACCGGGCGTGGTTGCCGAGAAGCGGATGCCCGTAGGGCAGAGAACCGCGGGCCCGGCTGTTCAGGTAGATGGGGGCCTGGAGCGCCTCGGCGAGCGCCTTGAGGTGGTTCTGGCGTCCTCCCTTGGCCCCGGCGCCGGCGAAGATCATGGGGCGGTCGCTGCGAGCGAGGGCGGCAACGATCTCGTCGAGGGTGGCGGCGTCGACGCCCTGGGTGCGGTTGGCCCGTTGGCCGGCAGGCCAGCGGATGGCCTCGTCGTCGACCTGGTCGAACTGGATGTCCATCGGGATGTCGAGGAACACCGGCCCACCCCGTCCGGCGAAGGCGTGCCGGGCGGCGGTGGCGATGTAGTCGGCGAGACGGTCGGGTTGGTAGGCGGTGGCCGCCCACGCAGTGATCCCCTCGAACAGCGGCGGATGATCCATCTCCTGGAGACCGCCCTTGAGCTCCTGGCGGAGCAGGTGACGGCCTCCCAGCAGCAGCATGGGCGTCCCGGCGAAGTGAGCGTTGGCCACTCCGGTGATGGCATCGGTCACCCCGGGCCCGGCGGTGACGGCCGCCACCCCGAGCCTCCCGGTGAGTCGTCCGTACGCCTCGGCAGCGTGGGCGGCCGCCTGCTCGTGGCGCACGTCGACGACCCGGATCCCCTCCTCGACGCACCCGTCGAGGATCGGCAGGATGTGTCCGCCGGTGATGGTGAAGATGGTGTCCACGCCTTCGTTGCGGAGCGCCCGGGCGATAACCCGCCCACCGTGTATCTGTGCCATGCCCCCGAAGCTAGCCGTGTGCACCACAGGGCGCCTTCCGTCCGATGGTGCACACAGCGCGACTGCTGGCGCCAAGATGGGTGCCATGCGCGCCCTCTTCTCCTCGATCAGCACCACACTCGAGCCGGTTGGCCCCCGCCGCGGCGCCGACTCCGGTGACCCCCAGGTCTCACTCGTCGAGTTCCACTCCGACGGTGTCACCGACGTGGGCATCTGGGAATGCACACCGGGTGGATGGCACATCGAAGACCGCCCCGACACCGAAGTGGTCCACATCCTGGCCGGACGGGTGCGAATGACCGATGATGCCGACGGCTCCGCCCGCCACATCGGTCCCGGCGACGTGATGGTTCTGCCCAAAGGCTGGTCCGGGCGCTGGGACATCCTCGAAACGACCCGCAAGCTGTACGTCGTCGTCACCCACTGACGCCGGCCTCAGGGCTCACAACTCCCTGGACATCCACACGGATTCTTCGGTGACGAACCCGAGTCGGGTGTAGAGCCGTCGGGCCTGCTCGTTGTGGGACTCGGTCTCCAGGAACACCCTGATCATGCCGCGCTCACGGCAATCGTCCAGAATCGACACCACCGCCGCCGAGCCCACACCCTGTCCGCGGTCGTGCACGTAGATCTCATCGAGCAGTGCCTCGGCCCCACCGCCCTCCACCGACCAGCCCCACGTCACCACCGCGTACCCGCCCGGATCCGACTCAGATCCGATCAGCCACACCACGCCGTGACGGTCCGACTCGAGCAACGGACCCAGCCCGGCCCGGGTCCTGACCTCGTCGAAGTGGTGGTGATCCAGCTCGCAGTAGCTGCGACACAACTCCACAAGCACGTCGAGATGGGCGGCTCCGGCCCGGGTGAGCACCACGCTCAATGCCCGGTGAGGAGACCGAGCAACCGACCGGCCACCTGGGAACGTCGACCGGTCCGGAACTCGCGGTTGTCGGCCATGGGTGCCAGCGCCCGCCCGAGGTTGATCCCGATGAACCTCAGCGGCTCGGGCTCCCACTGCGGCGACTCGTGGCCGACCCACGGCAACCGGGTTCGTTCGGTCTCCAGCCCCATCACCAGATCGGCCAGGGTTCGCCCGGCCAGGTTCGACGGAGTCACACCGGCCCCGACAAACCCTCCAGCTCGACCCAGCCTCGTGGCGGCGTCGAAGGACACCGATGCCGTCCAGTCACGCGGCACCCCCACCGCTCCACCCCAGGTGTGGGTGATGCGAGCGTCCGCCACGGCAGGGAAGAGCCAGCGCAGGGCTTCGGAGATCGACCGATGGGTCTCCGGGTCACGTTCGAACTCCGGCTTCATCGCCGATCCGAAGTGATAGGGAGCCCCCCGCCCGCCGAAGGCGAAGCGGTTGTCGGCGGTACGTTGCCCGTAGATCACCAGATGGCGACCATCGTGGAAGGTCTCACGCTCGGCCAACCCGATGTCGTCCCAGACCGACTCGGGGAGCGGCTCGGTCGCGATCATCAGCGAGTACACGGGAGCCAGCCACCGCCCGGTTCCCCGCACCTGACTGTTGAACGCCTCGAGGCAGCGCAGCACCGTTCCCGCCTTCACACTGCCCTCGCCGGTTCGCACCATGCCGGGACCGATCTCCGAGACACAACTCCCCTCGAAGATCCGCACGCCGCGGCCTTCCACCACCTCCGCCAGACCCCGGGCCAGCCGGGCCGGGTGGATCGATGCGCAGTGCGGTGTGTACATCGAGGCGATCGCATTGTCGGACCGGACCCTCATCCGGGTCTCGACCGCATCGAGCACCCGAACGTGCTCGTCGCCCAACCCGAGAGCCCGCCATTCCACCAGGTCGTCTCTCATGCGCTCGAGCTGTGCCTGGGAGGTGGCCAGGTTGATCGAACCGCCCTTGGCGAAGTGGCAGTCGATGCCCTCGGCGGCGCTCACCCGACCGATCTCATCGATGGCGTCCCACACGGCCCGGTACTGGGCCACCACCCCCTGGCGGCCTACCGCCGCCGCCGCCCGGTCGGTTTGCATCGAAAACTCGCCCGACGCCCAACCGCCGTTGCGGCCCGAGGCGCCGAATCCTGCGATCTCGGCTTCCACCACGGCGATCGACATGCCCGGGTCCAACTCGGTGAGGTAGTAGGCAGCCCACAGCCCGGTGTATCCAGCGCCCACGATGACGACGTCGGCCTCGGTGGCGCCGACCAGCGGCGGTCGCCGCACCGGGTCGCCCTCCGGGAGCGAATCGTGCCAGAAGCTGAGCGGCCGGTAGCTGGGCGCCCGGGCGGACGGGGTGGGGCGTTTCATTGCCATCAGTCGTCCTCGACGGGCGGAAGCGTGCCGGCCCGCGCCAGTGTGGCGACGAGCGCCTCCTCGAACACGCCGAGAGTGCGGGCGACATCGTCGTCGGTGTGGGCGGCACAGGTGAACCACGGCTCCCGGGCATCGGGGCATGGCGCCACACCCCGCTCGATCATGGCGAGAACCATGTTGTTGTAGACACGGGTGTCGTGGCGGGTGAGGTCGCGGAACTCGGTGGGAATGCCCTCACCCATGAAGATCGAGAACATGGACGGATGGCCGATCACCCGGCCCACCACCCCGCGGTCCTCGAGAATGGTGGTGATACCGTCCATGAGGGCGAATCCGACCTTTTCGATCTGCCGGTAGGCGGTCCCGTCCTCCAGCCGCTCCAGGGTGGCCTTGACCGCCGCGGCTGCCACCGAGTTGCCCGAGTACGTGCCGGCCTGGGCGATGCCGCCACCGGACCATCCTTCCACCATCTTCTCGGACAGGGCGATCGCCGCCACCGGGAAGCCGTTACCCATCGCCTTGGCGTAGGTGGCGATGTCCGGGACCACGCCGAATGCGCCCACGGCGCCGTCGATGCCGAGCCGGAAGCCGGTTTTCACTTCGTCGAAGATCAGCACGACCTCGTTCTCGTCGCAGAGACGGCGGATCGCCTCGAGAAACCCCGGCTCGGGAAGGATGCCGAGGAAGTTGCCCGCCATGGGCTCCACGATCACCGCCGCCAACTCGTGGCCGTGGTCATCGAAGAACTCTCCGAGCAACTCGGTATCGTTGTAGGGCAGGGTCCGAACGTACCCACGCACGCCATCGGGAATGCCCGACGAGGCCTGGATCGGCAGCGGCCGAAGCCGCGACCCGAGATGGGCGGCCGGCGCACTCGCCGTCGTGTACAGCACGTAGTCGTGGGCCCCGTGGTAGGCGCCTTCGAACTTGAGGATCAGGTCACGCGCAGCCCAGCCCCGGGCCAGCCGGATTGCATGCATGGTGGCCTCGGTGCCGGTGTTGGTGAACCGGAGAGCGGTCGGCCACCGAAGCACTTCGATCAACTTCTCGGCCGCCTCGATCTCGATGCGTTGGGTCATGGCGAACACGGTCCCCGACGATGCCGCTCTCGACACCGCCTCGGCGACGTAGGGGTCTCCGTGACCCAGGATCACCGGGCCGAATCCGAGTTGGTAATCGACGTAGTCCTTGCCGTCCATGTCCACGACATGGCCGGCGTATCCGTGATCCATCACCAGCGTGTCGTCGTCACCCCAGTATCGAAAGCCGCTCGACACCCCGTTGACCAACACCTGTCTGGACCGCTGGAACCAATGGGCGGTTTTCGGACCTTGGATACTCATTTGCACTCCTTGAGAACGTTCTTCCGGTTGCCTTCACGAGGGAGGCGCGGCTCCGGGAGGGTTCCAGTGGCGGAATGCAAGGGTGTTACGGAGGTGGTAGCCCGACACGACGTCTGACCGATCGAAGAGGGGCGCGACGCCACGGGAGGTCGCACCAACTCCAGGTTGTTCGCAGGAAGCGAGCACGATCACACCTTTGACGAGGATCTTACCGTGAGGCCCCGGCTGGGATGGGCGCATCGAAGGTCGATTCAGGAGTAACCAAACCTTGTCGATACGCTGAGGGACATGCCCGCTCAGCGCTTTCTGATCTTCGCCGTCCTCCTCGCCGCCTGCTCAGGCAGCGCCGAGACGGACTCGGCGGTTGCAGCCGTTCCGACGACGGTGGCAGCCGTCGCTCCCAGCACCGCCACCCCTTCGTCGTCGACCACCACGGTGGCACCCACCACATCTCCCACCACATCTCCCCCCGCCCCGACAACCACCACGACCACCCTCCCCGAAGTGGTTGCCCCGAGGGCGGCTCCGACGGTGGCGCTCGGATCGTTCGTGTGGAGTTTCTCGACCACGATCGGCTCCGAGGACGCCGAGTTGCTGACCGTCGAGAGCACCGGAACCTTCGTCGACGGATCCTTCGACTGCGAGATCGTGGCGGGATTCGGCGGATTCGACTTCGCGACACGGCTGGTCGTGATCGAGGACCGGGCGTACTACGACGACGGTACCGGCAACGGATTTGCCGAGGTAGATCCGATGGCGCCGGAGGTGGTCGACAACTCGAGCCTGTGCGCCGGATCGACGGTGTTCTGGGCCGACATCACCGGCGGAGAGGAACTCCCCGACGGCGGCGACCGGGAGGAACGCAACGACATCGATACGCGGCGACTCGACCTGACGGGAATCATCGACCAGGCCGGCGCCCTCGGCCTGTTCACCCCCGGCGTCGAGGGTGTGGCGTTCGATCAGCTCGACTTCTGGGTGGCCGTTCCCGGCGAGTGGATCAACTCGATCGAAATGCGGGCATCCCTCGAACCCGAAGCGCTGGGGGGCATCACCGGTTCCACCGTTGTGGGCGATGGCGAGATCCGCGTCAACCTCGACATCACGCGCCCCGGCGACGACTCACTTGCCCTGACGGCGCCGTGACTTGGCCCGACGTTCTTCCCGCTCCACCCCGAGCAGCATGATCGCCATTCCGAAGAAGCCGCCGAAGAACACCCCAATCAGCAGGCCCGGAAGCACAGCCGTCTCGATCGACCTCACGAAGTCCCGTTCGGTCATCAGCAGCAAGGCGACCACCAACCCGACGTAGGAGATGGGGAGTCCGATCAGGATCCCCTTGACGAGCGACTTGCCCATGCGGGCACCGAGTCCGAACTCTTCCTCCATGTCGACGTTTCCGGTATGGGTGTCCGTTTCGTGCGTGGCCATTCGGCGGGCTCCTGGGGTCTCACGTTTTGATGTGGCCCTATGGTGCCACGTCGGAACCCGGCCGTCGACGACACAGCATCGACCCGTTACCGTGCTCACCTATGGACCATCCCCAGTCCCCGCACACCCCCTACGAGCAGAGGGCGAAAGAGGTTCCGTTCGCAACCTCGGAGTACCTCTCGTTCGCCTCCCGGCAGGCGTTCCTCGGTGTCCCGGCGGTCCGATTCGACGAGCTCCCGACCGTCGAGGGCCAGGTGGCGATCGTCGGGGCGCCCTTCGACTGGGGAACCACCTACCGTCCCGGCGCCCGGTTCGGGCCGCAGGCGATCCGGGAGGCCGACTACGGCGCCATGGACGGCTACCGGCCGCATCTCCCCACCGGTATCGACCCGCTCGGCTTCCTGGGTGTGGTCGACGTCGGTGACGTCTACGTGGTCCCCGGCTACATGGAGGAGTCGCTGGCGCGCATCGAGGAGGCGGTGGAGTCGATCGCCCGTGCCGGCAAGGTGCCGATCGTGCTCGGCGGCGATCACACCATCACCTACCCCAACGCCACCGGGGTCGCCAAGGTCCACGGGTTCGGCGAGGTGGCTCTCATCCACTTCGACGCCCACGCCGACACCGGCTCGCTCCAGAACGGCCACCTCTACGGTCACGGAACGCCGATGCGGCGCCTGGTGGAGTCGGGTGCCGTTCCCGGTCACCGCTTCGTGCAGATCGGGCTGCGGGGGTACTGGCCCGAACCGGACGTGGTGGCGTGGATGAAAGAACAGCGCATGCGCGCCTACTTCATGAACGAGATCGTCGACCGCGGACTTCGAGCCGTGGTGGACGACGCCGTGGCGTACGCCCTGGAGGGCGGCGCCAAGGGCGTGTTCATCTCGGTCGACGTCGACGTGGTGGACCCGGCGTTTGCGCCGGGCACCGGAACGCCCGAGCCGGGCGGGCTCACGTCGCGGGAACTGCTCGACACCGTGCGGAGGCTCGCTAAGGAGCTGGTGGTGCTGGGCGCCGACGTGGTCGAGGTCGCCCCCGCCTACGACAACGCCGAGATCACGGCGTATCTGGGAAACCGGATAGTGCTGGAGATCCTGAACGGCATGGCCGAACGCACCGCCGGCGTCTGACGTGCCTACCCCCACCCTCCCCGTTCTGGGGTCAAAACCGACACTCTGAGGGTCGATTCTGACCCCAGAACCGAGAACCCAGTGTCACCATCCCCAATTGGGGTCAAAATCGACCTTGTCGAGGTCGATTGTGACCCCAGTTGGGGGTCGGCTGCCGACCGGGGCGTCGAGAAACGCACGGATCGGCGAACCGCCGGCCGTGTCGAGATGGAGCGTATGCGTGAACGCCAGCCACGGATCGTCCAACCGCATGCCGCCGTCGAGGGCATCCCTCACCCTCCTGACCACGGCCGACACGTCATGTCCGTGGGCGAACAACTGCTCGTCCCAGAACACGATCACCACGAACCCGGCGCTACGCAGCTCCCGGAGCCGCTCCTCATCGTGGGCGATGTCGCTCAGCGAGGCGTGATACCGGCGGGAGAAGATCTCCACCGCCAGCGGTCTGTGGGCATCCCGGAAGTCCACACGGCCGCTCCAGCCGGCCCCGCCCAAGTCGACCTGACGTCGCATCGGCTCGCCACCGTGCTGGGCGATGACCTGCTCGAACCGGGCCTCGAGGTTGGAGTCGGGAGGGCGATAGTCGAGCGGACGTTCTTCGATCATCTGGCGAAAGTTCGCCGACCCGGTTCGCCCGCGATCCTTCATCAGCCGGTAGCAGCGATGGAGTGAGGCGCCATCGACCAGGCGCATCGCCCACGCCGTGTCGACCAGCCGCAGGAGACGGCCGTACGACACCTTCGCCGAGAGCTGGAACAGCGCCAGTTCAGGACGCACCACGGGAATGCGATGCCGCTCGGAGGTGAGCTCTTCCGGCAGGTCGCGGGTCCTGATCAGGCAGGCCTCGGCCAGCCCCCTCCGCCGCTCCGGGTGGTCGGTGACCACCTCGATCGGCACCAGCGAGAACCCGGCCATCTCCCACAGCGCCAACGCCGATCGGCGTGCCAGGAACGAACGGGGTCCGGATTCGAGGACGGCTGCCATGGCCCGGGCGGCCCCGGTCTCATGAGCACCCCCCACCCGCCACACCCGATGGGAGTGGCGGGCAAGCAAGCCACCGCGCTGCCACCGGCTCAAGGTGCGGGTGTCGATGCCGAGTCGATGCGCCTGGTGGGCTGCGACGAAGCCGTACTGGCGGGAGGCGAGCTCAAACAGCTCGTGACGCGAGGTGTCCATGGCACGAACATGCCGGACCAGACGGTCGGGGACAAGCACCCTGTCCCCCCCACTCCGTTCTGGGGACAGAATCGACCGTCAGAGTGTCGGTTTTGCCCCCAGAACAGGGTTTGGTTGGTGGGCCGCTCAGGCGCTCCGCTCAACGATCTCGACCGCCCGGCCGTCCGGGTCCAACAGCACCGCTCGGCGGCCCCAGTCGAGCGTTTCGGCGGCGCGCAGCACGGTGCCGCCGCCCGAGATCACCCGGCCGATGGCGGTATCCACCGATCCCACGTCGATGCCCGGCATCACCGTGCCGGCGCCGCCCTGACGAGCCGTGTCACCCGACGACGACGGCGAGATAGCGAAGCGGCAACCCCCGACGTCGGCCACGAGCCTTCCGGGGCCGGCCGGGTGGAACTCCACCCCGAGCTGCCGGTAGAACTCGGCGGTGGCGGCGACATCGATGGCGTAGAGAACGAGAGATGAGATCCGCATCGGTCGGACGTTACATCTCTCTCTCCAGGGCCTCCCGACTATGCCGGTAACCGCTATTGTTGTTTCCGTATATGCAGGCACCGGAACCCCGCTCGCAGATGGTGAAAGGGCTGGTGGATCTCGCCGTGCTCAACGTGCTCTCACACGGCGAGTCCTACGGGTACGAGATCCTGTCGTGGTTCGAGAAGGCCGGTCTCGACGACGTCGGCCATGCCTCGCTGTACGGCTCCCTGAAGCGGCTCGAAGGGGACGGATCGGTCACGACAACCGAACGTCCGAGTCCGCTGGGACCGGCGCGGCGGTACTACGCCCTGTCCCCTGCCGGCGAGGAACGACGACAAAGCCTGCGATCGGCATGGGTCGGGTTGCAGGATTCGTTGCGGATGCTGGAGGACGGGCTGTGAACGCCGCCCGGGAATACGCCGCCGCCGTCGTAGGCCACCTCGAGCGGCTTCCGAAGGCGGATCGGCGGCGACTAGCGACCGAGCTGGAAGCGGACCTGGTCGACCATCCTGAAGCAGAGGATCTCTCGGCGCCGGCGGGCCGGTTCGGGACGCCCATAGAGTACGCCACGGCTCTCGCCGCCGAGTTGGGTGTGCGGCCCGGCCGGCGGCGGCGGC
>JBHJOH010000109.1:0-23721 GCA_050329955.1 Acidimicrobiia bacterium | reverse complement strand
GCCTTGGCCCGCCCCAACGGGTCGGCATCGAGGGCGATGGCGGTCGCCACGTTTCCATGGGGCAGACGAACCGAACGGCCGTCGAGGATGTTGACACGCGCATAGAGATCCATGCCGGGCAGCCTATGCGAGCCGTCCGGCCGATGTCGGGCGGAGTCAGCGGATCATGAGGTGATGGCTCACACCCCACTCGACGCCGTCGGCGTACCCGAACAGCTCCGAGCAGGCCATCATGAACATCCGCCACTGCCGGACCGTCTGCGGTGAGCCCGCCAGCGTGGCCGCCACCGCCCTGGGAGCGGCATCGATCCGGTCGAGCCAGGCGTCGAGGGTGCGCTGATAGTGCAGGCCCGAATGCCACGTGGATGCCGTGACGCGAAACGGCGAGGCGAACCGGGTGAAGAGGTCGTGGGACGGCATGATCCCACCCGAGAAGAACGTTCGGGCCATCCAGTCCCCCCGCCCCCCGATCCTCGAACGGCCAGAAGTACAACCGGTGGGCGAACACGTGCACGAACACCGCGCCCCCCGGTTCCACCAGACGGTCGAGGCTGGTGAGCAGGGCCGGATGGTTGCGGACGTGCTCGAACATCTCCACCGACACCACCCGGTCGAACCGGCCGTCGAGTTCGAGGCGATTGACGTCGACCACCCGATGCCGAACGTTGTCGAGCCCGTGACGTGCTGCCCGGTCGGCGATGTACCTTCCCTGCGAGGTCGAGTTCGAGACGGCCGTCACCGTGCATGCGGGATACTGCTCGGCGACGAACAGCGCCAACGAACCCCATCCGCAGCCGAGATCGAGGATGGCCATCCCATCCTCGATGCCGGCCGCCCGACACGACTCTTCCAGCATCGCCTCCTCCGACCCGGCGAGGTCGGTGCCCGGTGTCGGCCACAACCCCGACGAGTACTTGAGCCGCGGTCCGAGCACCGCTTCGAAGAAGGCGGCCGGGACCTCATAATGCTGGTCGTTGGCACGTTCCGGGACGAGGGCAATAGGGCCCCGATGCCACTCCGCCAGCCAGCCGTCCCGCTCCGCCTCGGCCCGGGCCATCTCCTCGGCCAGACGCCCCTCGATCCCCTTCCGCATCCCCCACCGAATGGCACCGTCAGGCGCGCCCCGCTCGGCGAGAGCAATCGCGGCGCCAACCAACGAGTCACGCATCCGACGAACGTAGAGCACGGAGCGCGTTAGTCGTAGTCGGAACGAGCAAGGCGGAGGAAGGCGAGGGCGAGGAAGGCGGAGGAAGGCTTGGGAGGAAGGCAGAGGAGGGCAGAGGAAGGCGGAGGAAGGCAGAGGCCAGGAATGCGGAGGTTCAAACCCCCTTGCCACGCTGCCTCGCAGACCGTATCTACTCACCGTGACGAAACGTTCCCTCGACGTGGAAGATCTGGCAGTCGACCTTGCTGTGTTGATCCATCAGATGACCGCCCGATTTCCTCCCGAACACAGATACGAACTGGCCAGGGACCTCCGCCGCTCAGCGGTATCGGTCGGGTCCAACATCGCCGAAGGGCGGGGTCGGAAGACAGGTACGGAGTTCGCACGATCCCTCGACATCGCGCTCGGGTCCGCTCGGGAGCTCGAGTTTCAACTGCGGGTCGCCAACCGTCTCGGATTCGGAACACCAGAGCACCGCAAACAGGTGAACGATCTCCTCAACCGAATCGTGGCCATGTGCCTCTCCCCCCGCCGACACGCCACAGCCCGGTGACCTCCGCCCCCTCAACGCTCCCGGCCTCCGCCTTCCTGGCCTCTGCCTTCCTCTGCCTTCCTCCGCCTTCCTCCGCCTTCCTCTTCACAACCCCAACGCCGCCTCCGCCGTGTCCAGTGTCTGCTTCTTCGTGATGACGCCTCTGAATAGGTCGCCGTGGGTTTCGAGGCGTTCGTGGAGGTTGTGGATGGTGATGTCGCCGTTGGCGATGGTGCCCACCTCGTCCCAGGTGAGGGGGGCCGACACCGGGGCGCTGGGGCGGGGCCGGACCGAGTAGACCGAGGCGACGGTCTGGCCGGATGAGTTCCGGTTGGCGTCGACGAACACCCTGCCTTTGCGTTTGGGGATGTGCATTTCCATGGTGATGTCGTCGGGGTCGGCGGCGGCCAGCAGCTTGCCGACGGCGTCGACGAACCGGCGCACCCGCTCGTAGCTGTGGACGGGGGAGAGCGGTACGTAGACGTGCATGCCGCGGGAGCCCGACAGTTTGGGGAATCCGGTGAGGCCGAGGCCCTGAAGGGCCTGACCCAACAGCGTGGTGCTGGCCACCACCTGATCCCAGGTGGAGCCCTCGGCCGGGTCGAAGTCGAAGATGGCGTAGTCGGGGTACTCGAGGTGGTCGGCCCGGGAGTGGAACGGGTGTACCTCGATGCAGCCCATGTTGGCGAACCACATGAGCGACTCGCGGTCGGCGGCGAGCAGGAAGTCGATGTCACCGCCCATCGAGTCCGACGGCACCGTCGCGGTCTTCATCCAGTCGGGCTGATGGCCCGGGGCCCGCTTCTCGTAGAAGGATGGACCGTCGATGCCGTCGGGGTAACGGGACATCGAGATGGGTCGTCCCGACAGGTGGGGCAGCAGCACGTCGGCCATGGATGCGTAGTACTGGATGAGGTCACCTTTGGTGGTGCCGTCGGGAAAGTAGGCTTTGTCGATGTTCGACAGGAGCAGCGACCGGGGCGTGTTGACAAGCCGGTACTTGCTTCCAGCCTGGGGGATCACCTCAACCGGCCTGGCAGCCATGGCGGTGGATACCGGGGTGCCGGTCTCGACCTCCAAACGGGCGAGCGCCTCCTCCAGTTCCTCCTGGATGGCACGGTGGCTGGCGTCGTCGCGCGATTCCGAGATCATCACCATGTCGACGCCGGCGCGGTGCGCCGCCACCACCAGCGGACTCACCCGGAGCGAGCCTTCGCCGTAGGTGGTGTGGCGGATCTCGCCCTTCGGTCCGAAGATGTTGTCGGAGAACTGGGTCTGGAGCGGGTCCATCTTCCACCCCTCGGTTTCGGCGAGGAGGAAGGCGAACACCGCCTCGAAGGCAGCCGGTTCGGTCAGCGCCCCCGAGGTGACGGCATGGACGTGCGCCCAGTCCACCAGCGGACGCACGAACGGATACTCCGCCGCCAGCATGGTGATGTCGCCCAGCGTGCCGAACCCTTCGTAGGTGCCGGAGGTTTCGAGCCCGAGCGCCACGTCGAGATCGGCAACCTTGGACCCGATCCAGTCGAGCCGGCGGCGGATCATCGTCATCAAACGGTCCGGTGTGTGCCCGCCGCGGGAGCCGAGGTGAGCGCAGATGATGCCCGCCCCGACCGCCTGCCCCAGCTTCATGGTGTGTTCGAGTGCTGCCACGCACTGCTTGGAGCGGTCCTCGTCGTCGATGGTGAGCACGGCGAAGTACGGGGCGTGGATCGAGATCGCGATGCCGCGCTCGGCCGCCAGCGCACCGAACCGTTCGACCCGCTTCTCCTTCCACGGGAACCCGGCCGTGAACCCCAGCTCGAAGGCGGTGTGGCCGCGCCTCGCCAGATCGTCGAGGAACGCCTCGTCGTCGAGGTCGTCATCGGGCTTGTGGGAGATGCCGAACCGGATCACGCCCCCCATTGTGGCCCTGGTCGTATCGAACTGGAGGCGGTGGCACAACGTTCTCCCGCCGATGACAGGCGGGACCCCAATGGTCCGTTCAACGGTCAGACCGATGGCGTAGCGTTCCAGCAGTGGATCGTCGTGTGACCGTGCTCAGCTTCAACATCGCCCTCGGCGGTGACGTCGTCGACCTGGCGGGTGTGGTCGAAGTGATCCGCCGGTCGGGCGCGATGGTGGCCGGACTCCAGGAGTGCGGTGGCAACGCCTCTCGGATCGCATCGCTGCTGGGATGGGCCCACTTCGACGAGCGCAGCCAGATCGTGTCGAGCGTGCCTCTGATGCCGCTCCCCGATCCCGGAACGGTGCTGGTTCAGCCGGCACCAGGCGAGGTCTTCGCGCTCGGCAACGTCCACCTGCCGTCGGACCCATACGGGCCGTACCTGCTCAGAGACGGGGCCTATACAACGGACACGGTGGCACTGGAGGTGGACCTGCGACTGGCCGCCCTCGAGAGTCACGTCCCCACCTGGAGACGGTGGATCGATTCCGGGACCCCGATGGTCGTGACCGGTGACTTCAACGCTCCGTCGCACCGTGACTGGGGTGAGGGGGCCGGGGGGCACCGGACGGCGGCGGTCGAATGGCCGGTGAGCCTGGCGGCCGAACGGCTGGGCCTGGTCGACACCTACCGGCACGCCAATCCCGGTCGACCGGGCATCACCTGGACCCACGGATTCCCCTACCCCCGGGTCGACCCGAACGAGCTGCGTGACCGAATCGACTTCGTGTGGGCTGCGGGCGCCGAAGTCGTCTCGAGTCGGATCCTCGGCCCCTCGGGAGCCCCCGATGTCGACATTGCCGTCGACCCCTGGCCGTCCGATCACCTGGGGGTCGCAACCGAGCTCGAGCTGACACCGGTCGAACCGCCGCTGATGGTGGCCCCGCTGAAGACTCGGTACGAACGCGGCGAGCGCATCACCGTCAGATTCCACGCCGGTCGTTCCGACCGGATCTCCCTCACCCGCCAGGGGACCGAGCTTGCCTGGCTGCCTCCCATGGAGGCGGACCGCTTCGGGTCGGTCGCCTTCGGGACCGCCACCCTCGACCCGGGTGAGTATCTGATCTCGCTCGTCTCCGGGAACGAGACGATCGACCGGCAGCTGGTGTGGGTCGTGGAGCCCGGCATGCTCGCCTCGCTGTCGGCGTCGGCCGCAGGCGACGCCATCACGGTGACATGGGACGCCGCTCCCGCCAGGGCGTTCGACTGGATCGGCATCTACCGCTCCGGCGATCCCGATCTCTACCACGGTGCCGTCGACCAGATCCACACCGGCGCCACCGTCACCGGATCACAGCACTTCACTGGCATCGCCGCCGGCCGCTACACCGTCCGGTTGTTCACCGACAACTCCTGTGTGGTGTTGGCGCAGACCGAGGTGCAGGTTCCGGGCTGAGCCGACCACCGGCGGCTAGCCCGCCGGGAAATGGCATGCCACCTGGTGGCCGGTCGCCACCTCGCTCAGGGTGGGCGGCTCCGCACGACACACGTCCTGAGCGATCGGACAGCGCGTCGAGAACACGCACCCGGGCGGTGGAGAAGCGGGGCTGGGGACGTCTCCGACCAGCGGAATCCGACGTCGCGCCGCCTCCCCCACCGGATCGGGAAGCGGCACCGCCGACAACAGCGCCTGGGTGTACGGGTGCCGGGGTGAGGCGAACAACTCCTCGGTGGTGGCGGTTTCGACGATGTGTCCGAGATACATGACGGCGACCCGGTGGGAGATGTGCTCGACCATCGACAGGTCGTGCGCGATGAACAGATAGGCGATCCCGAAGCGGGCCTGGAGGTCGGCGAACAGGTTGATGACCTGCGCCTGGATCGACACGTCGAGCGCCGAGATCGGCTCGTCGCACACCACCAGGGTGGGGTTGAGAGCGAGTGCCCGGGCGATGTTGATGCGCTGTCGCTGGCCACCCGAGAACTCGTGCGGATAGCGTCGCCCGTGCACCCGGCGGAGACCAACCAGGTCGAGCAACTCGTGGACCCGTTCCTCCGCCTGACGGTCCGTCATGGTGGTGTGGGTCTTGAGCGGCTCGCCAACGATGCGGGCCACGGTGTGGCGGGGGTTGAGCGAGGCGTAGGAGTCCTGGAAGATCATCTGCATGCGGGGACGGAGCCGCCGCAGCTGTTCCTCGTCGAGGGTGGTGAGCTCGGTGGACTCGAGCCACACCCGTCCCGAGGTGGGCCGCTCGAGCTGGAGTACGGCGCGTCCCGTGGTCGACTTTCCGCAGCCGCTCTCGCCGACCAGGCCGAGCGTCTCTCCGGCGGCGATCTCGAAGCTCACGCCTCCCACCGCCCTGATGACGGTCCGACGCCGACCCCCGGGGAAGTGCTTGACCAGATCCTCGACCCGGAGCACGGCCTCAGTCACGTGCCACCCCGCTCTCGACGTCGTGGAAGCACGCCAGGAAACGTCCGGTGGTCGGCTCGGTGAGCGGGGGCAGGGTCGATGCGCACAGGTCGAAGGCGTGAGTGCAGCGCGGCGAGAAGGCGCACTCGCCGGGACGGGCAGTGAGATCGGGCGGGGCTCCGGGAATGGCGGTCAACCGGGTGCGCCGCTCGCCCACTCTGGGGAGCGCCCCGAGCAACCCGATGGTGTAGGGGTGGAGCGGTCGGGCGTACAGCTCGCGCACCGGCGCCGACTCGATGATGCGACCGCCGTACATCACCGCCACCCGATCGGCCAGCCCGGCGACAACCCCCAGATCATGGGTGATCCAGATCAGCGACAGGTCGAGCTCGCCACGCAGCGAGGCCATCAGCTCGACGATCTGAGCCTGGACGGTCACGTCGAGCGCAGTGGTGGGTTCGTCGGCGATGATGAGCCGGGGCCCACAACTGATAGCGATGGCGATCATCACCCGCTGCCGCATCCCCCCGGAGAACTGGTGGGGGTAGTCGCCGACGCGCCGGGCCGGGTCGGGAATCCCGACGTGACCGAGCAGTTCGATTGCCCGTCGCCGAGCCGAGCGTCTCGACTCGGGAAGATGCGCCCGGATCGTCTCGACGAGCTGGGTCTCCACGGTGACCGTCGGGTTGAGCGAGGTCATCGGATCCTGGGCGACGTAGCCGATGTCGCGACCGCGGATTCGCCTGAGGGCCCGGGGCGCGAGGTCGAGTAGGGAGATCGGCCCTGACGAGGAGTCGAACACCGCCCTGCCGCCGACGATGCGTGCGGGCGGCTCGGCCAGCAACCGCAGCAGCGCCAGCATCGTGACCGATTTGCCGCTCCCGCTCTCGCCCACCACCGCCAGCGTCTCGCCCTTGCCCACCGAGAAGCTGACTCCGTTCACCGCATGAACGATGCCGTCAGGCGTGTCGAAGCGGACTTCGAGATCCGAAACCTCGAGCAGGGGCGTCACCGCTTCACCCGCTTCGATCGGGGGTCGAGCGCGTCCCGCAACCAGTCGCCGAGGAGGTTCAGCCCGAGACCGGCGACGATGATGGCGAACCCGGGGGCTAGCGACGCCCACGGATAGGTCTCGAGCACCCGCCGTCCGGCGTTGATCATGTTTCCCCAGCTGGGCACCGACGGCGGGACCGACAACCCAAGGAACCCGAGCCCGGCCTCATACAGGATCATTCCCGACATCTCGAAGGTCGCCAGGGTGGCGAGCGGGCCCACCAGGTTGGGGAGGAGATGCGACAGGAGGATGCGGCGTCGGGTCACCCCCACGTTGCGGGCCGCTTCCACGAAGGCGCTCTCACTCAGCTTGAGGACCTCGCCGCGGGTGACACGCAGGAAGATGGGGATGGAGGTGAGCCCGAAGATGAGGATGACGTTGACCAGGTTCTGGCCGACCACCGCCGCGATCACCACCACGAACAGCACGTAGGGAACCGACAGCAGCAGGTCGTTGGCACCGTTGATGATGGCGTCGACCCGCCCACCCATGTAGCCGGCGATCAGCCCCAGCAGCATGCCGAGTGTGGCTGCGATGAACACCCCGCCCACCGCCACCGTGAGCGACACCCGGGTGCCGTAGATGAGTCGGCTGAGGATGTCACGGCCCAGTGAGTCGGTGCCGATCAGGTACTCGGTGGTGCCACCCTCCATGAAGAACGGCGGGGTGTTGGCAGCGGCCAGGTTCTGGGCGAGCGGATCGTGGGGGGCGATCCACGGAGAGAACAGCGCCAGCACCACCAACGTCAGGAACACAAGTGCACCGAAGGCCCCGCCGGGAGAGCGAATAAGCCCCCTCAGCGCGGCGGCGAGTCGACCCGAGCCGGCCGGTTCGATGTCCTCGGTGGACCCAAGCTCCCCGTTCGGCCCGCGCGGTGTCGCCTCGGCGGTCATCGGGATGACCCAAGGCGGATGCGGGGGTCGGCGAAGGCGTACAGGACGTCGGCGAGCAGTGAGAAGACGATGACGATGACCCCGCCCAGGAACGCCAGCCCCTGCACCAGCTCGAAGTCCCGGTTCCCCACCGCCTCGGCCATCAGCCCACCGGCGCCGGGCCACGAGAACACCGCTTCGATGTAGAGCGACCCCGACAGGAGGTTGCCCACCTGGAGGCTGAGAACGGCGATCAGCGGGATGAGGGCGTTTCGCAGGACGTGCCGCGTGTAGACCAGCCGGGTCGGAATGCCTTTGCTCCGGGCGATCCGGACGTAGTCCTCACTCACGATCTCCATCACCGACGAGCGCGTGAACCTGAGGAGTTGGGCAGCCGGGAACAGCGACAGGGCGAAGGCGGGCAGGATCACCGACCGGTCGGGGACCGTGAGCGGCCCCAGGCTCATCGTCTCCCGACCGAAGGGAGGGAACCAGCCAAGCCCCACCGAGAACACCAGGATGAGCACCAGCGCCAGCCAGAAGTCGGGGACGGTCTGTCCGAACAGGCCGAGCATGCGGGCACTGCCGTCCACCTTCGACCCGGCCCTGACTCCGGCCAGCACACCCAACGGAACACCGAGGGCGACCGCCATGATGGTCGCCACCACACCCAGCTCGATGGTGGCCGGCATCCTCTCGAGCATGACGTCGCGGACCGGCTGCTTGTACCGGATCGACGTGCCGAAGTCGAGCACGGCGGCCTCGGTGACGAAGTCACCGAACTGAATGGCGAGCGGTCGGTCGAGACCGTATGCCTCCCGGGCGGCGGCCCGCTGCTCCGGTGTGGCCTCCCGGGGGACCAGGAGATTGGTGGGGTCCCCGGTGAGCCGGAGCATGAAGAAGACGATCACCATCAGGCCGAGCACCATCAACAGGGACTGGCCCGACCTCCTCAACAGATAGATCGGCAACCGACGCTCCGGCTCACGCCGTGACCTCCTCGGTCACCCTGCCAGCTCGACTGCCCACAGCCAGTAGTCCTCTGCCGAGCGGGGCCGGTAGTTCTCGACCCGGTCGGTGATGGCCTCGATCGTCTCCGGCTCGTAGAGGTAGATGAAGGGTGGGTCCTCGTGCAGCCTGCGGTGGATCTCGGTGAAGATCGAGGCCCGCTCGCCGTCGTCGAGGGTGACGATGATGTCGCCCATGAGCCGGTCGATCTCGGGGTCCGACCAGGCGGAGAAGCTGGCGCCCTCGCCGCCCAGCGCCCCGAACAGCCGGTCGTAGGCGCTGGCCTCGTTGGAGTTGGCCGACCAGCTGTCACCGAACATCGGCGGTAGCTGCTTCTCGGCCTGGAGGTCCCAGTAGGCACCCGACTCCATCACTCCGAGCGAAACGTTCACGCCCACTTCGGTCAGCTGGGCGGCCACGGCTTCGCACACCTCGACGAAGTTGGTGTACGCATCCGACGGGCAACTCATCTCCATGTCGAAGCCGTCGGCGTATCCGGCCTCGGCCAGAAGTTCCCGGGCCCGGTCGGGGT
Organism: Acidimicrobiia bacterium; assembly: GCA_050329955.1. GTDB lineage: Bacteria > Actinomycetota > Acidimicrobiia > Spongiisociales > ZC4RG35 > JAOUGY01. Next base: position 14,260 of record JBHJOH010000109.1, on the reverse strand, counting down.
CGTATGCATAGGCCTCGATGGCGTCGTCGTACCCGACATCGCCGGGGGTGAGCAGCGCCGTCGGCACCCGCCCGGTTCCTGCGAAGAGCGCATCGAGGATCGACTGCTTGTCGACCGCATGATTGAGCGCCTGTCGGACGAGCGGGTCCTCGGTGGGCTGGCCGACTCCGGAGGTGAGGTTGTTGAAGGCGATGTAGTACACACGGTTGTTGGCGTACGTGACCACTTCGACCCCGTCGACCGCTTCGAGCGTCGCCGCCTCCTCCGGGGTGAGCCGGCTGACGATGTCGACGTCGCCGGTCCGGATGGCTGCGGCCCGTGTCGAGGACTCGGGGATGGGCCGGAACACAACCCGGTCGATCTTCGGGTAGCCCTCCCGCCAGTAGCCCTCGAAGGCCTCCAGCACGATCCGGTCGCCCTGCACCCACTCGACGAACTGGAACGCCCCTGTGCCCATCGGCGCCTGGGCGAAGCCCTGGAGGCCGACCTCCTCGTAGTACCCGGGCGGGAACATCGGCCAGCTGGCCGCCACCTGGCTGAGGAAGAGAGCGTTCGGCTCATCGGTGGTGATGGCGACGGTGAACTCGTCGATCGCCTCGACATTGCTGGCGAGTTCGAAGGTGTCGAAGTAGTAGTTCTCGGGGTTCTTACCGGCGTTCCAGGTGAACACCACGGCATCGGCGTTGAACGGCTCGCCGTTGTGGAAGGTGACACCCTGACGGAGGGTGAAGGTGTAGGTTCGACCGTCCTCGGAGACTTCCCACGACTCGGCCAGGGCGGGCTCGATCTCGCCGTCCTCGTTGATGAAGGCGAGGGCGTCGAACATCTGCCAGGCGACGTTGCCCGCCACGACGTCGGGAGCGTTCACCGGGTCGATGGCGCTCGGTTGGTTCGGAAGCGAGACCACCAGCTCGCCTCCACCCGATTCGGAGGCGGTCGTCTCGGGTTGGGCGGTATCGGCCGGGTCGTCGTCACTCCCGGCATCCCCGCCACAAGCCACCAGCACCAGTGCGATCGCCACCACACGTGCCACGTTTCGGGCCGCCGATACCCGCTTCGGTCCATCGATGCGCATCATGCCTGACTCCTCGTTCAAACCGACCGCGGGAACGTACCCTCCTCATTGAGACCCGACCGGATGCGAATCGGTCCTTTTCGATGAACGAGAGGTTAACTCTCACGTGTCGTCACCGCGGCCCAGCAGCCACCGGGACCGAAGGCCCGGCAGCCTCCACCTCTTGCACGAATGTGCATAAGGTGAGACTTGGCGACCCGTGCAATCGGATTCCCATCCCTCGACCCGCCAACGGTCAACCGTCAAGCTCCTCGGATACCATCATCTTCATGGCACTCCAGTTTCCCGACGGGTTCATGTGGGGCACCGCTACTGCCGCTCACCAGGTGGAGGGAGGCAACACCAACACCGACTGGTGGGAATGGGAGCACCGGCCCGGCACGCCGGTGGCGGAGCCGAGCGGGGCGGCCATCGATCAGTTCACCCGCTACCGCGACGACATCGCACTGCTGGCGAAACTCGGTTTCGGGGTGTACCGCTTCTCGGTGGAATGGGCGCGGATCGAGCCCGAGGAGGGCGTCTTCGACAGCGAGGCGCTGCGTCACTACCGGGCGGTGGTGACGGCGGTACGGTCGCATGGCATGGAGCCGATGGTCACGCTCCATCACTTCACCATCCCCCGCTGGTTCGCCGCCAAGGGCGGGTTCCTGTCGCCGGAGGCGCCCGTGCTGTTCGAGCGCTACTGCCGGGCGGTGGCCACGGCGATGGAGGACATGGTCGACTGGTACTGCACCATCAACGAACCCGGAGTGCTGGCGATGGGTGGCTACCTGGGAGCGTTCGGTTGGCCTCCGGGCACCACCGACACCGACTCGTGGCATCGGGCCATCAACGAGCTCCGACTGTGCCACGTAGCCGGCCGGGACGCCGTCAAGGATGTGCGGCCGCAAGCCAAGGTGGGCGCCACCCATGCCATGACCGAGTACGAGGCGAATGATGCGGGCCGCCCGCTGATGGAGTATCTCCGCAAGTTCAACGAGGACGTGTTCTTCGAGGTGTGCGACGGCGACGACTTCGTGGGGGTCCAGACCTACACCCGGGTCCCGGTGGAGGCGCCCGGTTGGACGGCACCGTTCATCAGGGCGCTGGTGGGGGTGGCGCCGATCCGCCGGACGTTCCTGCCACGACTGATCCGGTCGCGCACCTCCGACTTCGCCGAAACCCAGCGGGGCGGCGCCATCCGCCGCACCGACATGGGCTACGAGTTCCGGCCCGAGGCGATCGCCGCCACGGTACGACGGGCCTCCCAGCTGTTGCCCGGAAAAGATCTGGTGGTCACAGAGCACGGGATCGCCGCCACCGACGATGCCGACCGGGTGGAGTTCATCACCAAGGGGTTGGCGTCACTGCATCAGGTGATCGCCGACGGTGTCCCGCTGCGCGGCTACATCCACTGGTCGGCGTTCGACAACTTCGAGTGGGCGCTCGGATACCGCATGCAGTTCGGTCTCATCGGGGTGGACCGCGCCACCCAGGTGCGCACGCCCAAGCCGTCTGCACGGCTGCTGGGACAGATTGCTCAGACGAACGCCCTCGACTGAGCAGCGACCCACGTCCGACGTCCGACCCGGAGGAACGTCCGACGTTCGACGCAACACGCAACACGCATGCGACGAGCCGCCACAGGCATCGCGCTCGTACCTCGTCCGGCGACTCGGGCAGGGACCCCACATCCACCGCCGAAAGCCGCGACGGCGCAGATTCCGGGGGCTTGGCCATCCCGGGTTTGGGCGTCCGGTCGCTTCGACCGGCCTCGTACCTCGCCCGCCCCTACGCGTTGATGACACCCGCCGGGGTGACCGGGGACGTCCAATGCCGAGCCGCGGGAGCGGTTTCCGCGCTCTCAGAGCCCGCTGGTGAACCCTGCGATGGTCGCGTTGAACTGGTCGGGATGTGACACGAACCCCATGTGGAACGGCATCGTGGCGAATGCCGCGGTCGGAAGGTTGGCGTCGACCCACCGTTTGGCGTCGTCGGCCCAACCCTCCTTGGCGATGAACAGGGTGGGGACAGCTGCGGCAGCGCTACGGGCTGCATCCGCCAGGTCGGTGGCCACCCCGTCGGCCATGGTTGCCACGGCGACGTGCTCGGGGGTCTGCAGACCGAGCTCGACGATGCGGGCAACGTCGGGGTGATCGTCGGGCGTCTCCTCGGGCAGCCCCACCATCTCCTTGGCGTAGGCGGTCCAGAACTCGGTGCGGGCGTCGATGGCGAGTCGCAGGAACAGCACGATCCCGTCGAGGGCGAGCGGCGCCTCTCCCCAGGCGTCGGGGTCGGAGGGATCGGCGGGGCAGGTGGGGGTCTCGTCGCACAGGATCACCCCGGCGAGACGCCCGGTGCCGTGGTCTCGGATGTAGCTGAGGACGTCGAACACACCGAACGACCACCCGAACAGGATCACCTGCCCCAGACCGAGCGCATCGAGCAGGGCGGCGAGGTCGCGACCGCGCTGGGCGAAGTTGTTGCCGGTGAGAGGCTTGCTGGATCCGCCGTGCCCGCGGGGGTCGTAGGCGATGACCTCGTGGGTGTCGGCGAGTCCAGCCAACTGATGGGTGAAGAAGTCGGCCGAGCAGGTCCACCCGGGCGCCATCACCAGGGCGGGACCGCTTCCCCGCCTCAGTACCCGCAGGGTGACGCCGGTGGCCAGTTCGACATGCAGTTCCGATGTGTCTCCGGGGAGTGGGGCCATCATGTTCATGACCGGCATGAAACCACCCGCTGGGTGGCGGTGCCGTCCCGAATGCCCGTCTTCCTTCTCATCGGCGCGTCCGGTGTGGGCGGCGCCGGAGGCCACGAACGTGTGGGTTCGTGGCCTCCGGTGCCCCGTCGGTGGTCTCCCACCGACACCTGGGTCAGTCGCGGTCGAGCCTGCGCTCGATCTCTTCCTGGGTTTCGCCGGTGCGCTGCTTGATGCGTCCCACGAACTCCTCCCAGTTCCCCTCGGCGACGTCCATGTCGTCGTCGGTCAGGTCGCCCCAGCTCTGCTTGGCTTTGCCCTTGAGCTGGTCCCAGCGGCCTTCCCACTTCAGCTTGGTGCTGTCATTCATCACAGTCTCCCTTGACTGGCGTGTCCGGTTACTACCCGGGCGTTGGTCTCCCAAACCCGTCGGGAACTCCCAGCTAAACCCGGCGTCTTTGTGCCCTGGCGGGCGGCCGGCGGGTTTGGCAGGCTGGAACGGTGGAGACTGAGTCGGCGGTCACGAAACGGGACGAGGTCAGGTGGAAGCCACTGGTGGTGGCGGCCCTAGTGGCCGTCGCCGGGTGGCTGGTCGCCCCCGCCGACTGGCCGGCGGGGCAAGGGCGCCTGGTGGTGTCGGACTCAGGCGGTGTCGTGTTCGACCAGTCGGTACCGGTCGGGTCAGCGGATCCTCTGGTGCTGGCGGAGGGCCGGGTGAGCGTCGAGCTATCGACGGGAATCCCGCTCGAGGGTCGCTTCACCGCCCTGGTGAGCTCCGATGAACCGGTGACGGTGGAGCTGGTGCTGGCCGATGGCCGGGTCGAGCGGATCCCGGTGCTGAGCTTCGACGAGGCCGGAGGTGTCGCGGAGGCGGGTCGACGGGCCCCTTCGGACTCGGCCGTGATCCTTGCCCTGCTCGGTTTTGTGGTGGTGATGTGGGTCACCGAGGCCCTCCCCCTGTTCGTGACCTCGCTGGTGATACCGATCGTGGTGGTGGCGTTGGGGGTCGGACCCGCCGACGACGCCCTGGCCCCGTTCTTCCATCCGATCATCGCCCTGTTTTTCGGTGGTTTCCTGATGGCCGAAGCCATGAAGAAGGTCAGGCTCGACCGGGTGGCGGCGGTGTCACTGGTCACCGCCATCGGCCGCTCCCCCGCCACCCTCCTGTTCGGGGTGATGGCGGTGTCGGCCTTCATGTCGATGTGGATGTCGAACACGGCTGCGGCGGCGGTGATGGTGCCGATCGCCCTGGGCGTCACCGCCCCCATCCAGCACCCCGGATACCGCAAGGGGGCCGTGCTCGGCATCGCCTATGCCGCCACCCTCGGCGGGGTGGGTTCTGCGATCGGCACCCCGGCCAATCCGTTGGCGATCGAGTTCCTGGAGTCGTTCGCCGGGGAGCGGATCTCCTTCGTCGACTGGTTCGCCTTCGGTTTGCCGATGGTGGTGGTACTGCTTCCACTGATGGCGGTGTACCTGTGGTGGCGGATGGACGTGTCGATCGACCCGGCCACGTTCCGGCAGGTGCGGGAAGCCGCCCGTGAGGAACTGCACCGGACGGGGCGCATGACCCGCCCCCAGCTGGCGGTGCTGGCCGTGTTTACGTTGGTGATGATCGGCTGGCTCACCGAGATCTGGCACGAGGTCGACACCGGGATCGTGGCGCTGGCCGGAGCGGTCGCACTCGCCCTGATCCGCCGGGTCGACGCCGACGACCTGGCCAACATCTCGTGGTCGTCACTGCTCACCTTCGGGGGCGGTCTCGCTCTGGGCGTGTTCCTCACGGAGACCGGCACCTCGGATTGGCTGGCCACCCGGCTCGCCGGCCTCGAGTCGGTGCCCGCCCCGGTCGGGGTGGGTGTGGTGGCCGTCGCCACCCTGGCATTGACGACGGTTGCGTCGAACACGGCAACGGCGGCGATGATGATCCCCCTCGCCATCCCCCTCGCCGCCATCCTGGGGGTGGACCCGGTGATGCTGGTGGTGGTCGTGGCCATCGCCTCGTCGATCGACTTCGCCCTGGTGATCGGCACCCCGCCCACCATGATCGCCTACTCCACCAAGCTGTTCACCGCTCGCGAGATCTTCCGCACCGGCATCGTGTTGGACATCGCCGGCGTCGTCCTGCTCGTCACCGTTGTCACCTGGATGTGGGGGCTTCTCGGGGTGGTGTAGCGGGGAGAGCAGAGGCAGGAGGCCAGAGGCCCGAAGCCGGAGGCCCAGAAGCCGGAACCCGTTCCACAAGCGCGTTACGGCTCCTCGCTGCTCGCTCCTAGCTCTTGATGCCTACGCCGTACATGAAGAACCGCTCCGTCGTCCTCACTTCTACGTCCAGACCGACTGCCGAGCAGCGTCGTTCGAGATCGGCGGCCTCCCAGAAGTTCTTGACGATGGTGAACTCCCGGCCATCGTCGAGTTTGCGGGCCATCACCTCGCTGCCCTGGTCGGGCAGCACGTGGTCGATCGCCTGCGACGCCGGTTCGCGCTGGGCGTCGAGAAAGAACACCGAGCCTCCGGGCCGCAGCGCTTGGGCCACGTTGGAAAGGAATCCGTCGAGCAGGCGTTGGGGGATGTGGCTGATCCAGAAGCAGAACACCACTGCGTCGTAGGTCTGGGCGGGCTCCCAGGCGAAAAGGTCGGCGATCACGTAGGCGACCTTCCCGGCGTCGACGCCGAGGCGGACCCGGTTGATGTCGACCATCTCGGGTGAGGCGTCGACCGCCGTCACATGCCGGGCTCGTTTCACCAGCTGTTCGGTCCAGATGCCGGTGCCGGGTGCCAGTTCCAACACGTCGGCGACGTCGATTGGCACCCCGGCGAGGTCGGCCCGCACCACCGCTGCCTCGTCGAACCAGGCCTGGTTCACCGCCTCGCCTTTGTCGTAGCGGCCGGTGCGATTGAACCAGGAGTCGTATTCGGCGGCGCGGGCCCGGTAGTAGTCGATCTGTCCGGCGATGACGTGATCGGTGCTCACGGGTCGGGGACCCTCGTCTCGGGGACGGCCACCCACAGCACCGCCGTTCCGACTGCGCCGACCACCCCCATCACCACGGCCGAAGCGCCGAGGGTGGCGACGGCGGTGATGCCCGCCACCAGCATGGGTCCGCCCACCATCCCGGCGTCAGTGATGAAGCGCCACAAGCCCAGGAACTCGCTGCGGGCGCCGGGAGGTGACAGGTCGGAGGCGAGGGTCATGTTGAGCCCCGCCCCCATCCCATTGGCCAGTCCGATCAGGACACCAACTGCCATAAGGGTGCCGGCCGAGGATGTGAGCGGGATGGCCGCCACCCCCACCGACAGGAGCGCCATCGACGGAACCGACGCCCATTTGCGGCCCTTGCGGTCCATCAGCATGCCCATCGGATAGAAGATGGCGACCTCCATCGCCGAGGAGATTCCGAAGATGATCGAGATCTGGCTGGCGGTCATGCCGATCTGGTCGCCCCACAACGGGATGATCGCCTGGCGCGACGCCCGCAGCGCCTGGATGCACACCACCGCCACACCGGCGGTGGCAAAGGTGCTGCGGTGCTGCCGGAATACCTCGACGAGACCGGTGTGGCCAGGGGCGGTTCGGCCCGACGGTGGGTCCACGGTCTTGGAAAGGGCCATGGTGACGGTGGCGATCACACCCAGCAGGGCCTGGATGACGAAGGGGGCGGCCAGCCCGAACGGGATCACGGCGACGCTGGCGAGGAACGGACCCACCGACTGGCCCATCCGGGTGACGCCGCCCATGGTCGACATGACCCGTCCCCGGTGGGCGACCGGCGAGGCCTCGGTGGCGTAGGAGAGACGCGCCAGCGACCAGATCGACCAGCAACCGCCGAGCAGGAACACCAGCCCGGCGTACACCGGGAGGGATGGGCGCAACCCGACCGCGCCTGCCACTCCGGCCAACACCACCGAGGCAACCAGCATCGACTTCCGCTCGCCGATGCGTGCCACCAGGATTCCCGCCGGGGCATCGAAGAGCATGGTTCCCAGACCGCGCAGGGCCACGGTCACCCCGGCCACCGCCGGGTTGGCCCCCAGATCGAGCGCCAGCAGGGCGATGACGGGAATGGCTGCGCCCTGACCCACGGCGAACATGAAGTTCGGCAGGTACACGGCCATGGTGAGCGACCGCACCCGGAACGGCTCAGGTGATTCCACCGGTGCAAACTAGTGCCGGTCGCGACGCCGCTGATCGGTGGTGGCTCAGGTGGGCTTGGCTCTGGTCTCGGGAACCACCAGCAACAGCAGGGCCGCCCCGGCGGCGCCCACCAACCCCATACCCACCGCCGACACCCCGAGGGTGGCGATCGCCGTGATCCCGGCCACCAGCATCGGCCCGCCCGTGGTTCCCAGGTCGCCGACCAGCCGCCACAGTCCGATGAACTCGCTGCGCGCCTCCGGCGGCGCCAGGTCGGAGCTGAGGGTCATGTTCAGCCCTGAGCCCATCCCGTTGGCCAGACCGATGAGAATGCCCACCAGGGTGAGGGTGAGCACCGAGGAGGTGAGGGGAATGGCGGCAACGCCCACCGCCAGCAGCGACACCGAGGGCACCGATGCCCACTTGCGGCCCTTTCGGTCCATCAGCACGCCCACCGGATAGAAGGCGACAACCTCCATGGCTGCCGAGATCCCGAAGATCACCGAGATCTGGCCGGCGGTCATGCCGATCTGACTTCCCCACAGCGGGATGATCACCTGCCGCGACGCCCGGATGGCCTCGACGCACACCATGGCGACCCCGGCGGTGGCGAACACCCGACGATGGTCGATGAACACCCGGGTGAGCGGCATGTGACGACGGCCGTCGGGCGGTGCAATCGCGCTCTTCGAGAGCGACAAGGTGGCGGTGGCGATGACACCCAGCAACGCCTGCACCAGGAAAGGCCCGGCCAGCCCCAGCACCAGCGTGGCGGCACCCCCCAGGAACGGCCCCACCGTGAGCCCCACGCGCGTGAACCCGCCCATGGTCGACATCACCCGCCCCCGGTGCCCTGCCGGCGACGCCTCCATGGCATAGGCGATCCGGGCCAGGGTCCATACCGATGACCCGGCACCGAGGATCACCACCAGGCCGGCGTACGCCATCAGGCCGGGGCCCAGGGCAATGCCGCCCGCCGCCAGGGCGAGGGTGACAGTGGCAGCCACCATGGCGTTGCGTTCCGCGATCCGCGCCACCAGCACCCCGGCCGGGGCGTCGAACAGCACGGTCCCCAGTCCCTTCAGCGCCACGATCACGCCCGCCATCGCCGGTGAGGCACCCAGGTCGAGGGCAAGGAGCACGATGACGGGGATCACCGCCCCCTGGCCGGCCGCATACAGGAAGTTGGGCAGGTACACCCCGACCGCGAGCGAACGCACACGAAACTCGTCGGGGGACTCCATCCCGGCAAGGTAGCGTTCCCGAGCCGGGTGTAATCTCTCAGTGCCACCGGGCACACCACCCGGGCCTCTAGCTCAATTGGCAGAGCACCGGGCTTTTAACCCGTTGGTTGTGGGTTCGAGTCCCACGGGGCCCACTGGCGAAATGCCAAGCGCCATCCGGGAATCTGGGTGCGTGCCCTCTTCGCGATTTCCTGGATTGCCCGGTCTTGTCCGTCGTTTGTCCGTCTGGTTTTGCGCGTAGAGATCGTCGAGGGCATGCGCCAGGCTCTCCGCTTCGGACGGGAGTGATCAAGCCCCGAACTACACGCGTGTTGTTATGTTCGGTTCAATTGATATCGCTCAAACTCGACAACTTCCCTAGAGTCGTGAGCATGTCACCGAGAGGACGGCCTTCCCGGGAGTCAGTCTACGAGCGGCTGCATACCCAGACACTGGAGCTGTGGGACCGATTGGGCGGTCTACCCAACCGGCTGGAGGCCGCCGATATCTGGCGGAACATCTGGTACGCAGAGGCACACCACTCGACAGCGATCGAAGGCAACACCCTCGTCCTGCAACAGGTCGAGGCGCTGCTCGATGAAGGTAAGGCCGTAGGGAACAAGCAGCTTGGCGAATACCTCGAAGTGAAGGGCTACGCCGACGCAGCCGACTGGGTCTACGGCCAAGCCGTCGATCCGTACGGGGAGCACGACGACACTGTCACCCTCACCGAGATCCGCCACATCCATCGGATGGCGCTCGGGCCGCTCTGGGAGGTTCTCCCCCCTTCTGACGCGTTTCCCGAGGAGTCGCCTGGTTCCTTTCGTCGTCACGAGATCGCCGGATTCGCCGGTGGCATGAAGCCACCCTCGTGGGTCGAGATCGACGCCCAGATGAATGACTGGCTCGACGACGCAAACAGAATCACACCTGGAACCCTTGGTACGCCCGAGGATCTCGCCGTGAGTCACTGCACCTTCGAACGCATCCACCCGTTCCTCGACGGCAATGGCCGCGTGGGGCGGCTCGCCCTGAACCTGATGCTGGTCCGAATGGGCTACCCGCCGGCCATCATCTACAAGAACCAGCGGAGCGCGTACCTCCGAGCGCTTCAGCGTGCGGACAGCGGTGACCCCGGTGCGTTGGGGGAATTCATTGCACGCGCCATCCTCGACAACCTCTACAAGTTCGTCGTCCCAGCCGTCGCGGGCCCGGCCAGGATGGTTCCTCTGGCCGGCCTCGTGGATAACCGAATCAGCCTCGCCGCACTCCGCGTTGCCGCATCTCGGGGTCGGCTCCAGGCCGCCAAAGGTCCGGACGGCCAGTGGCGAAGCTCGCGCAACTGGGTCGACGAATACCTCGTTTCGCGCGGACTGCGGGAGCGTTGAACGCGCGCCGTCCAGAGGACCAACCCCCACGTCAGCACCTCAGAGCAGGCCGAGATCCTTCAGCCGAGACTCCCAATGCGCGAGCGCAGCATCGCAAATCGCCGCAGCATCTCCAATCTCGACTCCCGACTCCGATGGGATGGCGCTCCCGACGGATCTAGCCCCCACACCTGTTGATAGGGTACGCCGGCCTGGATCAAGGAGCTGTGATGACGGAAGACGGGTGGGACGCCGAGTTCGACGTGGTGATCGCCGGCGCCGGCGGGGCGGGGCTGGCGGCCGCCATCGAAGCTGCGAAAGCCGGGGCGAGGACCGTCGTCTTCGAGAAGCAGGGCAAGATCTGGGAGTCCTCGACTGCCATCAACGTGGGCATGGTGGCTTTTGCCGGAACCGACGTGCAGGAGCGGTTGGGCATCGAGGATTCCAGCGAACTGCTGTACCAGGACCTGCTGGCGGTGGGCGGCGGCAAGAACATCCCCGGCCTCGTCCGCACGTACGCCGACAATCAACTGGACACCTACCGCTGGTTGACGGACATGGGGGTGCAGTGGGCCGAGGCGACGACCGCTGCCGCCGGCATGAGCCGTCCCCGCGGGCACTTCTCCGACCCACTCGACATGGTGAGGATCCTCAAGCGCGAAGCGGAACGCCACGGCGCCAACGTCCTCTACCACTGCGCCGTCACCGGGCTCATCACCGACAGCGACCGGCGGGTGACCGGCATCGAGCTTCGGGACCGGATGAACGAGACCCGCGTCCGGGCCCGCGGCGGGGTGGTGCTGGCCACCGGCGGATTCGCCCGCTCCCCTGAGCGTCTGGCCGCTATCGATCGGCGCTTCATCGGAATGGCGGCGACCACCGGAGTGGGCCACACCGGCGATCACCTGCGCATGGCGGAGCCGTTGGGCGCCTTCTTCCGTGACATGGAATACGTCAAGCCGAGCTATGAGCTGCACGTCACCGGGGACGGCGCCACCGAGATCTGCCTCGTCTTCTACCTGGGGGCCATCATCGTCAACCGGCAGGGGCGCCGTTTCGTGAACGAGTCCATCCCCTACAAGGACATCGGGATGGCTTCCATCGACCAGACCGACGGTGTCGGATTCATGGTCTTCGACCAGCCGATCTTCGACCGGGGGGTACAGAACACCAGGAACGCAGCCGGCGCCCTTCCGCCCGAAAACGTGGTGTCAGGACTCGACGAGTCGCGGATCCGACTGCTGGTCAAGGCCGACACCATCGAAGAACTAGCCGACCGCATGCACGTTCCGCGCCAGGAGCTGGTCGACACGGTCGAGCGGTACAACAACTTCGTGGACGCCGGCGCCGACCCCGAGTTCGGTCGCAGCCACCTCTCGGCCAACATCGGCGTGCCGGTGAAGATCGAGACGCCGCCGTTCTACGCCTACGAAGCCAAGAGCCACTTCCTCGCCACCTATGCCGGACTGGCGATCGACGAGAACACGCGGGTCCTGACGGCCGATGGCCACATCGAAGGGCTGTATGCAGCCGGCGAAGCGATCGGCGGGTTCCACGGAGCCAGCTATCACTCCGGAGCTGCCGTCGGGCAGGCGCTCGTCTTCGGACGCATCGCCGGGAGACAGGCCGCCCAGGCGGTGTGATCGCCTCCCGGGCTGGGCTTCAGTCCGGACCCTCGACGAGGAACGAACGGGTCACCGCCGCGGCGTGACGCAGCGGTATGAGCGCCTGATACGCATCGGACTCGTACCAGTTTCGTGCGTCGTCGATGCTCGGGAACTCGAGGACCACCGTTCGCTGCGGAGGGGCATCGCCTTCGAGTGGTTCGATCCGGCCGCCACGAACCAGGAATCTCCCCTCGGTTCCCTCGAGGGTCGCGGGCACCTGGGCGCCGTACTCCCGGTATGCCTCCATGTCGTGAACGTCGATCTGAGCGATCAGGTAGCCCTTTGGCATCGTTTCCTCCGAGTTTGGGCGCCGGCGCGTGGACGCGCCGGCTTTGACGGTTCGGGCGGGTGGAACGGCTCAGGAAGTGGCCGTCATCTCCGCATGCTTGGCGGCGGCGAGACGATTGATCTCGTGATACGTCTCGGTGGCCTGTTTGTGGTGCGCCACTGCCACAGGGTCGAGATCGCTCACGGGCCGCGGCTCGTGAGCGAAGTGGTGGTAGTTGTCGACCCCTCGCACGAGTTGCACGTAGTCCTTGGGCAGCCCGTCGACCGGCTTGACGCGAGCCGGGATGTAGCGGACCGCGTACCCGATGCGGCGCTCGTCGTCCTGGCTCTCCTCGGAGCCGTGGACCATCAGGCCGTGATGGAACGAGAGCTGGCCCGGTGCAAGATCCATGTACACCGCCTGCTCCTCGTCGACCTCCACCGCTACTTCCTGCCCCCGCAGCAACAGGTTGTTCGACACGCCCTCGCGGTGCGGGATCAGCTCGCGATGCGAGCCGGGAACCACCTTCATGCAGCCGTTGGCGCGGGTGGCGGGGGAGAGCGCCACCCACGCCGTGACGATGTTCTCGGTGACGTCCAGACCCCAGTACGGCACATCCTGATGCCACGACACGAAGCCGCCGTCGTTCTTGTCTTTGATGAAAAGGCGGCTGGACCAGCACAGGATGTCCGGGCCGACGATGTCCTCCACCGCGTCGAGGACCTTCGGATGATGCACCACCTGATCGAGTCCGGTGAACAGCAGGTGTGGCTTCAACGACCAGGCCCGCGGCCAGGTCTTCTCGGACCCGCCATGGACCGCTTCGACCGACTCGACAAACGCCCGAGCCTGGCGTGCTTCATCGGCGGTGAGCGCGTCCACCGGCGAGAGGAACCCGTTGTCGCGGAAGTGCTCGACCTGTGTTGCGCTCAGGGCTTTGAGCGGCGCCGAGTCTTGATCCATGGCATACCTCACTGTTCGCGGTCAGCCGACAATGCACGATATGTGATTCGAGGCGTCGGTGGCGCCCAGAAGGACGCAACTTCTCGACCGGGGCGCCTCTCCCACCGCCCTCAGGCTCTGTGATCTGATCTTCGACACCCCGTACGTCACCGCCGCCGGCGTCGCCAAACGACTCGAAGTGACCTTCCCCACCGCCCAGAAGGCCATCGACGACCTCATCAGCGTCGGCACTGGAAGAGAACACCGGCCAACAACGCAATCGCGTGTACCTGGCCCGGTCGGTCTACAACGCGGTGTACCAAACGGAGTAGCTGGGACCTTCCCATTCCCCCCGGGGTCCGCGTCGGACAAGGCCGCACTCCCCGTCCGGTCTCCTCGCCGCGAGCTCTGCGAGCGTTAGGGGAGGTGGATCGGCCCCCTGGGCCGAGACGGAGGGGGCACTCCCCGCCCTCCTGACGTCGGACCCCCTAGAGTTCCAACGACTGCGCAGTAGCCGGGAGGTGTGATCGTGGCCCAACTGATCGGGATAGGTGGGGTGTTCCTCTTCGCCGAGGACACCGAACGGCTGGCGGAGTGGTACCGGACGCACTTCGGACTCGACCTCGTTCGAATGGATGAGCCGGGCGTCCGACCGACCTTCTTCGTCGAGCTGTACCACCGTGACCTCCACGAGGTCGAGGTGCGCCGGCACATCGTGTTCGCCATCATGCCTGCGGACGGAACACTCACGGTGCCGCGCAATCAGGCGATGGTGAACTATCGGGTGGACGACTTGGACGGGTTCGTAGCGGCGCTCACCGCCGCCGGTGTGGAGTGCGATCGCCCGCACGAAGCTGAGGACGCAGAAGGTACCGGTCGCTTCGCTCACCTGCGGGACCCGGAAGG
>JBHJOH010000108.1:0-21441 GCA_050329955.1 Acidimicrobiia bacterium | reverse complement strand
GCGGACGTGGTGGTGACCGCGGTGGTGACCGCGGCGGACGCGGCGGAGATCGTGGAGGCGATCGCGGTGGAGACCGCGGTGGTGATCGTGGCGGAGACCGCAACCGCGGAGGAGACCGGGACCGGGGCGGAGACCGTAACCGTGACCGTGCACCCGAGCGCAGCCAGGCACCCGCACCCAGCGAAGGCGGCGAACGCCGTCGAGCCGCGGTTTCCTTCGAAGACACCTTCGAATCGCAGCGCAAGGACTGACCCAGTCCAAACCCCAACCAGAAGCCCGGCATCCGCAAGGATGCCGGGCTTCTAATACTCTCGGGGGCGCGACCCCCCGAACCCCCCGCCGGTGCTGGTTTGAGGCGAGTCGGGCCTGGCCGGGGTGCGGATCTGGTCGCGATGGCCGTTGCCACGTTCCTGGCCTCCGGCTTCGGGCTTCCGGCTTCCGGCCTGTCATCCCCAGGGGGGACGACCCCCCTTCGACCCCCCGCCGGTGCTGCTGGTGGAGTGCGTTCGTGCTTGGCCGGGGGTGTGGAAACCAGGTCGTGGCCCGGTTGCCACGTGTGGACGGTCAACTGTGGACTGTGAACTGTGAAAGGCTCCGGGGGGCGACCCCCCGAACCTCCCGCCGGTTGTCGTACGGGAGGGCGTCGTGGTTGGCCGGGGGTAAGGAAGCGTTGCGCAGGCCACCGCCACGGTCCTGGTGCGCCCTGCTTCCGGCCTCCTGCTTCCGGCCTCCTGCGTCCGATGACCACCGGGACTGACCACCTACACTCGCTTTCCCCGAGAGACAGCGATTGTCACGTGAAGGCTCTGGTCATCGAACAGGACGAGTCGGAGAAGTCGGCGTTGGTTGGCGAGCTGTTGGTTGAACGTGGCTTCGTTCTCGAGTCGTTCGTGGTCCAGCGTGATGTCAGCTCGCCGGGTGGGCGGACCGATTTCCCCGAACCGGATGGGTACGACCTGATCCTGCCGATGGGGTCACCGTGGTCGGTGCACGACCCGTCGATCGCGGAGTGGCTGGTGCCCGAGCTCGAGCTGCTGGCGGGTGCAACCAAGGCGGGCGTCCCGGTGTTCGGGATCTGTTTCGGTGCTCAGGCGCTGGCTGCCGCCACCGGCGGGACCGTACGGAGGGCGCCCGTTCCGGAGATCGGATGGCGTGAAGTGGTCTCCAATGTCCCGGCCATTGCCGGACGCTGGTTCCAGTGGCATCAGGATGTCTTCACGGTCGGGCCCGATGCCACGGTGCTCGCTCATTCGCAGGTCGGCCAGCAGGTATTCAGAGTGGGACGCTCCGTAGGCGTCCAGTTCCATCCCGAAGTCAACGGCGATCATCTGGCGTTCTGGTTGGCCAGCGGCGGGGCGACCGAGATGGAGGCGCAGGGCGGGGATCCCGCAGAGGTCCTTGCATCGACCAGAGCCAAGGATCCGGAGATGCGGGTACGGGTGTCCGACCTGCTCGACTGGTTCCTCGAGGAGGTCGCAGGGTCGTGAGCCCGGTGTCGTCGCTGCTGGGTCACCGGGGGGATCCCGATGCCGACGTCACAGCTCACGACACCTATCTCGAAGGAGTGCCGTACGCCGCCTTTGAGCGGCTCCGGGAGCTGGGGCCGGTGGTCCGTCTCGTCGAGCCGGACGGCGGTTGGCACTGGGCCGTTCTCGACCACGGGTTGGTGGGTCAGGTGGGGCGCGACTGGCAACGGTTCACCACAACTGCCGGCATTCGCCTGGAGGAGATGGACGACGCCGCCCTTCATCACCGGCGTACCCTGATGGAGACCGATCCGCCCGATCACACGCGATTGCGCCGGATCCTCCAGAAGGGGTTCACTCCACGGGTGGTCAGCGGTTTCGAGGCCGCCTTTCGCCAGCTGGTGCGGCTCATCCTGCAGGATGCGGTCACCAGGGGCGCCCTCGACTTCGCTGACGAGGTGTCGAAGGCTCTGCCTGTCCGTCTCCTGTGCCGGCTGTTGGGTGTCCCCGATTCCGACGCCGAGCGATTGGTCGGGTGGACCGACCGCCTGGTCTCGAACACCGATCCGGAGTTCTCCGACGTGGTGGTCGACCGTGACGACACCGGCGAGTACCGGCTGCTCCCATTCCGGAGCCCGGCAGCGCTCGAAGTGTTCCACTACGCCGAAGAGTGTGCCCTGGAAAGGAGGGCCGACCCCTCCGACGACGTGATTTCGACGTTGCTCGACGCCAGGATCGAAGGGGAGCCGCTCACCGATCTCGAGTTCAAGAACTTCTTCACCCTGCTCATGGTGGCTGGCAATGAAACCACCCGTCACGCCATGAACCATGCCATCACCCTGATGATCGATCGCCCCGAATTGCTGGCCCAGGTGCGTTCGGTCGGTGATGCCACTCAGCAGGTCGAAGAGTTCATGCGGGCGGCGTCGGTGACCATGCATTTTCGCCGTACCGCTACGGCCTCCACGACTCTTGGTCCGGTCGAGGTGAACACCGGTGACAAGGTGGTCATGTGGTACGTCGCCTCCAACGTGGACCCGACCGTGTTCCCGGATCCTCATCGCCTCGATCTCACCAGGAGCCCCAACCCGCACCACGCCTTCGGCGTCGGACCGCACTCGTGCCTGGGGGCGGCGTTCGCCCGGTTGGAACTGCGGGTTCTCATCGAAGAGCTGGCGGCCGGCGTAACCCGGATCGAGGGAACCGGACCGGTCGAACGTCTCAGGTCGAACTTTCACAACGGAATCAAGCGGCTCCCGGTGGGACTGCACCCTCGATGACCGGTGCCGTGGCGGGGCCGTCGCTCAGGTCGGGAGGAGGCGCTTGCGGTGGCGTGTCGGCACAGGGCTGCTGGCCGATAACGCCCGGGCGATCACCAGCGGGCCGTCGGCCGACAGGATGGTGATGTGCTCGGGATCGGAATCCGCTCCCACCGCCAGGATCTCCGAGGGCGACTCGAGCAGTACCCGAAGGCGTCCGCGCTCGTCGTCGAGCACGATCTCGACCACGTCGTCGAAGGGGTCGTAGTCGGCGGAGCGGAAGGTCCATCCTCCGTTGGCGGGGCGATGGTCCTCGTCCGAGACGACAGCCACCTTGCTGCTGAGAGCCAGTGAGTCGAGCCATTCGATCCACTCAGAGCGGGGGATCCGTCGCATGGTTGCCTCCGTTTCCGTTTTCACCACAATCGGGGTTTCCACGGCTCCGGCACCAGAGGCGAAAGCAACAGAACGGTCCATGGGGCCAACTATCCGCGATGCGGGTTTCCTGGCTGTTTCCACCGTGGGAACGACCGTGTGCCAGTTGGTGTCGGTTCGGTCAAACACACACGGGCTCGGTGACCACGACGGCGTTCCTGCCGGCTTCCTTGGCCCGGTACAACGCCCCGTCGGCGGTTGCCGACGCCGCCTCCGGGGTAGGAGCCTCTGCGCCTCCCTGCACCAGTGCCACTCCGATCGAGATGGTGAGCCGTCCGCCCGGCTGATGATGCTCACCGGGGATGGGGACGGCCTCCACCTCGGCCCGGATGCTCTCGGCTACGTGGCGGGCATCCTCGGGATCCCTGACCCGCAGCAGCAGGCTGATCTCCTCGCCCCCGTAGCGGTAGGCGCGGTCGGTGGCGCGGAGGCCTGCTGCCAGCACCCGCCCCACCGCCCGGAGCGCCTCATCGCCGGCGGCATGGCCGTTGGTGTCGTTGAAGTTCTTGAAGTGGTCGACGTCGATCATCGCCACCGCCACCAGCCCGGGAGAGGCCAAAACGGCCACCACGTCGACGGTCGATGCTACGCCGATTCGGGAGTGCAGTGAGCGGGTCCACGAACGACAACGCGGTGATGCCGTCGTGCCGTTCCGCCGCCGCCAGCGCCGATCCGACCATGGGGGCGAGCCTGGAGACGATGGCGTCCTCACGGGCGCCGAACGGGCGGTGGTCGGGTCGAACCAGCGTGATGATGCCGGTCACCCGACCCGACCCGATGACGGGCACTCCGAGGATCGCAACGGGGAGGGCGGTGAGGGCGGGCTCATCGTGGGAGACGACGTTGATGGGCTGACCGGTGTCGGCGATGCGTTGCAGGAGGCCCTCGCCGAGCCGGCGTCCGTCGAAGATGTCGTCGGAGGCAACGAGCAGTTCCATCACCCCGTGACCGATTGCGACGAAGGCTCCGTGGGTGGCGTCGGCCAGGATCACGGCCTCGGACAGGGCGATGTGGGCGATCTCGTCGCGGTCCAGGGCTTTGGTCATGCGGCGTCCCGCTTCGAGCATCTGATCGAGTCCGCCTTCTGCCCGGCGGCGCGTCCGGCGGCGCATTCGCAGCCCGAGTGCGATCACGGTGGCCACCGTCGCCATCGCCAAGATCGCCAGTGGAATGGTGGGCGAGCCACCCGCTGCCACGATGCCGTCGCTGACCGCCTGCTCAACGGCCGGCGTGGGCGCCGTCGCCGGTGAGGCGAGCGGGAAGGAGACCACTCCGATGGTGGCGGCGAACAGGATCGAAGTAGCGGAGGCATCGCCCTCGCCTGTCGGCCGGTCGGCCGGTGCAGTCAACGAATCGTCAGCGTCCGGTGGGGGAGTCGCCCAGCGAGAGGGTGCCGCGGTTACCGATCTGGAACCGTTGGTCGGGGAGCCACCGACCGGTTGCCATCCCGGCCACGTACTCGCCGATGATGGGCCCGTGTTTGAAGATGCCTCCCGAGCATCCTCCGGCCAGGATGATGTCGTCGTGCTCGGGATGGAAGTCGAACAGGAAGTGGGTGTCGGGTGTCATCACGATGTGACACACCTTCTGATCGGTGATGGGCTGGTCGGCCAGCTCCGGGAACCGGTACGACAGGTACTGACGGCTCCGCACCAGCGCTCCCCGGTCGACCACCCGGTCGTCGGAGTCGAGGTCGATGTCGGATTCGTGCCAGGCGATCACCGCCTTGAAGCCATGACCCTCCACCGCTGGTATGCCGTAGCCGGGATACCCGTGGTCGATCCACACCGGATGGTTGTCGGCGTCATAGGTCCTGGAGCCCTCCGGTGGAGAGGTGAAGATCACGTCCTGACGGACCACCTTGAGCATCCCGCCCACCGAGCGCCGGAACATGTCCTTCATCCACGACCCCGTCGCCACCACGGTGCGGTCGGCCTGCAGCGGCTTGCCGTCGACGGTGAGCCGCTCGGCCGGAGTGGTGCGGGGTCGTACCCGCTCGAAGGTTCCACCTCGCTTGACGAACTCCTGATAGCCCTTCACGAGCGCCCGGCGCGCCCACAGGAATCCGGCGTGGGGCTCGTAGAGCCCGAACTCGACCCGTTGGAAGTCGACGTGCGGGTAGCGGGCCGCCAGCTCGGCGGGTGACAGTTTGAGGGCGGGTATGCCGAGCCGCGCCAGCACGGGGATGGCCGCCGATTCCCAGGCGGAGCGACCCGTCTCGGCGAGAAGCAGACCACCTGTTTCGCGGAACAACTCCACACCCCATTCGGCCTGGAGTTCGAGCCACCGCATGCGGGATTCCCACTGCCAGCGGGTGTACAACTCGTCGCCGCCGTGGGCGGATCGGGTGACCCGATGGATGCCGGAAGAGGCGGCCCTGGTGTGGCCCGGTTCCCATCCGTCATAGAGCGTGACCGAATATCCCTGTTTCTGCAGTTCCAGGGCGGTCATCACACCTACGATGCCTGCGCCGACCACGGCGTATCGGGTACCGGCCATGTCTCCTCGAAGGTCGCGTCGGGGGATGTGCTGCTCTCGCTTGAATACTGTATACAGACAAACTAGGGTCGCGCCAACGGATCGGAGGAGGAGCATCGATGAGCGGTCTCGCTGATGGGATCACGACCGTCGTGATGGGCGTTGGAGATCTCAACGGAATCCTGCGCGGCAAGCGCATCCCGATCTCCCATTGGCCGACCATCCGGTCCGATGGCATGGCGTTGTCCAACGCCATGTTCGCCATGGACATGACGTGCGACATCTGGGACACGCCCTACGCCAACATGGGCACCGGCTACCCCGACATCCGGGTGTTCCCGCTCACCGAGACCCTCCATCCCATGCCCTGGGATCCCGGGGCGATGTTCGTGATGGGCCATGCCGAGAAGGAGCACGGAGGCTCGCTCGAGATAGACCCGCGCAACGCTCTGGTCAAGGTGCTGGAGAAGGCGTCTTCGATGGGTTATTCCATCCTCATCGGTGCCGAGCTCGAGTTTTTCCTCCTCGACCCTGAGACCCTTCGCCCCCGGGATTCCGGCATCCAGGTGTACGGCCTGGAGCGGGCGATGGAGCTCGAACACGTGCTCGGCCCCATCCGCAACGACCTGGTGGCCGCCGGCATCCCCATCGAACAGTCCAACCCCGAGTACGCCCCGGGTCAGGTCGAGGTGAACATCCGCTACGCCGCCGCCATGGAGACCGCCGACCGGGTGGTGGCCTTCCGCGGCATGGTCAAGCAGCTCGCCATCGCCCACGGCTATGTGGCCACCTTCATGGCAAAGCCGTTCTTCGACCTGTCCGGCAACGGGTTCCACGTGCACCATTCCATCCGCAAGGACGGGAAGAACGTCTTCGCCGACAACGGGCACCTCTCGGCGCTCGGCCTGAACTACCTGGCGGGCATGCAGAAGTACATGCCCGAACTGTCCGTGTTCGCGGCGGCGACACCGAACAGCTACCGGCGGCGTCAGCCGTACACCTTCTCGCCGATCAACAACGCCTGGGGGGTCGACAACCGCACTGTCGGCCTGCGGGTGATCGAAGGCCATGACCCGGTGGTACGAATCGAACAGCGCGACGGCTCGGCCGACTCCAACCCCTACCTGCTGCTGGCGGGCCAGATCGCCGCCGGACTCGCCGGCATCGACCACGGCTGGGAGCCCGAGCCCCAGGAAACCGGGGACGGCTACGCCAGCGAGACCGCCACCCCGATCCCCAAGGATCTCGGCACCGCCCTCGCTCTCGCCCACGAATCCAAGCTGATCGCCGAGGTGTTCGACCCCAGCCTGCTGGGGATCTACCTCGGGCAGGCCGAGCGCGAGATCGAATTCGTTTCGGCCCAGGTCACCCCGGTGGAGCAGGCCCGCTACCTGCGGAGCTTCTGATGCGGCTGGCGCGGGTGGTGGGGACGGTCACCGGAACGGCGAAGGAGGGCAGCCTCACCGGGCACCGGATGCTCATCGTCGATCTGGTGGACCCCGAAGGCAACATCCAGGAGTCCGGGCAGGTGGCGGCCGACGCCGTCGGGGCCGGTGTCGGAGACACGGTGCTGGTCACGACCGGGTCGGCGGCGAGGCAGGCCCGGTCGACCATGGGGATCCCCGCCGACATGACGGTGATCATGGTCGTAGATGAAGTGGTGGTGGGTGGTCGCAGGACCAACCCAGGTGAGAAAGGAAGCTGAGGAATGGCTGAACATGCTTTGGGAATGATCGAGACCCGTGGGGTGGTCGCCGCCTTCGAGGCGGCCGACGCCATGGTGAAGGCGGCCAACGTGACGCTGGTGGGTCAGGAGAAGGCAGGGGGCGGCCTGGTGGCGGTGTTCGTCCGGGGCGAGGTCGGGGCCGTGAAGGCTGCCGTCGACGCCGGCGCGGTGGCGGCCAACAAGGTGGGCGAGGTGATCGCCGTGCACGTGATTCCGCGTCCGGCCACCGAGCTCGAGGCCATCATCCCGCAGGCAACCTGAGCTGACCCGTGACCACCGCAGGCTTCCACGACGTGGTGGCGGCGTTTCAGGCGCCGCCACCGAGGCGGACCGATCCGCGCACTCCGGCGCGGGTCACCGTGCTGGGATCCGGGGTGGAGGGCCGTGCCCTGGCGGCATGGTTCCTCGCCGAGGGTGCCGACGAGGTGCGCCTCTTCACGGTGTACGCCAAGGAGGTGGAGGCACTGGCCCGGGGTTCGATCACACTGCGGGGTGAGGGTCCGATCGGTACCTTCCGGGTGGGTGGGGATCGTCCCTCGATCGAGGTCACCTCGGTGCTCGACACAGCGGTGGCGGCATCGGACCTGATCGTTGTGTCCGGGCCTGTCCTCAAGCAGCGGACCTATGGCCTGGTGCTTGCCCAACACCTCCTCGACGGTCAGGTGATCGTGGTGGCACCCGCCATGACGTTCGGTGGTCTGGAGTTGGCCCACTGGCTGAGAGCTGGCGGTTCGACTGCGGAGGTCACCATCGTCGAGCTTCAGTCGCTTCCCTTCGACGTCACCGATGAGGCCGGAACCGTGAGTCTGACGCGTCGTCGCCGGGTGCAGGCTGCGGTGCTGCCGCACGGCTCCACCTCGACCATCGAGCGGGTGGCCGGGTATCTGCCCGATCTCGACGCCGTCCCCACCGTCTTCCATTCCTCGCTGTCGGACCCCACCGGCCTGGTCGAGATCCCCGCCCTGTTGCTCGGCGGTCCGGCGGCGCCGGTAGACCCACGTTCGATCCCGCCGGGGGCGGTCCCCACCACCCTGGCTTCGTTCGCCTCGCTCATCGGGGAGCGCCATCGCCACCTGATCGGCGCTCTCGCCGCCGAGCGACGCGCGGTGGCCGCCGGATTCGGTGTACGTGACGTACCCGACGACCAGACCCTCATCACCCAGGTCGCCGGGAGCCCGGAAGGGACCGGGGTCCGGGCGGTGCCGGTTCCGCTGGTGGCCACCGCCTTGGTGCGCGACGCCGTGCTCGGATCGTTGGTCCCGCTGGTCTCGGCCGCCGACGCCGCCGGAGTCCCCGTTCCCGCCACCAGATCGGTCATCACGTTGGCCGAGACCGTGCTGGGCGGCGACCTGGCAGCCGCCGGTCGTTCCCTCCATCAGATCGGCTTCGGCGGCCTCGACGCCGAAGCCATTCGCACCCGACTCGCCACCGGAGGTCGCCCGTGAGCGCCATCGACGCCGATCTCCGCAGCCGGGCCGAGGCCCGACGCGCCGTCGAGGCTGCCCACGAGGCCCAACAACGGTTCCTCGGCACCGACCCTGCCCACATCGACCGCATCGTCGAGGCAATGGCCCGGGCGGTCGAGGTGGAAGCTGCCCGTCTGGGAGCGCTGGCCGCCGAGGAGACCGGTTACGGCAACGCCGAGGACAAGCGGGTCAAGAACCTCTTCAACTCGATCGGTGTGGCCGAATGGCTCCGCAACGTCAAGACGTTGGGCGTGCTGTGGTCGGATCCGGCCACCAGGGTGATGGCGATCGGTGAGCCGATGGGGGTGGTTGCCGCCCTCATCCCGGTCACCAACCCGACCTCCACCGTCATCTTCAAGGTGCTGTCGGCGGTGAAATCCGGGAACGCCATCGTGTGCGCCCCCCATCCCCGAGGGGTGCGGTGCGGGGTGGAGACCACCCGGGTGATGGCCGAAGCGGCCCGGGAGATGGGTGCGCCCGACAACCTCATCCAGTGCCTCTCCGAGGTCACCATCGAGGGAACCCAGGAGTTGATGCGGCACCGTCGGACAGCGGTGGTGATGGCCACCGGTGGGTCCGCCATGGTCCAGACCGCCTACTCCTCGGGCAAGCCGACGCTGGCGGTCGGTCCGGGGAACGTTCCGGTGTACGTCCACGAGTCGATGCGGAACGATCTCACCGAGGTGGCCGACCAGATCCTCACCTCGAAGTCGTTCGACTACGGCACCGCCTGCGCCGCCGAGCAGGCGGTGGTGGTGGACCGGGCGGTCTCGGGCATGCTCGAACAGGAGGTGCGGCGCCTGGGCGGCTACTTCTGCACCCCGGGGGAGGCCGGCCGCCTGGCCGACGTCATCTTCGACGAACATCAGGCGATCAGGGCCGGGGGGGTCGGCCAGTCTGCCCCCGAGCTGGCCCGGCGGGCCGGGTTCGGCGTCCCGCCATCGACCAGGGTGCTGCTCGCCCGCGAGGGCGAGGTGGGTCGCCACCGTCCGCTCTCTCTCGAGAAGCTGAACCCGGTGCTGGCCTGGTACGAGGTACAGGGACAGGACCAGGGCTACGACATCTGCTTCCAGATCCTGCGCTGGGGCGGACGCGGTCACACCGCCGCCATCCACACCATGGACTCCGAGGTGGTCGCCCGCTTCGGCCGGCTGCCGGCTGGGCGGGTGCTCGTCAACCAGCCGGCCCTGATGGGGGCGATGGGCTACTCGGCCGACCTCGAGCCCAGCTTCATGCTCGGGACTGGCACGGTGTCGGGCTCGATCGTGTCGGACAACGTCACCGCCCTCCACCTCATCAACATCAAGCGGGTTGCCTACGAGTCGAGACCGTGGCGCAGCATCTACGACGTCTACGGAGCCTGATATGACCACACCCAAGACCACAGTGCGGGCCCTGATGCAGATCGACCGACTCCAGCCCAAATTCGCCGCCTACAACGGCGCCACCGTCCAGGGGTCGATCCCGCTGGCCGGTGACACCGTTCTGGTGGGGGAGTTGGCGCCCGGCAACGACGTCTTCCGGCTGATCGACATCGCCCTCAAGGCGGCCACCATCGAG
Source organism: Acidimicrobiia bacterium (assembly GCA_050329955.1). Taxonomy (GTDB): domain Bacteria; phylum Actinomycetota; class Acidimicrobiia; order Spongiisociales; family ZC4RG35; genus JAOUGY01. The sequence continues at coordinate 11,051 of JBHJOH010000108.1, read as the reverse complement.
GCCACCAGCCAGATCGTGGAACGCGAGTTCGGGTTCTTCATCCTCCGGTCGCCCGTCAACGCCGAGATCACGGCGGCCCGCGAGGCGATCCTGGCCGCCCTCGGGATGGGAATGGCGGACCGCCTCAAGCCAACTGTGGAGTCGACACAGATCATCACCTCGGTCGAGCCGTATCAGGCGCAGCTGCTGAACAAGTGGCGCAAGGGATCGATGTTGGTACCCGGCCAGACCCTCGGCATCATCGAGTGCTCTCCCGCCGCCTACATCTCGATCGCCGCCAACGAGGCGGAAAAGGCGGCCTCGATCGACATCGTGGAGGTACGGGCGGTGGGCAGGTTTGGTCGCTTCTTCATGTCCGGCACCGAGTCGTCGGTCGAGACCGCAATGTCGGCGGCGGTGGAGGCCCTTCAGGCCGTCGAGGGCCGGTCGGAGTGACCACCCCGGGGCGTCCGGCCGTTCGCCCCGGAAGTGGGGTGATCGGCGAAGCCGACGTCATGGACCTGTGGCGGTCCGGGCGACGCAAGTTGCACGTGGTGCCCGGTGCGCTCGTCACCCACCAGGCTCGGGAGGCAGCCGATCGGCTCGGTGTGCAGATCCTGGACGGCCCTCCACCCCAACCGGTGGTGCCGGTCACCGATGGCGCCGCCGTCCTGCGCCGGTCGCTCTATAGGCGCAACCCCAAGTGGATCGCCTCTGACAAGCCGAGAGGCGCCACCCCCGTTGTGTTCCGCAAGCTGGCGGTGGTGGGAGCCGGGGGAGTGGGGGCCAACACCGCCCATCTGGCCGCCAACGCCTCGGTGGCGCACGAGATCGTGCTCATCGATGTGGTACCCGGCTCGGCCGCCGCCACCGCCCTCGATCTCGAGCACTCGGTGGGCATCACCGGCTCCATCTCCCACATCACCGGTGGAACCGCCCTGTCGCTGGTGGAGGGTGCCGACGTGGTGGTGATCACGGCCGGTCGTCCCCGCCAGCCCGGGATGACCAGGGCCGACCTCATCACCGTCAACGCCCGCATCGTGCGCCAGGTCGGCGAGGCGATCCGGGACCATGCCCCGCAGGCGACGGTGATCGTGGTGACGAACCCGCTCGACGAGATGACGATGGAAGCCTTTCGCGCCACCGGATTCCCCCGCGAACGCGTGATCGGTATGGCCGGCACCCTCGACTCGTCGCGGTTCCGGCGGTCGCTGGCCCGGGCGGCGGGCGTCGATCCGGCTGACGTCGATGCGTTCACGCTCGGCAGTCACGGCGACGAGATGGTGCCGATCGTCAGCCAGGCCACCATCAAGGGCCGACCGCTCCCCCAATCGCTCAGTGTCGGCCAGATCGCCGACTGTGTCGCCGACACGGTGGGCGGCGGCGGGCAGGTGGTGGCGCTCAGGCAAACCGGATCGGCCACCCTGGCCCCCGCCCACGCCACCGTTGAGGTGCTCGACGGGCTCCGTGGAGCCCGGGCCGGTGCCATTCCGGTATCGGTGGTGCTGGAGGGCGAATACGGCATCGAGGGGACCGTGGTCGGCGTCCCCTGCCTGCTCGGCCCGAACGGTGTGATCGAGGTGGTGGAACTGCCGCTCCCGCCCAGCGAACTGGAAGCGCTGCGAGCGGCGGCCGCCGCCGTCGCCGCCCGGCTGGCATGACCGGCTTCGAAGAGACCGAGTTCGGGTCCCGAAAGATCGTCGGCGCCGCTCCCAAGTCTGCGGCGGAGGAGGGCGGAGGAGGGCGGGGGAAGCCGGAGGAGGGCAGAGGGAAGAAGGCGTCCAAGCGGTCGCAACAGCGGAAGGGTGGCACGAAGCAGGAGGTCGGAGGCCGGAAGCCGAAGAAGCAGTCCTCCAAGCGCCAGAACCAGGTTGACTCCTCGGGGAGTGGGGTGTTGGTGCCGCTCGATCAGTGGAGCAGGGTGTTGAACCAGTTGGGCAACCTGCACGAGGCCGGCCAGCAGATCGCCGACGCCCGGGAACGGGCTGCCAAAGCCGAGACCGAGGCGGCCTTCCTGCGGGAGCGACTCAAGGAGCTGCGGGCCGAGCTCGAGGTGCTGAAACGAACCGACCCGGGAGGTCGTTGAGATGCGGGTTGCGGCCGTCCAAGCGGCACCGGTGTGGCTCGACCGGGGGGCAACCACCGGCCTGGTGGCCGCCAAGATCGAAGAGGCCTCTGCGGGCGGGGCGGAGCTGGTGGCGTTCCCGGAGACCTTTCTGCCAGGCTATCCGGTCTGGGTCGACATCACCAACGCCGCCGCATGGCAGCATGCCGACCAGCAGGCCGCCTACGCCTGGTACCTGGATCAGGCCGTGGTGGTGGACGGGCCCGAGTTTGCGACGGTGGTGGACGCCTGCCGGGACACCCGGACATTCGGTTACGTGGGGATCGTCGAACGGTCCCGATCGGGTGGATCCGTCTACTGCTCACTGGTCGCCATCCACCCCGACCGGGGCGTGGTCGGGGTCCACCGTAAGCTCAAGCCCACCTTCTCCGAGCGGTTGGTGTGGGCCGACGGTGACGGTGCCGGCCTCGTCGCCCACGAATGGGCGGGAGCCACCCTGACCGGGCTCAATTGTTGGGAGAACTGGATGCCGCTGGCCCGTACCGCCATGTACGCCCAGGGCTCACAGATCCACGTGGCGGCGTGGCCGGGTTCGGTGGCACTCACCGAAGACATCAGCCGGTTCGTCGCCCGGGAAGGACGGGTGTTCGTGATCAGCGTCGGGGCGGTGTACCGATCCGAACACATTCCGGAAGGATTCCCCTTGGCCGAGCAGATGCGCGCCCACGGCGACCGCTACTACAACGGCGGAAGCATGATCGTGGCGCCGGGTGGCGAGGTGCTCGCCCGGTCGGCGCCGGGGGAGGAGGCGATCCTCTTCGCCGACCTCGACCTGTCGATGGTCGCCAGGGAGCGTCAGAACTTCGATCCGACCGGCCACTACAGCCGCCCCGACGTTCTCCGGCTGGCGGTTGAGCGGGCCCGACATTCGGACTGAGGTGAGCTGACCCGGCCAGAGGTCGAGTCAGCTCACCTGTCATTGGCTCGTGTAGGTCACCAGCCGAACGGGCGGTCGATGCCCGCCAGCTTGACGCCGGTGAAAGCGCTGGCCTCGAGGCTGAGCGCCCGCAGGTCCTCGATCTCGAGGTTGTGAACCGAGCTCTTGCCGCAGGCCTTGGCGAGCAGGGTGATCTCCATCGTCATGGCCGTCAGGTAGCGGGCCACCCGTTCGGCGCCGGCGGCCAGATGCATGCGCTTCTCGAGCTCCGGGTCCTGGGTGGTGATGCCCACCGGGCAGCGACCGGTGTGGCAGTGGTGGCACTGGCCTGGTGCGGTGCCGAGCGCCTCGTAGTCCTCGAAGTAGCGGGGGCTGTTGCAGCCCAGAGCCACCAGGGCGGCGGTGCCGATCATGACGGCATCGGCCCCCAGGGCCAGGCATTTGGCGGCGTCGACGCCCGAGCGGATGCCCCCGGACGCCACCAGACTCACCTGGTCGGCCATCCCGCAGTCCTCGAGTGCCTCACGGGCGGCACGGATGGCGGTGATGGTGGGGATCCCGGTGTGGTTGATGAGGAGCTCGGGAGAGGCACCGGTGCCGCCTTCGGCGCCGTCGACCACGATCACGTCTGCCCCGGCCTTGGCAGCGATGGCGACGTCGAAGCGGGGCCGGGTGGCGCCCATCTTCACGAAGATCGGCACCTTGTAGCCGGTTGCTTCCCGCAGTTCCTCGATCTTGACCTGGAGGTCGTCGGCGCCCAGGAAGTCGGGGTGGCGCACGGTGGAGCGTTGATCGACCCCCATCGGCAGTGAGCGCATCCTGGCCACCCGCTCCGAGACCTTCATCCCGAGCAGCAGACCGCCGGTACCCGGCTTGGCGCCCTGGCCCATCACGATCTCGATGCCGTCGGCCTGGCGGAGGTGCTCCAGGTCGAGCATATAGCGCGAGGGCGTCATCTGATAGACGAGGCGTTGTGACGCCTCCCGCTCGTCCTCGAGCATGCCGCCCTCACCGGTGCAGGTCATCGACCCGACCTTGGACGCCCCGTATCCGAGGGCGGCCTTGGCCGACGCCGACAGCGCCCCGAAGCTCATCGAGGCGATGTAGATGGGGATGCCGAGTTCGAGGGGGTTGGAGACCAGGTCGGGTCGCCCGCCTCCCAGCACCGTCTGGGTGTCGCAGTTCTCGCGGTAGCCCTCCAACGGGAGTCGGGTCATCGAGGCGGGGACGAAGGTGAGATCGTCGAAGGTGGGGAAGCGGGTGTTGTCGGTCGTGAAACCCCGGATCTGGTATCGACCGAGTCGCGAGAGGGCGTGGACCTCCGAGATCGAGTCGGGGGTCCAGCGAATCGACTTGCCCGGGGCGTACGACGAGGGGACACCGGCGGGCCGCCCGGGAACGGTGCCGTCGACCATGGCGACGTCGTCCTCATCGGGCATCGGGAATGGGTACTGGTAGCCCCCGGTCAGATCATCAGCCATGCGCTTGCATCCCTGCTCTCGAAGTGCCACAACCGCTGGGCGGACACGATCTTCTTCCAGTCCTGGCCCCCGGAGACGCCCAGGCTCGCCAGCAGCTCTTCGACGCCGGCCACTTCGTCGGACTCGGGTTCCACCACCTTGGCGTCGACACCGAGCGACTTGATGGGTCCCCCCACCCAGACCTCGCCGCCCCACAGCGAGTCGCCGCAGGCGTCCTCGGCACCGCCGATCGCGATGATACGACCGGTGTGGGCCATGAACCCGGTGAGGAACCCGACCTTGCCCTCCACCACGATGTCGCCACCTTTCATGGCGACTCCGCAGCGCGGGCCGGCGTCACCCTTGACGTGGATGAGACCACCGCGCATCGATGCTCCCACGCTCATGCCGGCGTAGCCGTCGACGGTGATGTGGCCCTTGGCCATCGCCTCGCCCGTGCCCCAACCGGCGTTGCGCTTGACGTGGATGGTGGCTCCGTTGTTGAGCCCACCGCAGTAGTAACCCACCGAACCCTCGAACACCACGTCGGCGCCTTCGGGAAGCCCGATGCCCAGGTTGTGTCGCGACAGGGTGTCGGTGACGCGCACCGGTTCCCCTTCGGCGACGGCGGTGCGGATGTCGGCGTTGACCTGGCGGATGGGGCGGTCGCCGGCGATGATCTCGACCCGACCGGGAAGGTGGGTGGGGTTGATGTGGCTGCTCATGCCGGGACCTCGACGGTGACCGGCCAGGTGGTGGACTGGAGTGGTCCGTCGTAGTTGATGATGTCGACCTCGTCGCGATAGATCTTGCGCACCGCCTGCTCCTCGGTGCCGATCGCCACCGAGCCGTTGTCCTCCTGGACCACCACCAGCGGTTTGATGGCGAACTTGTCCTTGGCGAAGCCGATGGTGTCGATCGTCGACAGCATGTAGGTGAAACATCCGTCGAGTGCCGACTTGGAGAGTTCCAGCGAGTCGACCAGCGAGTGACCCTGGGCCATCTGGTCGGACATCCAGATGGCGATGACCTCGGAGTCGTTCTGGGTCTTGAAGTCGTAGCCCTTGCGCTGCAGCTTCTCGGTGAGGAGGTAGTAGTTGGTGAGCTGGCCGTTGTGGACGATGGCGATGTCGGGGTAGGGCCGGGCCCAGAACGGATGCGAGGCGGTGGGGGACACGACCGACTCGGTGGCCATGCGGGCGTTGGCCAGCCCGTGGGTGCCGATGAAGTCGCGTACGCCGTGTTTGTCGGCCACTTCGTAGGCGTCGCCCAGATCCTTGATGATCTCGAGGGTGCGGCCGACCGATTGGATCTCGAAGCCGGGGATGTGGTCGGCGTCGGCCAGCCAGCTCTCCATCGAGTCGGCGGGATCATCGACCTCGACCCGCACCGAGACGTGTTTCTGGGTGAGGGCGTCCCAGGTGGGATCGGCCAGGAAGTCGGAACCGTGTGCCCGGCAGGACGAGAGGAAGGTCTCGAGCTGTCCGGACAGCTGGGCGCGATCGGAACCCACGGCCCGGACCACGTAGCCTCGTTGGCGGGGGTGGCCGTAGAGTCCGAACCCGGTGGAATCGGAGCCACGATGGCGTTGGGCCTGCATGAGCTCGACCAGATCATGGCCGACATTGCCCGGTGGGGAGCAGATCCTTCCGGCTATCCCGCACATGTGATACCTCCGGGGGTTCGGACTGTGTACTGAATACAGTATACCAAGAACGATTGGCGTCGCTCCGTGTCAGCAGTCGAGCAGGTGCAGGGCCAACGCGATGTGGTCTCTCGCCTCCTGCGGCTTCAGCGGAACCGAATAGGGGGGGAGTGGTGGGAAGTAGACGGCGGTGATGGTGCCGGGGAGCGGCGTGATCGTGACCTTGCGGCCCACGGGGCCGTTGGCCACCTTGAGCGCCTTGAGTTCGGAGCGCCCCGCCAGTTCCACGGTGCGCCGATCGGCCAGCCGAGCACCGAATGCCTCGTCGGCACCCTTCTTCGCAACGAACGCCTTCCGGTCGAAGCGGTACTCGAGTTCGTCGGTTGCCGAGCCGGAGACTCCGCGCAGCGCGACCCATTGCATGTCGATGAGGGCACCGAACATTCGATATGTCCCGGCGAACCCCAGTTCGAGGGTGAACGACGAAGACTCCACCCGGGCGTACTGATGGTGCTCGTCGACTTCCACCTGACCGTCGCCGAAGCGCTCGCGCAGGGCAGCCACCGGGATCTCCATCAGTTGTTCGCGTCGTATCCGGTACAGGCGACGAGCGCGGGAACGGAATCCGATAGGAAGGGAGCCGGTCGTGTGACCGGCTCCCTTCCCGAACGCCTCCTGAGCGCCGCTCGCATCTTCCGGAGCATCGCTCATATCTGCTGGTGAACCTCTTCTTCGAGGTGGTCGACGATGCCGGAGTACTTGCGCAGCGCCACCGAGAGGATCGCCACCACCAGCGATGGCAGCAGGATGAACATCGCCGCTCGCGGTCCGAAGAATGCATGACCGTCCGCGAACGGAAGGAATGCGTTCCACCAGACATAGACCGTCATCAGGAAGCCGATGATCGGCACCGCCAGTGGCAGTTTGAAGGGGCGGGACACGTTGGGGTTGGTGAACCGCGAAACGATCACCAGCACGTGGTAAATGGCGTACAGCAGGATCCACACGTAGGCCGCCGTGAAGATCTGCTCTATCACGCCTCCGTAGGCGATTGCCACCGTCGTGTACAGGACCGCCGTGAACAGGATCGCCACCCATGGAGTCCGGTATCTGGGGTGGATGTGGCCGAATACCCTCGAGAGCGGACCGAGTAGGTGGCCGTTTCGGGAGATTCCGTAGAGGATCCGGGGCATGGCGGCATACACGACGGTCATCGAGGCGAAGGTGGCCAGCACCGAGGCCATGGCCATCAGGACCCGACCCGTGGTGCCGAACATGGCGATACCGACGTCGAGCTGGGGCGAGTCGGCGGACACGCCCATCCAGTCGCCTGCCAGGCCGCTGACGCCGAATCCCATGAACAGGGAGGTGAACAGGATGGCGCCGATGCCATAGACGATGCCGCGTGGGATCGAACGGGTTGGATCCTTGGTCTCTTCAGCCAGAGGAGCCACGAACTCGATCCCGACGAAGCTCCAGAAGGCAAAGCCGCCCGTGAGCGCCAGGAGCCCGGCGTAGCCCGCAAAGTCAGCCGCCGCGGCTGGGATGTTGTCGAAGGACCACGCACCGAGTTCCGAGAATCCAGCGAACCCGGCCAGCCCGAAGAACCAGCGAATTCCGAGCATGCCCACGAGTAACCCGAGTTCGAGTTTCGCCAGCGCCAAGATGCCCACCAGGTTGGGTATCACGGCCAGCACTGTCATGACGATGATCCAGAACGTCACGGAGCCGCCGTTGAACAAGCCCACGGCGCCGAATGCGCCGGCGGTCGTCTCGCCGCCACCGGCGAAGGCGAACATGGAGTAGAAGAGCATGCCGAGGAACACCCCGACGAAGGTCTTCCCGGTCTTCCCGCCGGGTGTCGCCGCCGCCCCGTAGTCGTAGAGGGCGCCGGCTTTGGGATACGTCGTGGCGAGCTCGGCGGCCGACAGGCCGAGAAACAGGTTGAGCACCGCGGAAGCGGCGAGCGCCAGAGCGAAGGTGGTTCCTCCGGCGAACCAGCCCTGGAAGTCGGTGACAAGCGTGCTCGCCGCCACCACCAGCCCGACCCCGGCAGCGAAGATGTCCCAGGTCCCGAGACCCTTGACGAGGCTCTCGGATTTTTCGATGTCCACATCTGCCATGCCTGCACCTCCGTCGCACGTCCACCCGTGGATTCAGCGAATAGTGTCCACTGAATTCTGTATACGGTCCACCAACGTAGTGCTCACTGCGGACGCGGGTCGCCCATTCCGGGGGAAAAGATATGGAGTGCTGCGAGAACCAGCCCGCCCGTGACCGGACCGAAACCGGCCGGCAATACGGGCGATCAGAGCATCGACGCGATGACGGCGTCGACCTCGACCTCGACCATCATTCCTGGCGTGGTGAGCCCGACCTCACACCCCGTGGTGACCGGGTCGATGCCCCGAAACACCTCACCGTGGGCTCGGACGGCATCGCCTGCCGAAGATATGTTTGCGAAGTACATGCGGGTGCGAACCACATCCTCCATCGAAGACCCGACTTCTGCCAACGCCTTTGCCACCCGCTCGAAGGCGTAGATGGTTTGGGCGTAGGTGTCGTAGGGGGCGTGGAGCTTGCCGGTCGGTTCGATGGCCGTGGTGCCGGCCACGTAGACGAACGGTCCGACCCGTTTGGCGCGGCTGTAGGAGCCGATCTTCTCGAAGCGTCCGCCTCCGGAGGTCGTGACGATATCAACCATGGGCTCCAGCGTAGAATGCGCGACTGCACCTTGCATACTGTATGCAGTGTCAACCTCCGGAGACACAGGAGGTACCCCCGAGGAGGGCGAATGGCGTTCGAACGGCTGGAACGATCGACGGTCAGGCTGGCGGACTTCGTCTACCGCCAGATCTTCGACGCGGTCGTGTCCGGACGGGTCCCTCCCGGCGAGCGGCTGGTACAGGAGGTGCTGGCCGAGGAGATGGACGTCTCCCGAACCCCGGTTCGCGAGGCGCTGCTGCGGCTCGAGGCCGAGGGCATCCTCGAGGCCAGCGAGCGCGGTGGCTTCATGGTCCGTTCTCTCGACCTGGCGGAGGTTCGGGCGACCTACGAGTTGCGTGCCGCCGTTGAGGGGTATGCGGCCCGGCTCGTGGCCGAGCAGGGCGACCCCGGCGCCATCGAGTTGATCCGGTCGGCCATCGCCGAAGCGGCCAACGGCGCCTCCAGTGTCGAGGAGGGCTACGACCTGAATCGGCGCGTGCACCGCTCGATAGTGGAAGCAACCGGTAACGCCATGTTCCTCGAGACGGTCGATTCGATCTGGGGGAGAGGTCAGGCGTTTCGCATGTTCGCCAGGATGCATGCCGCCGACCTGCACTTCCTGCACGCCGACCCCAGTCACGATGACGTGCTGGCGGCGATCGAGCGGGGCGACGGCCACGCCGCCCAGGAGGCAATGACGGCTCACATCCTGTCGGGTTTGGACCTCCAACTCGAGGTTCTGGAGGCCGCCATCGCCGAGGTCGCCCAGGAATGACGAATCCGGTTCAGCGAACTCCCATCGGCAGGTGTTTGATGCCATGGATGAAGTTGGACCGGAGGCGCTCCACCGGGCCCACCAGCTTGAGCGAACCCAGTCGCGGGGCCAGTTCCTCGAAGGCGATCTGCACCTGAAGCCGGGCCAGGCCCGCACCGAGGCAGAAGTGGGGCCCACCCCTGCCGAACGCGACATGCTCGTTGGGGGAGCGGGTGATGTCGAAGGCCTCGGGAGAGGAGAAGACGGTTTCGTCGAAGTTGGCCGACACGTACCACACCGTCACCTTGTCGCCGGCGGCGATGGTCTCGCCGTGCATGGCGACATCGGCAGTGGCGGTGCGGCGGAACTGGTAGATGGGCGAAGCCCACCGGATGACCTCTTCGACGGCGCTCGGCATGAGGCTCGGATCGGCGATCAGTCGCTCCAACTGGTCGGGGTGCTCCAGGAACGCCAGCACTCCATGTGAGATCGAATGACGCGAGGCCTCCTGGCCGGCGATCATGAGAACGGTGAAGAAGTTCTTGAATTCGTCGTCGGAGAGCGGCTCGCCATCGGGTTCCGCCATCAGGATGGTCGTCATGACGTCGTCGACCGGTCGTGCCCTCCGCTCGGCGGCCCACTCGGCGGCGTACTCGTACGCCTCGAGGCCGGCGATGGTCCCGAACGGCGCATACCGGGCGCGCGGATCGCTCCCGTCTTCCCGGTATTCGGGGTCGGATTGTCCGAGCATCCGGTCGGTCCACTCGATGAGCTTGTCGGCGTCGGCCTCGGGTACACCCAGATGGCGGCACAGCCACACCACCGGCAGGTACTTGGAAACCTCAGCCACGAGATCGAAGCTGCCCTGGGCGATCGCCTGGTCGATGACCTCCCGCGTGAGCAGTCGGAACGCCTGTTCGTAGCTGCGAACCACCCGCGGCGTGAAACCGGGCGTCACCAGGCGCCGCAGTCGGGTGTGGGCGGGCGGATCGAGGTCGAGCATCGAGCGCCGGACCGCCAGCTGATCCTCATCGAGATCTTCGAGGGTCGATCCCCGAGCTGAGGAGAAGGTGCGCCAGTCGCGCCCCACATCGATGACGTCCTGGTACCGGACCACCGCCCAGAAGCCGGAGCCGTCTTCTCCTTCATGGAAACTGAGCGGCTGTTCGACCCGGAGCGTGCGAAACCGGTCATGCGGCACGGAGTCGACATAGAGGTTCGGATCGGCGATGTCGACGATGGCAGACCGCATTGTCCTCCACGATTGTTCGGTGCCGAACTATATCGGGAGAAGAGTCGACCGTTCACCGTGGACCGTTCACCATCCCCGCGCAAAGCCAGGCCCGGTTCTCCGTTCGCTCTCACCCCGAGTACGCCCTCCGGGGAGTTTGTTACCGGCCGGATAACTGGCGTTCACCAGTCGTATCTGTGCTTACCCGACTGGATGACACGGTCGGCTGCCGGGAGTTCCCCGGCCTGGGTCCGAAGGCTGAGAGCTTTCAGTC